>JAICWE010000003.1 GCA_025934955.1 Gemmatimonadales bacterium | reverse complement strand
CTGCTGGTGGCCCACCCGCTCCCGGGACGCGTGGCCGCCGCGGCTGAGACGCGCCGCGCCGCGCGGGTGGCGCGCCGGGCGGCCGGCGCGGCGCTGGTGCTGGTGACGCACCAGCCGGCGGAGGCGTGGGATCTCGCGACCGACGTGGCGGCGCTGGCCGGCGGGCGCTGGGCGCTGCGTGAGCCGCGCTCCGCCGCGCCGGACGATTTCCTCGCCCGCTGCGCCGCGGCCTCGGAGCCGGCGCATGGGTAGCGCGCTCCGGCTGGCGCTGGTGATCGCGGCGAAGGACGTGCGCGCCGAGCTCCGGAGCCGCACCGCCCTCATCTCGGCGCTGGTGTTCGCGACGCTGGTGCTGGTGATCTTCTTCTTCGCCCGCGATCCCGGTGCCGTCGCCACCATCGATCTCGCGCCAAGCGTGCTGTGGATCACCTTCGCCTTCGCGGCGATCGTGGCGCTCAACCGCGCCTTTCACGTAGAGCGGGAGCACGGCGCGCTCGACGGGCTGCTGCTCGCGCCGGTCCCGCGCGAGGCACTCTTCCTGGGGAAGTTTCTCGCCAACGTCGCCTTCGTCAGCGTGGTGGAAGCGGTGGCGCTGCCGCTTTTCGTGCTCTTCTTCAATGTCGGGCTCGCCGGCGCGCTGCTGCCGCTGGCCGGCGTGATCGCGCTGGCGACCATCGGCTTCGTCGCGGTGGGGACGGTGTTCAGCGCGATGGCGGTGCGGACGCGCTTCGCCGAGCTGATGCTGCCGGTGCTCCTGCTGCCGTTCATGGCGCCGCCGCTCATCGCGGCGGTGCAGGCGACCGCGCGGCTGCTGGCCGCCCGTCCGTTGAGCGAGGTCGCGGGCTGGCTTAGGTTACTCGCGCTCTACGACGTCGTGTTCGTCACCCTCTCGACGCTCCTCTTTCCCGCGATCGTGGACGAATGACCGCTCTCTCACCCCCCGAGCCGCTGCTGGCGGACGCTCGGCGGATCGTGCGCCGCGGCCGGGCGCTCAGCATCATCGCCGCCATCGGCATCGCGGGGGTGTACGTCCTGGCGCTGCGCTTCACGCCGGAGGAGGCACGGCAGGGGCTCGCGCAGAAGATCTTCTACCTCCACGTGCCGGCGGCGTGGGATGCGCTGCTGGCATTTTCGCTGGTCGGGATCGTGAGCGCGCTCTACCTCTGGCTCGCCGATCCGCGGCTCGACTGCTTCGCCGAAGCGTCGGCCGAGGTGGGTGTGGCGTTCAGCGCGGTGATGCTCACCACCGGCCCGATCTGGGCCAAGCCGATCTGGGGCACGTGGTGGACCTGGGATGCGCGGCTCACGCTGACGCTGTTTCTCTTCTTTCTCTTCGTGGGCTACCTGTCGCTCCGCGCCGCACTGCACGATCCGGAGGAGCGGGCGCGGTTCAGCGCCGTGGTGGGCATTCTCGGACTCCTGCTGGTGCCGTTCATCCACCTGAGCGTCTATCTCTTCCGCACCCTGCACCCGCAGCCCGTCGTGCTGAAGCCGAGCGCGCCGTCGCTGCCGTCCGAGATGCTCCGCACGCTGCTGATCTCGGCGCTCTGCTTCCTGCTGCTCTACGTGGGATTGGTGACCATGCGCTACGGACTCGGGCTGGCGCTCCGAGCGCGCGAGGCGACCGATGCCGGTTGAGCCTCCGCAGAACGGCGGCTACATGGTGGCGGCGTACGTCGTCGCGACCATCATCCTGCTGGTCTACGGCATCAGCCTCTGGCGCCGCGCCCGCCGCGCCGCCGGCGGCTGATCGGGCGGGCATCGGCCCCGGCGCGACGTCAGCTCCGAACCCTCGGCGGCAGGAGCACCCGGTCCCACAGCACCGCCGCGATGATGGCTCCGATGATCGGCCCCACCCAGTACGCGATGTGCCCGGTCCACGTCCCCGACAGCAGCGCCGGCCCGAACGCGCGCGCCGGATTGACCGACGCCCCGGTGAGCGGGCCGGCGATCAGGATGCAGAAGAACAGCGTGAGCCCCACGCCGAAGCCGCCCACCTTCGGCGCGTCCGGCGACACCACGGTTCCCATCACCGCCGACATCAGGAAGAACGTCAGCAGCGCCTCGATGCCGATCGCACCCGCGAGCGTCACCGAGTTGCCGATGATGGGCGTGCCCCACGCCACCAGCTTGCCGACCCCCTGCGGGAAGCAGAGCGTCACCGCCCACGCCGCGACGATGGCGGCGATCACCTGGACGATGATGTACGCGATCGTGGTCGCGGCATCGAGCCGCCGCGCGACGAAGAGGCCGATCGTCAACGCCGGATTCACCAGGCCGCCGGAGATGCTCATCGTCGCGGTCACCGCGACCGAGAGCACGATCGCGTGCACCAGCGCGATCCCGAGCAGGCCGGAGTTCACCCCGGGGAAGTTGTTGACCACGATCGACGCGCAGCCGAAGAAGACGAGCGCGAACGTGCCGAAGGCCTCGGCGACGAGGCGACGGACGAGAGCCGGCATGGCAATCCTCTGAAGGAGTGGGGGAACGCGCGCGAATATAAGGGGAGCACCGGCGGTGACGGGAGGGAGCTAGCGCCCGTCGGCCCGCCGGAACACCAGCGTCGCGTTGATGCCCCCGAAGCCGAACGAGTTGCTGAGCAGGTACTCGGGCTCGGCGTCGCGGCCGTCGCCGGTGAGGTAGGCGAGATCGCAGCCGGGATCGGGCTGGTCGAGATTCACCGTCGGCGGGAGCCACGCGCGCCGGCTCGCGAGTGCGCAGATCGCCGCCTCGAACGCGCCGCTCGCGCCGAGCGCGTGGCCGTAGTACCCCTTGGTGCCGCTCAGCGCGACGCGCCACGCGTGGTCGCCGAACACCTGCTTGATCGAGCCGGTTTCGGTCGGATCGTTGAGCGGCGTGGACGAGCCGTGCGCGTTGACGTAGCCGATCTCGTGCGGCTCGAGGTGGGCGTCGCCCAGCGCCAGTCGCATGGCGCGGGCTGCCTGACGCCCATCCGGTCGCGGCGCCGTCATGTGGTGCGCGTCGTTGGTCAGGCCGTAGCCGCACACCTCGGCGTAGATCGGCGCGCCGCGCGAGACGGCCCGCTCCCGCTCCTCCAGCACCAGGATCGCCGCGCCCTCCGCCATGACGAAGCCGTCGCGCTCCCGGTCGAACGGCCGGCTGGCGCGCGACGGATCGTCGTTCCGCGTGCTCATGGCGCGGATGATGGCGAAGGCCCCGAAGCAGAGCGGCGCGAGCGGCGCCTCCGCGCCGCCCGCCAGCATGACGTCGGCGTCGCCCCGCTGGATGGAGCGGAGCCCGTCGCCGATCGCGATGGTGCCCGAGGCGCAGCTCATCCCGTTGGTCGAGTTGGGGCCGGTGATGCCGAATTCGATCGCGATGTTGCAGCTCGCCGCGCCGGCGAACACCGAGAGCGCGAGCGAGGGGTCCACCGCGCGCAGGCCGCCCTCGAGGAAGTGCTTGTACTCGCCTTCGCCCCGCGCCACGCCGCCGAGGGCCGTGCCCATCATCGCGCCGACCCGGTCGGGGTCCTCCCGCGCGAGATCGAGGTGCGCGTCGGCCAGCGCGAGCCGCGTCGCCGCGATGGTGAGCTGCGAGTAGCGGTCGAGCCGCCGCGCGCGCCGCTCCTCCAGGTGGTCGGCCGGCCGGAAGTCGTCCACCTCGGCGGCGATGTGACACTTGAACGGGGACGAGTCGAAGCGGGTGATCTCACGCACCGCCGAGCGGCGGCGGCGGAGTCCCTGCCAGAGCTGCTCGACACCGGTGCCGATCGGCGTGATCGCGCCGATGCCGGTGATGACGACGCGACGTGTTGCCCTCATGACGCCTTCCTAGCGGAAGCCCGCTCGACGAACGCGGCGATGCCCGCCAGCGTGCGGCTCGCGATCCCATGGACGAACACCGGACCGATCACCCACTCCGCGGCCGGCCGGCGGACCAGCGGCCAACCCGGGCCGCCCCATTCATGCACGATGGAGACGTCGCTCCCGCCGGCGGCGGGCACCACCCGCCATTCGACGTCCATCCCCGCGGTGATGCCGCGGACGTGGCGATAGCGTATCGCCAGCCGCTCCGGCTCGATCCACATCTCGCTCACCCACCACGTCGGATACCGCAGCAGCCGGAACGGTCGCCACGCCGCCATCTCCACCACGCCGCCGTCGCCGCGACGCTCGAGAAAGCGGACCCACCGGTAATGCGGCAGGATCTCGGGCCAGCGCTCCACATCGGCCGCGGCCGCGAACACGCGCTCGGGCGCCGCATCCACCATGAGGCGATCCACCGTGCGCATCACGCGGTGCCCCACGTCGCCACCAGCCGCCAGCCGGGTCGGGCATGCACCTCGGCGTGCACACCGGCGGCGGCGAGCAGCGCCCGCAGCTCCGGCGCGCGGAAGCCGCGCCGGATGGAGGTGACGCCGTCGCGCAGCGTGTTGCGGTCGAAGCGAAGCAGCCGGCCGGCGACGGGAAAGCCAAGTGCCGCCAGCCGCGAGCGCCGCAGATCGGCCACCACGACGCCGACCCGCGCGAGCCGGGTACAGTCGGCGGCGAGCCGGATCAGCGACTCCGCCGCGAGGTGGTGCGCGAGCTGGCTCGCAAGCACGAGGTCCACGCTCTTGGGCGCGAAGGGCAGGGCGGAGACGCAGCCGACCACCGTGGGCACGCCGCCGCTCGCTGCCAGCTCCGCCGCGACCGGACTCCGCTCGAGGCCGATCGGCACCAGCTCGATGCCGCGGTGCGCCGCCCATTCGACCGCCGCGCGCGGCAGATCGCCGGCGCCGGTGCCGAGGTCGAGCAACGTCAGGCGCGCGCCCCGGGGCACGTCGCGCAGCAGTCGCTGCAGCCCGAAGCGCATCGCGCCGGCGCCGCCGAGCCATCGGTTGGCCCGCGCGATGTGCCGGAGCGACTCGGCCACCGCGGCGGGGTCGGCGGCGGGATCGTCCAGCAGCTCGTGGCCGACGGCGGAGAGCGCGAGCGTCGTCATGTGGTGCGGCTCAGCCGAGCGCGGCGTAACCGCCGCGATAGTAGAGGAGCGGGCGGCCTTCGCGCGCGCCGCCCGCGACGACGCGGCCGACGATGATGGTGTGGTCGCCCGCCTCGTGCCGCGCCCAGCGCTCGCACTCGATGTGGGCGAGCGCATCGTCCAGCAGCACCAGGCCGGCTTCGCTCAGCCGGTAGCCGATTCCGTCGAAGCGATCGTCCACCTGTCCGGCGAACCGGCGGCTGATCGCCTCCTGGTGCGCGGAGAGGACGTTCACGACGAAGCGGTCGGTCGTGGTGATGGTGGCGTAGATCGTCGCCGCGTGGTCGATGCAGAGCAGCACCAGCGGCGGCTCCAGCGACACCGACGCGAGGCTGTTGGCGGTCATCCCCACCGGCTGCCCGTCGGCCCGGTTCGCGGTGAGCACGACGACGCCGGTCGCGAAGCGGCCCATCAGCTGGCGGAACTCCGCGGAATCGACCTCGGCCGCGCTCACAGCACCATCCGCGCGAGGAAGAGCGGATTGAGCACCGCGCGCGCGGGGACGAAGTCGCCGGTCACGCCGATCAGCGTGTGCGCCATGGCCGGCCGCGCGCCGAGCCGGGCCACCGCGCGGTCGAACAGCGCCGGCCACGCCATCGCGTAGCCGAGCAGCCGCTCCACTGCCCACTTGCCGGCGAAGCGCCGCCGCCGCGCCGCGCGATAGCCGGCAAGCGCGCGCCGCGGCACGATGCCCGGCCGCCCCAGCGCGGGCGCCGCGTGCATCGCAATCAGCTCGGCGCCGATCAGCGCGCTGCAGATCCCCTCGCCGGTGAACGGGTCGAAGAAATCGGCGGCGTCGCCCACCAGAAGCGCGCCGTCGGCGATGATCCGCCCGCTCCGCGCCGCGAACGGCCCGGTGGCGAGCACCCCGCGCACCGTGCGGCCGGGATCCACCCGGCCGCGCACGCCGGGAAAGCGGGCCAGCCATTCGTGGAAGAACGCATCCGCGCGGCCGCGCGCCGCCCGCGCCGCGTCCGCCCGCACCACCAGCGCGACGTTGGCGACGTCGTCGCCGAGCGGGTTGAGGCCGACGTACCCCTCGGCGCCGACGTGCATCTCGGCGAGGTCGGAGAGTCCCGGCACGCCGGCCACGTGCGCGACGAACGCCACGCGGCGCGGCCGGCCATGGCGCCGCGGCCCGAGCCGGCGGGCGACGACCGAGCGGAGTCCGTCGGCGCCGATCGTCAGGCGGGCGCGGATCGAGTGCCGGTCACCGCAGGCGTCGCGGACGACGGCGCCGCTCACCGCGCCGGCGTCGTAGAGCAGCTCCTCCACGGTGACGCGCTCGAGCACCCGCGCACCCGCCGCGCGAGCCGCGTCCACCAGCGTCGCGTCGAGCACGCGCCGCGGCACCGAGAGACCGGTGGGACGACCGGGCGCGGGGTGCGCCTCGGCGAAGCGGCCGTCGAGCCGGCTGCCGCGCGCGGCGGTCACCGTCGTTCCCGCGAGCGCCACCGCGCCGGCGCGCTCGAGCGCCGGCACGACGCCGAGGCGATCGAGCACGCGCACCGCTTCGGGGCTCATGTACTCGCTGCACGCCTTCTCCCGCGGAAAGGCGGCGCGGTCCACCGCGAGCACGCGCCAGCCGCTCCGGGCGAGCAGCGCGGCGGCGGCGCTTCCCGCGGGCCCGGCGCCCGCGATCAGCACGTCCACCTCAGGCGATGCGATCGAACAGAAGCCCATCGAGCACCAGTCGCTGAGGGGAGAAGCCGTCGAATTGGATCGTGAACCGCACGTCCGCCGTGGCGCCCGCAAAGGTGATGACGACCTCGGTGGCGTCCACCCGATAGCTGCAGGCGTGGGTCTCGGTGCGCGGGATGTCCTCGACGAGGTCCAGCGTTTCCACCGTTTCCCCGCAGGCGCCGCCGGCGTCGAAGCGCCAGGTCGTGGTGGTGCGCTGGACGTCGTCGGCGAGCTGGAGGATCGACGTCCGCTGCCAGCTGCCGACCAACGCGCTCGCACCGCCGCTCCCGCCGGTGGTGCCGATGGTGGGCGGCGCCGGCGTTCCGCCCGACACCGGTGCGGTCGGCTCGCGACCGCACGCGAGCGCGATCAGCAGCATGGCGACCAGACCGCCCACGCGATGGCACCCGCGAGCGCCGCGAGCGCCGTCGCCATCCCGTTCACGCCGTCGTTGGTGAGCCAGCGCCATCCTCCCAGCAACGTGGTCGGCCCGCCGCAGCGGTGCACCGGCCATTCGCTCGGCGCATCGCACGCCGGACAGTGGAACCGGCCCTGCGCCAGCGCGCCCAACATGGAGTCGATCAGCATCCCGCATATTCCAATGATACCCGCGGCCACGCCCAGCGCCCCCGAAGCTGCCACCAGTGCCCCGACCAGCGCCGTGACGGCCGCCCCGCCGATTCCGCCCGCCGTGCCGAGCGCGCTGATGGCGCCGCTGGTGCCGGCGGGCACCGGGGCACCGGATCGCAGGTGCCTGGGCGGTGTGCGGCTGCGCGAGCCGGTCGACGTGGCCCAGGTGTCGGCGGCGGCCGCCGCGAGCGATGCGGTGACGATCCAGAGCGCGGCGGGCCGCACCAGCAGCGCGCCGAGCGCTGCGGCGCCGCCGTTGGCGAGCACCTGGCCGGCGTCGCGCCGGCCGCCCTTGGCATCGAGCAGCCGGTCGGGACGGGCGGCGAGCGAGACGGCGCTGCTGGAAACGAAGAAGGCGAGCAGCACCAGGCCGCCCGCCCATCCGGCGCCGATCACGACCGCCGCGCCCACCGCCGTCGCGGCGACGGCACCACTCGCGCCGAGCGCCCGCGCCGCCCACGCCGCGAGTGCCACCGCGCCCGAGGCCGCGAGCGCCGGACCGACCGCGGGCGCGACGGTGCCGCCGACCGCCGGGATCAGGCGCCGCCCCGCGCCGCCGCGAGTGCCGCCAGGATGCGGGCTCGGGCGGCGTCAGGGCAGCGCAGCGTGGTGGTGCGTTGCTCCAGGCGCTCGAGAAACCGGCGCTCCAGCTCCGCGGTCTGGAAGCAGTGGCGGCAGCGGGCGAGGTGGCGCTGCACCCGCTCCGCGTTGTCCGGGGTGAGCTCGGTCTTCAAGTAGTCCGCGAGGAGCTCCGCCGCTTCCGTGCAGTTGATTCGGGTCTCGTCGCTCATGCGCCGTCCTCCGGCCGCTTCAGGTATCCCGCCTTGACGGCGTAGTCGTACAGCGCGTGCTGCAGCAGGCGCCGCCCGCGGAACAGCCGCGACTTCACCGTGCCGATCGGTACGCCGAGCGCCTGCGCGATGTCGGCGTAGCTCATCCCTTCCATGTCGCTCAGCACCACGGCTTCCCGGAACTCGGTGGGGAGTGCGTCCACGGCCCCGAGGATGCGCTCGTCCACCAGCTCGCTGAAGAACTCGCCCTCCGGGTCGCGCTCGGCGAGATCGTGGAAGAAGAGCCGCGGCTCGATCAGATCGAGGTTCACCGGGACGGGCTCGCGGCGGCTCTTGCGATAGTCGTTGATGAAGATGTTGCGCAGGATGGTGACCAGCCACGCCCGCGCGTTGGTACCGGGCTCGAAGCGATCCCATGCGCGGAAGGCCCGCAGCACGGCGTCCTGCACCAGGTCCTCGGCGCGACTGGGATCGCGAGTGAGCCGCAGCGCCACACGGTAGAGCGTGTCGAGGTGCGGCAGCGCCGTCTCTTCGAAGCTGGTCGCCACGGTCGACTCGGGCATCCCGGAATGTTGCTGGGTCCGCACGGTCGCGCTATCCTTCGCGGCCAATACCCGCCATGCCCAACACCGATACGCCCGCGCTCATCCTGCTCAGTCTCCTCGAGGCGATCCGCAACCTGGACACGCCGGTGGAAGACGGTCTGGAGGAGCTGTCGCCGGAAATCGTGTCCAAGCGGCTCGGACTCAGCAGCACGGTGGCGGCGCAGATCGAGCGTTACCGTCAGGCGGCGCTCCGGGGCGGCACCATCGCGCGCGAGGAAGCGGTGCAGGTGTTCCGTCTCGTCGGTCGCCGCGCCGACGCGCCGCTGGTGTTCGCCGACGCGGGCCGTCGCGCCGCCCGCCACGCGGTGCGCTCCCGTGGCGGCTCAGCGCCGGCGCTGCGGCGGCTCACGCCCGATGGGCTGGGGCGCCGGGTCGGCCGGCGCGCGGCGTCGCGGGTCGCGCGCGACATCTTCGCCGCGGAGCTGGGCTTCGCCACCGCGCCCGAGGCGCGGATGGGTGCGTCGATCTCGATCGCGGCACTGCCCGACGGCGACGGCTGCGCCTTCTACGGCGCGGCCTTCGCCGAGCTGCTGCGAATGCTGATGGGGTTCGAGGGCGCGATGGTCCACGATGTCTGCCGGGCCCACGGCGCTGCGGCGTGCGTGTGGCACGGCGCGCTGGCGGAGGGATACGAATGAACCTGCCATCGCCCGCTGAGCTGGCGCCCGTCCTCGATCTCGCCGGTGCCGACGGCTGGCTCCTCTTCGATTTTCACGGGGTCAACCCGGTCGCGGCGCGCATGCTCGACATCCACGGGCTCGCGACGCGCCGTCTCTTCGTGCTGCTGCCGCGCACCGGCGAGCCGATCGCCGTCGCCCACCGCATCGAACTGGGCTCGGTCAAGGATTTTCCCGGGCGCATCGTTCAGTACTCCCGCTGGCAGGAGCTGCACGCCGCGCTGGACGAGCTGGTGCGCGGGCGGACGCTCGCGATGGAGATCTCGCCGGACGACGCGGTGCCGTATCTCGACCGCGTCCCGTGGGGCGTGGTGCAGCTCATCAGCCGTCTGGGCGGGCGGGTGGTGCCGTCCGGTCCGCTGGTGAGTGCGTTCGCCGCGAGGTGGACCGAGGCCGAGGCGAGCGATCATCGCGCCGCGGCGGAGGTACTGGCGGAGGTGGCGCAGGCGGAGCTGGCGCGGGCGGTGACCGAGGCCGGCACCGGACTCACCGAGACGGCTCTGCAGCAGCGGGTGGTGCGCGCGCTGGAGGCACGGGGGCTGGCGCTGCAGGGTCCGCCGATCGTCGCCTTCGGGCCCAACGCGGCCAACGGACATTACGAGCCGCGCGCGGGGCAGGACGCGACACTCGCGCCGGACCAGGTGGTGCTGCTCGATCTCTGGGCCGGACGCCGGCTCGACACCGTCTTCGCCGATCAGACTTGGATGGGCTTCAGCGGCGCGCATCCGCCGGAAAAGGTCGAGCGGGTCTGGCGGGTGGTGCGCGATGCCCGCGATGCGGCGGCGGCGGCGATTCGCGACGCGGCGGCGGCGGGGCGGCCGGTCGCGGGCTACGAGGGCGACCGCGCGGCGCGCGGCGTGATCGAGGCGGCCGGCTTCGGGGCCAACTTCGTCCATCGCACCGGGCATTCGATCGATCGCGAGCTGCACGGCTCGGGTCCGCACCTCGACGACTACGAGACGCACGACGATCGCGTGCTCACGCCGGGCGTGGGATTTTCGATCGAGCCCGGCGTGTATCTCCCCGGCGAATTCGGCGTGCGCAGCGAAGTGAACATGTACTGGGGAGCGCGGGGTCCGGAGGTCACGCCGCTCCGGCCGCAGACCTCGCTGATCACCGCACCCCTTTCCAAAAACCCAATCCATCGTTAGTCTATCGCGGCGAGATTCTCCGCCGCTATTCCAAATTCAATCGTCATTCGATCGCAGCGCGCATCATCCCGCGGCATCACACGAGGCGGTCGCACCGTCGCAGACGCACATCGTCGCACGTGGTCGCGGGATCATCGCACGTCGTCGCTCGCGAATGGTCGCACAATGTTCCAACGCGCAACCGCAGTCGTTTCAGAGGGTTACAGAAGGAAGCGGACGCGGGGTTGCTCGGTGCATTTTGCTTGACACGCTTTTCGGCGCGCGACATATTGGCTTCGCCGACCGGGCCGCGGTCGGCGCGGCCGCTGTGCGTCAGGCGCCAGTCTGCGTAGGCCGCACCGGTTTCATCAGCGCGATCATCGCCTGACGCGCGACGTTTTCCGCCAGTAGTCCTATCCGCAGTACGGCCGCGCATGCGGCTCGAGGGCGACTGCCCTCAAAGGGGAAGCGCACGCTTCTCCGCGCTCCAGTTGGCAGCCTTGGCAGGTCCACGCCTTTGGAGGACGTTCTCATGAAGCAAAGCTGTGTCAGCGCCTTCGCGCGCGTGCGGCGGTACGTCGCACTCGCGGCAGTCGCGCTGGGGTTGGGAGCGACATCGCTCGCGGCCCAGGCGGCTGGTAAGATCGAGGGCCGGGTGCGCGACAATAACGGCGCGCCCCTTCAGAGTGCCCAGGTGACGGTCGAGGGCACGGCGTTCGCCGCCCTGACGAACGCGCAGGGCTACTACTTCATCAACAACATTCCGGCGGGCACCATCACGCTGGGGGCACGGCTGGTCGGCTACCGCGGTACCCGGGTGGCTGGGCTGAAGGTACTTGGCGGCCAGACCATCACCCAGGACATCCAGCTCGAAGCCAGTCCGGTCGAGCTGGCGCCGGTGACGGCGCAGGCCGAGAACGTGCTGGTGCCGCGCGACGAGGTCACCTCGAAGCAGCGCATCGACGGCCGCTTCATCGAAAACCTGCCGGTCGACCGGATCGAATCGGTGCTGCGGCTGCAGCCCGGTGTGACCTCCGACAACGGCGGAAACCTCTCGATCCGCGGCGGTCGCCCCGACGAAGCGGCGACGTACATCGACGGCGTGCCGGTCCAGCCGGGCAATCGCGGCGGCGGCCAGCTGGTCCGCACGGCTGCAACACCGGGCTCCCCCGGTGCGGCGGGCGGCGGCTCCGCCCAGGTGGCGATCAACGCCTTCGAAGAGGCGTCCGTGACCACGGGCGCGTCGTCGGCTGAGTTCGGCAACGCGCAGTCCGGCATCATCAACATGACCACCCGTACCGGCAGCGCCACCAAGTACGAGACCCGGCTCAACTTCGAGTCGGACGAGCCGTTCGGGAAGAAGTCGAGCGTCGGGTACAACCGCGTCGGCGCAAGTCTCGGCGGCCCGCTGTTCCGGGGGCTCACCTTCTTCGGCGCCGCGTCGTTGCAGGGTCAGAAGTCCCAGATTTCCGGCAAGGACCGGATCGAGGACCCGATCTTCGTGCAGGCCGGGGTGGACACCGTCGTCACCGCGCCCGACCCGGCCGGTGGCTCGGGCACGGTCCAGGCGCCGGTCTACAACTACGCGGTGTACACCGGCGACTGCTCGCAGTTCGCCAGCAGCCCCAACGCCGGAATTGCCAGCAACTACGGCCAGAGCTGCCAGGGCGTCCGCGTGCCGCAGAGCGGCTCGTCCGCCTACTCGTTCACCGGCCGGTTGGACTACAGCTACGGCACCGGCTCCCGGCTGTCGTTGACCGGGATCCGCAGCCAGGGCCTGCAGCAGCTCTTCAACTACGACAACATCAACGATCCGCAGAGCCAGCTGTTCGGCCGGCAGGCGCTGTCGCAGTACCTGACATTCAACTGGATCCAGAATCTTTCCAAGTCCGCGGAGCGCGCGCTCGCGCTGGACACCTATCTCTCGTATCAGGATGACCGGTTCATCTCGTCGCCGCTGGTTGGGGATCCGCAGAGCGGCACGCTGGGCTTGTGGCTCAAGGGTTATCCGTTCGTGTATTCGCTTGACAATTTCCCGGTGGACGACTCGCTCATCAACGATTATCGCCGCAACCGCCTGGGGAGCCGTCGGTCGCCGTATAACCTGGAGAGCCTCGACCAGTACCAGGCGATCGATTCCTACCGCGACAACGCCTACGGCATCCAGGGCTTCGTCGAGGGCGGCTCGCCCAACGGGCGCCTGCAGCTGTCGCGCGAGAAGCGCTACATCGGCAAGGCCAACCTCGACTGGCAGTTCGACCGCTACAACCGGCTCAAGCTGGGCGGTGAGTACACCCACTACAACACCCGCGACTACACCAGCGTCCTCGGCACCAGCCTGGCATTCTCCGACGCGTGGCTGGAGAAGCCCAATCGCTGGAACGGTTTCATCGAGGATCGTCTCGATCTGGGTGACGTGGTCGTCGTCGGTGGCCTGCGGTACGACTGGTTCAAGAGCAACGCGCTCCGGTCGCCCGATCTGTTCCCGGCCATCTTCACCCGGCCCGGGTTCGACGTGAACAACCCGGCCGCGCAGCTGGTCCCGGACCAGTCACACAACTACCTCAGCCCGCATATCCAGGTGTCGTTCCCGGTGACGGAGCGGACCAACTTCCGCCTCTCGTATGCGCACCAGGTGGAGGCGCCTGACCTCAGCCTGCTCTACCAGGGCATCAATACCGACGTGGCGATCTCCAACAACAACCAGGCTTACGCGACCGACCTGGATTTCAGCAAGACGATCGTATTCGAATTCGGCGTCCGCCACGCCTTCAGCGACGACATGGTGCTCGACGTTTCGGCCTACAACAAGGACAACCTGGCCAACCAGACCGTCCGCCTCTTTACGCTGATCAATCCGGCGACCGGCACCAACCAGGACGTGCGTCTGCTGACCAACGCCGACTTCGGCAATACCCGAGGCGTCGACGTGCGCCTCGATCGGCGCTTCGGCAACTTCTTCAACGGCACGCTCAGCTACACCTACCAGGCCGCCAAGAACACCGGTTCCGACCCGTTCACATTCAACGCGTTCGGATCTCGCGTCGTCAACTCGATCAACGAACGGCAGCCGCCGCCGCAGGGCATCCTGCCGACGGTGAACAGCCGTCCGCACACTCTCGCCGGCGCGTTCCAGCTCACCATCCCGAGCGACTGGAAGCAAGGGACCGCGCTCGGCTCGCTGCTGCGCGGCGTGGGCCTGTACACCACGTTCCTGTACGAGAGCGGCACCGCCTACACTCAGTGCCAGCTCAATACCAGCACCCAGGCCGTGCTGTCGAACCAGAACAGCTGCAACGACCAGCCGTTCCTCGGCGGTCTGAACACCCAGCGGCTGCCCGCGTTCAAGCAGCTCGACGCACGGCTGACGAAGGGCTTCCGCCTGGGCCGGGCCGATCTGACGGCGTACATCGATGCGCGGAACGTGCTCAACCTGAACAACACCGTCGCCGTGTTCACCGCGACCCGGGATATCAGCAACGCCGCGGATCGCGACCAGATCGAGGCCGGCGACATCCAGATCTGGCAGGCCGACGCCGATCACAGCGGCATCCTGGCCGCGGACAGCACCATCGATCTGACGTTCGGCGGACAGGGGCATCAGGGCTGCTCCGGGTACAACTCCACCGAGGGCGCGGCGGACTGCATGGCCCTCGTCCGGGCTGAAGAGCGGTTCGGCAACGGCGACGGAGTCTTCACGATCCAGGAGCAGCACGCAGTGGCCGGCGCGGCGTACAACGCCTACACCGGTCGCGGCGCTCGCTCCGCCTTCCTCGGCGCGGGACGCAGTCTCCGGCTTGGCATCGAGCTCAACTTTTGATGTAACTCCGCGCGCTCGCCTGCTCGCCTCGCTTCGCGGCGGGGTGAGTGGGCGAACGCCGGATCCGCGCTTCACATTTGAGAGAGGACGCAATGCATCCACTGCTTCGTAGGAAGGGCGTCGCGGCGGCCAGCCTGCTGATGCTGGCGGCAACGGCACTGACGCTGACGCCGCAGGCGGCACAGGCCAAGCCGCTGCCGACCGCACCCGCCAAGCGGGGCTTCCGGCTGTTTGCCCGCAGCCTCGGCGCTTTGACCATCAACCGGGTGTACTGCGGCCTGTCGTCGGTCGGCAACATCTGTGTGGACTCGACCAACTCCACGACCGTCGGCGGCGGGTTCTGGCCCAAAGGCACGCCCAACCAGTACATCTTCAACACCGGTCTGCAGCTCGCCGGTATCATTGGCGGCACCAAGGCCACCAATCCTTGGGGTGCTGACACCACCGGTGCCTTCTTCTTCGACGCGACCGGCTTCTTCGACAGCGGCCGCGAGGTGGCGCCGATCTACAACATGGTGCAGCCGGACGACAAGGCCGCGGTGGAGGCCGGCGCGACCGACCAGACCAAGGCCGCGAAAGTCCCCACCGAGCTCGTAGACTCGCTCAACCTCTTCAATCCGGTGCTGCGGGGCCGTAGCTCCGCCTCGCAAGGGGACGTGTGGTGGCTCTCCTGGGACGGCGATCCCACCAGCGTGAACGGTCGGCCGCATCCGCTCGGCATCGTCGTCGAGCAGCGCGGACTGGGGTGGAACTTCCCGTCCGGCAACCAGGACATCATCTACTTCGTCTACACCTTCTACAACATCACCACGACCAACCAGGCTGATTACGTCGCCAACAACGTCCGTCCGGAAATGCTGCCGATCCTGATGGCCCAGGCGCAGAAGTTCCAGACGCTCAACAACGCCGCGTTCAACATCACGTTGCCGGCCGGCGGCTATGCGATCAACAGTCTGTTCGCCTCGTTCAGCGCCGACATGGACGTGGGCGACGCGGGCAACAACTACGCGTCGGTCAACCTGCCGTTCGCGCTCGGTTACGCCTACGAGTCCGACTTCGGCACCGCGGCGACGCAGGGATTTCTGTTCAACGATGCCAGCATCTACGGGCCGCCGTTCTTCTCCGGTGTCGGGTTCGTCGGCGTGAAGTACCTGAAGGGCCCGACGGGACCGGGAGCCATTCAGCTCTACAGCAACACGGTGAACGGCACGCCGTTCTCCGGCGCCGTCAACGATCCGGGCAACTCGACCCAGCTCTTCCGCTACCTGTCGGGTACCCAGAACACCGCCGTGGGCGACCAGCCCTGCAGCCCGGGCTTCAACGCGACAACCGACCACATCTGCTTCATCAACAACACGAAGCCGGTGGACATGCGGTTCTTCCAGAGCTCGACGCCGCTGACGCTGCCGCCGGGCGGCTTCGGCTCCATCGTTGTGGCATACATCTTCGCAGCGCCGGTGGCGACGCCGGGCCTCACGCCTCCGGTCGCCTCCCCCGGCGTCACGCCCGGCGATCCCCGGAAGCTGGTCAGCGCCGCCGGCCTGACGGCCGGCAACGTGAACCTGGTTGACCGGGTGACCGGCTTCGTCTCCTACGGCGACAGCAACGGTGACGGCAAGGTGCAGCAGTCCGAGTTCAACGTCGTCCCCCGTTCGTTGCTGGGCAAGGCGCTCGTCGCGCAGCAGGTGTTCGACAACAAGTTCCTCCTCCCGTTCGCGCCGGATGCGCCGGACTTCTTCCTCATCCCCGGCGACGGCCAGGTCACGATCGTGTGGCGGCCGTCGGCAAGCGAGACGGCGGGCGATCCGTTCTTCCAGATCGCCAGCCAGCCGACGGTCACCCGGACCGACCCCGTTACCGGGCTGCCGGTGACCGAGGCCAACCTGCTCTACGACCCCAACTACCGGCAGTTCGACGTCGAGGGCTATCGCATCTTCCGCGGCCGGGTGGACAACCCGCAGAGCCTGGCGCTGGTTCAGCAGTTCGACTACGCCGGCACCACCATCAAGGACTTCGCTGGCCAGGTGAACCCTGATGCCGGCTGCGCGCCCGAGCTCGACATCACCACGACGTGCGCGGTCGCGTTCGACATCAACTCCACTACGCCCGCCGGCACCCAGCGCAACACCTTCGTCGAGGTCCCGCTGGTTGGCGACATCGTGCAGGTGCAGCTCGGCGGACGGGCCGCACTGGCCACCGGCACGGCGATTCTCATCAAGTCGGACACCGCCCTCGGCGGCGGCGCGAGCGGCTTCCCCAAGCTCGCCGACACCGGGGTCCCGTTCGCCTTCATCGACCACGGGGTACGGAACAACTTCCGCTACTTCTATTCGGTGACGGCGTTTGACCTCAACTCGTTCCAGTCCGGTCCCTCGAGCCTCGAGTCGGCGCGCATCACCAAGAGCGTCACGCCGGTCGCGCAAGCCACCAACGTCGCGCTGCCGGTGCTCACCAGCGGCATCTTCGGCGACGACGGACAGCAGCTGGATCCCAAGGCGAAGTTCACCATTGACCCGAGCACCGGCCGCTTCAGCGGGCCGCCGCCTCCGACCAGCGCCCTCTCGGCGATCTTCCAGCCGCTGGTGCCGGCGCTCCTGCCGGCGGTCAGCCTGACGGCCACGATCGATTCGCTCGAAGCGTTCATGGACAACGGCACGCCGGCCGACTGCAACGGCACGTCGAACGTCCAGGGCAACTGCGTCAAGTACTTCGTGACGTTCAACAAGGACGGCGTGGCGACGCAGTCGAGCACCATCGTGGTGCAGCCGATCCTCGACGTCGCCTTCGGCGAAACCGAGACTACCGCCGGGCTGGGCTCGGTGGCGGTCGCGGCCGACCCGGCGGCGCTCGCGCGCTTCGGCGTCCCGGCCGGGTTCAGCCAGTTCAATGCGTCGGTCGGCGCCACCTTCAGCTTCACCGGCCGCAGCTCGGCGGGTGAGAACTTCTATGGCCGCCGCAACAGCACGCAGCCCAACACCAGCCCTGGCGGCTCCCGGTGGTTCGACGGTGCCAACGAGACGGTGGACGATCCGGCGTACGGCATCCGGGTCGGTCACCTCGCAGGCGTCGACACGATCTTCGCGGCGGTCCCGCACATCGATGCCGACCCGACGACCGCCGGCACCCAGGCGGCCGGCGGCAGCGGTCTCAGCGTCTGCATCCAGGTGACGCCGTACTGGATCATCAACTTCGCCCGCCAGGCGGACATCGAAGTGACCTGGGGTGCGGGTGGCACGATCGCCAAGGTCCGCGACGTCACCGACCACGTGAACGTGCCGTTCAACCCGACGCCGGAGGCGAGCTACGGCTTCTTCGGCGACGCCGACGGCAATGGGCTCGTGGACTACCACGACTTCGACTTCACCAACGGACCGCATGACTACCAGGATTACCTGGGCTTCTGCGACGCGAGTGACGTCGACGCCGCGCCGGTTCTCCAGCTCACGGCGCAGCCCACCATTGGCCCGGTTTCGAGCCAGTGGGGTACGGCCAACGGAGCCGGCGGTGTTGACGCCAGCACGATGACCGCTACCGGCCAGGGCTTCGGCATGTACATCAACGGTCAGCGGTTCATCTTCCAGCTCACCGGCGGCCAGCCGCCGGCGGCCGGGACGAAGTGGACGCTCCGCAGCTACATGGGGACGGTCACGGCCTCCGCTGCGACGGCGAACACGACGAACCCCGAGGGCTACGTCTTCGCGCCGTTCACGGCGACCCCCGCGGTGCCCGGGCTCCAGGTCAAGTTCAACGTCGCGAAGGCCGCGGAAGTCCTGGCGGCGGCGGACAGCAACCTGAGCAAGGTGCACACGGTGCCGGATCCGTACTACGTCACCAACGAGTTCGAGGCCACAACGGACGCGAAGGTGATCAAGTTCGTGAATCTCCCCGCGCAGGCCATCATCCGGATCTACTCGTCGAGCGGCGTGCTCGTGAACCTGATCGAGCACAACAGCGGTACGTTCGGCGGCTCGGAGAACTGGAACGTGCGCAATCGCAACAACCAGGTCGTGGCCAGCGGGGTGTACTTCTACCACATCGAGGCCGGCAGCGCCCGCAAGGTGGGCCGGATGACCGTCGTCAACTTCGCGCAGTAACGCCTAGCAGTAGCAGCCCACAGGGTGGGGGCCGGCGCCCCCGGAGCTCGGACGGTGACGGCTCCCCACCCGCATCCAGGAGATCGGGACACTATGCATGACTTTTCCGCTCGACGCTGGGCCCTGGTGGCGGCTCTGCTGGGTAGCGCGACTCTGCCGGCAGCTCTCGCGGCGCAGGCCACGACTCCAACCGGCAACCAGGACAACACCGGTTACGGCACCACGTCGGCCGAGTTCCTCTTGCTCGGCGCCAACGCGCGTGGCGCCGCGCTCGGCGGATCGTTCGCCGCCATCGCGAACGATCCGTCCGCGCTGTACTACAACCCGGCCGGCATCGCGCTCATGAGCCGGCCCGGCGTGCAGCTCAGCACCTACACCTACGTTGCCGACACTCGCTACAACTGGGGCGGCTTCGCCATCCCGTTCGGCGGGGGCTCCCGAGCGTTCGGCATCCAGCTCGGGACCTTCGGCTTCAGCGACCAGCCGGTCTACACCGTGGATCAGCCCGACGGCACCGGCTCGGTGTACTCGGTCAATGAGACGTTCGGCGGCATCTCCTTCGCCCAGAACTTCTCCGATCGGTTCGCCGCCGGCCTCACCGCCAAGTTCGTCTCCGACCAGCTCGGTGGCGCCAAGGGCACGGCCTTCGCCGTGGACTTCGGCACCAACTTCCACGCGCAGTTGAGCGGTCATCCCGTGAAGTTCTCCTTCACCCTGGCCAACCTCGGCACCAACCTGACGTACAAGGGCGTGCCGCTGGACGTGAACGTGCCGCGTACCCCGCTGCCCGGTGAGGAGCCGGTGCCCACGGTGCCACAGCCGGGCGAGTTGAAGACCAAGGGGTTCAATTTGCCGACGACGTTCCGCGTCGGCCTGGCGTACGATCTGTACCACGGCGAGTCCAACCGCCTGACCATCCTCGGCGACTTCAACCAGCCCACCAGCAACAAGGCCGGCTTCGTCTTCGGTGGCGAGTGGGCGCTGAACCACCTCGGCGGCTCAGGCTTCGGCGTGGCACTCCGTGGCAGCTACAGCTACCAGCCGGCCAACAACATCTCGGTCTCCGACGTGAGCCTCACCTCGCTCACCGACGAGGAGAACCTTCAGGGTCTCGCGGTCGGCGGCGGGCTGAATTATGGCACCGGCAACTTCAATATCGGTTTGGATTATGCGTACCGGTACATGGGCATCCTCGGGCCGACGCATTTCTTCACCTTTGCGCTCGGTTGGTAACACTCAGGCGAGCGGTCGATCGGCTGCACCGTGCGGGGCGAGCGCAAGCTCGCCCCGCTTGTGTTTGCGGGATGGCGTCCGAGCGTCTTTCTTTCGCGTGCGAATGACTTCGCTCCTGCTTCCCAAGGATTGCTCGATGCTGCTTCCGATCCACGCCACCCGCGCGTTCCGGCTCGCGATTCCGGCGCTGCTCCTGACAGCCGCCGCGCGCGCCCAGGAGCCCGCCGGCCTCAACGTCAGGGCGGTTCGGTTCTATCGTGCCGATACCAAGCAGACGAGGGTGCGCGCCTTCGTTCAGATTCCGTACACGCTGATCACAACAGGTGGCAACCAGGCGACTTGGGAAGTCCGGGTCCGAGTCTCGGACTCCACCGGTCTCACGCTGTACCAGAACGGGTGGACCAGCCATGCCGCCGCGGCCCTGGCCAGGGAGCCCGGGGCGGAAGCAATGGAGATAGTGGATTTTGCGGTCGCACCCGGTACCTACCGGCTCGACGTAACGGTGCAGGACTCGGTATCGGGCAGGCAGGCCGAGCGCGGCATGGCTCTTCAAGGGTTCGCCCGCACGCCGGACGCTTCCGACCTGCTGCTGTCGCCCGCAATGCGCGTGGCCGACAAGACCGACACAGTGCCCCGGGCGGGCGAGCTGCGGGACGGTACCACCCTGATCACTGCCGTCGCCACCCTGCGCCTCACCCCGCTGCGTACCCGGGCGTACTATCTACTAGAGGCCTACAACAGCACCGCATCCCCGCTGGACGGCACCATGACCGTGTCGGTGCTGGATCAGGCCGGCAAGCCCGTCATCCCGCCCCCATCGGCCAAGGTGCAGATTGCGCCGGGTGGGGGTGTACTCCGCGGCCAGCTCGATCTCGACGGGCTCCCGCCGGGCCGTTACACCATGGCAGTGAAGGTGGACGCTGGCCCGAAGCACTTCGAGCGCTCGTCCGAATTCGTGATGGCCGACCTTCAGGAGACGATGGCGAAGGATACGTTGCGGATCGCGCAGGAGAAGAGCACCGATGAGGGGTACTTCCGCTACATGTCCCCCGAGGAGCTCGACGATGCCGAGGCGCCGCTCTACCTGATCGCGCGCAGCGGCGAGTTGAAGGCGTGGGCCCCCACGCTCAGCGTCGAGGCGAAGCGGCGGTTCCTGACCGAGTTCTGGCAGCAGCGCAATCAGGCGACGCCCGGTATCCGGCAGGCCTTCTACGAGCGCGTCACGTACGCCAATCGCGCCTTCGTCGAGCGGGGGCGGGGCCAGCAGCCCGGCTGGAAGAGCGACCGCGGGCGGATCTATGCAAGGTACGGTGTGCCGGACGACAGCCTGGCCAAGCTCCCGGAGGGACGAGCGCCGCGATGGACGGCATGGCGCTATACGCATGGGCGCGCCAGATATTACGTATTTGTCGATCGAACCGGGGTGGGCAACTGGGTGCTGCTCACAACGGACGATCGCTTCGAGAGCACTCTCCCCGGCTGGCAGGACATTCTGACGCCGGACGCGGTGCGTGAGCTTGGCCAGTACCTCGGCATCAACTTCCAACAGAGCGACTTCGGGGGGCCTAACGGCCAATAGGGGTCGGTAGCACGCCGCGCTCCGGTACCTCGTCGTCGCGGAACTGGCGCTGGTAGAGCCGGGCATAGAGCCCGCCCAGCGCCAGCAGCGCCGCGTGGTTTCCCTCCTCCACGATCCGCCCGCGGTCCATCACCAGCAGCCGGTCGGCCCGGCGCACCGTGCTCAGCCGGTGCGCGATGATCAGCGTCGTCCGGCCCACCAAGAGCCGGGTCAGCGCGTCCTCGATCAGTCGCTCGCTCTCGGTGTCCAGGTTGCTGGTCGCCTCGTCGAGCACCAGCACCGCCGGATCCTTCAGGATGGCGCGCGCGATCGCCACCCGCTGGCGCTGGCCGCCCGACAGCTTGATGCCGCGCTCACCCACCAGCGTGTCGTAGCCCACCGGCAGCCGCTCCACGAACTCGTGCGCGTGCGCCGCGCGCGCCGCCGCTTCGATGTCCGCGTCGCTCGCCTCGGGACGGGCGTAGGCGATGTTCTCCCGGATGGTGCCGCTGAAGAGCGCCGGCTCCTGGGGCACCACGCCGATGGCGTGGCGCAGCTCCGAAAGCTTCAGCTCGCGCACGTCCACGCCGTCGAGCGTCACCCGCCCGTCGTTCACGTCCCAGAAGCGCGGTATGAGCGAGACCAGGGTCGTCTTCCCCGCGCCCGACGGCCCCACCAGCGCGACCGTCTCGCCCGGCGCGCAATGCAGGTCGATGTCGGCCAGCGTCCATCCTTCGGCGCCGGGATACCGGAAGGAGACGTGCTCGAGGCGGACGTCGCCGCGCACCGGCCGCGTGAGCGGCTTGGGCGACACCGGATCGGCGATCGGATTGGGCGTGTCGAGGATATCGAAGATGCGGCCGGCCGCGCCCACCGCCTCCTGATACCCGCTGAACACCGACGCGAGGGCGCCCACCGCGGCCGCGATGCTCACGAAGTAGAGCAGCACCATGAACAGCGCGCCCGGCGTGAGATTCCCGTCGAGCACCTGCTCGCCGCCTTGCCAGAGCACGACCACGATCGCGCCGAAGATCGAAAAGGTGAGCACGCCGAAGAAAACGCCCCGGACCCGCGCGCGCGAGACCGCCGCGGCGACGCCGGCCGCGAGCCGCGAGCCGTAGCGCCGCCGCTCCGCCGGCTCCTGCACGAAGCTCTGCACCGTGCGGATCTGGCTGAACGCCTCCTCCGCCACCGCCGTCGCTTCGGCGACGCGGTCCTGCACGCCCTGCGTGATCCGCCGCAGCCGCCGCCCCGCGATGAACGCGGCGAGCACGACGACCGGCGCCGCGCCGACGGCGGTGAGCATGAGCCGCGGCTGGAGATAGGTGAGCACCGCGATGCTGCCCACCAGTGCGAGCACCTGGCGGGAGAACTCCGCGATCTGGTGGCTCAGCACCGACTGGAGCATGCCGATGTCGGTGGTGAGCCGGCTGGTCAGCTCACCGGTGCGCCGCTCGGCGAAGAAGCCGGGCGGCAGCTCGAGCAGCCGATCGAATGTCTCCTGCCGGAGGCCCGCGACGGCGCGTTCGCCGGTGGCGCCGAGGAGGTAGGTTTGTACGTAGTTCAGCACCGCCTGCACCGAGAACAGCCCGACCAGCGCGAGCGCGATGCGATTGAGCAGCGCACGGTCGTGCCGCAGAAACGCGGCATCGAGCAGCCCCTTCACCACCCACGGAAAGGCGAGCCCGATGATGCTGCTGAAGATCAGCGCGAGCGTGGCGACGGTGAGCGGGACGCGGTACGGGCGCACCCGCGGCCAGAGCCGCACGAGGCGGCCGGGCGCCGGAAGGCGCCGGCGAGACATGGAAGCAGCGGCCACGGCGGCTACTGCTGCGGGTGCTGGTGGGGCGCGGCGAGCGCCTCCCCGGGCTGGTCGAGGATGATGAGCGGCGCGGGCGTCGGCCGGTGGCCGAACGGCAGCGCGCGGTCCACGCCCATCGCGACGAAGAGCAGCGCGAGGTAGAGCAGCGAGTAGCGGTACATCCGCCACGCGAGCGGCGGCACGCCGGGACTCCGGAGCAGCTTGATGCTGTACCACAGGAGCCGCGCGCCGAGCAGCGCCGCGGCGACGCCGTAGAACACGCCGAGCGCGCCGAAGAAGAACGGGAGAATGGTGAGCGGCAGGAGCACGAGGGTGTAGATCAGCATCTCCACCTTGGTGCGCTGCTCACCGTGCACGACGGGCATCATGGGGACGCCGGCGCGCTTGTATTCGTGCTGCTTGATCAGCGCGAGCGCCCAGAAGTGCGGCGGCGTCCAGTAGAAGATGATGGCGAAGAGATACACCGCGGCGAGGTCGAGCTTGCCCGTCATCGCCGCATAGCCGACCAGTGGCGGGAACGCGCCGGCGGCGCCGCCGACGACGATGTTCTGCGTCGTGGTCCGCTTGAGCCACATGGTATAAATGAAGACGTAGAACAGGAGCCCGCTGAGCGCGAGCCACGCCGCCAGGTGATTGACCTGCGTCCAGAACACGGCAAAGGCGAAGATGCCGAGACTGATACCGAAGGCGAGACCGGCGGCGGGAGCGATGCGCCCGGCGGGAATCGGCCGGAGGCGAGTGCGGCTCATCCGGTCGTCGATGTCCCGGTCGAACCACATGTTGATGGTGTTGGCGCCGCCGGCCATCAGGTAGCCGCCGAGCACGACCCAGAGCACGAGAGAGAGGGACGGCAGGCCGCGATCGGTGATGAACATCGGCGCGACGGTCGTCACCAGCAGAAGCGAGATGATCCGCGGTTTGGTGAGAGTGACCAGATCCCGCAGGATGGACGGTCGGGCTTGCTCGATGGCGCTCTCGGCTCCAACATGGTGTGCCATGACCGAGCAAGGTAATTCGCCGGTCCCCCCTTTCCAAGGAAATTCCATGGCCCACCCGCCCGACCAGGCGGACCCCTGGGGCGAGCGGCTTCCCCGGCATCTCGGACTCTGGAGCTCGATCGCGGTGCTGGTGGGTTCGACGATCGGCAGCGGAATCTTCCGGGTGCCGGCGGGCGCGGCCGCGACGCTGGGCGCGCCGGGACCGGTGCTGCTGGCCTGGGTGCTCGGCGGCGCGATCGCGCTGTTCGGTGCGCTGACCTACGCCGAGCTGGCCGCGGCGCTGCCGCGCTCGGGCGGGGTGTTCGCCTACATCCTCGAGGCGTTCGGGCCGCTGCCGGCGTTTCTCTTCGGCTGGTCGGAGCTGACCGTCATCCGTGCCTCGGCGCTCGGCGCCATCGCGACGATCTTCGCCGAGTACCTCGGCTACTTCGTGCCGCTCACGCCGATGCAGGTGCGGTGGATCGCGGCGCTGGGCGTCGTGCTCGTCGGTTTCTTCAATTACGTGGGTGTGCGCCGCGCGGCGGTGGTGATGAACCTGACCACCGCCGCCAAGTACGCGGCACTGGCGGCGCTGGTGCTGTTTGCGTTCATCGGTGGCGGCGGGAGCACGGCGAATTTTTCCCCCGCGTGGCCGGCCGGCTTGAATCTCTCGCTGCTCGCGACGGCGCTCATTCCGATCATGTGGACCTACGACGGCTGGGCCGACCTGTCGTTCATGGGCGGCGAGGTGCGCGATCCGGCGCGCACGCTGCCGCGGGCGCTGATCCTCGGCACCGGTCTCATCGTGCTGGTCTATCTGCTGCTCAACGTCGCGTTTCTCTATCTGTTGCCGATTCCCGAAATGGCGGGAAGCAAGCTCGTCGCATCCACGGCGGCGGAGCGGGTGCCGCTGTTCGGCGGGCGGGGCGGCGCGATCGTGGCCGGCGTCGTGATGCTCTCCTGCTTCGGGAGTCTCAACGGCTCGATGATGACCGGCCCACGGATCTTCTTCGCCATGGCCGATCGCGGGCTGTTCTTTCGCGGCATCGCCCGGGTGTCACCCCGCTTCCAGAGCCCATCGACCGCCATCTGGCTGGCGACCGCGCTCGGCGTCGTGTACGTGCTGCTCAACGATTTCCAGCAGCTCGCCGACAAGTTCATTCTCGGCATCTGGCCGTTCTACGCGCTCGCGGTCGCCGCGGTGTTCGTCTTTCGGCGGAGCCGGCCGGAGCTGGTGCGGCCCTATCGCGCCTGGGGCTACCCCATCGTACCGCTGCTGTTCCTGCTCGCCTCCGTGGGGATGATCGCGAACGCCTTCTGGACCCAGCCGCGGGACACCGGGATCACCTTCGCGATCATCCTCTCCGGCGTACCGGCATACTTCCTGTGGCGGTGGCGCCGAGACGCCGTGGGCAAAGCTTCGGTCACGGCCCGGACGACTGCTTGACCAACCCGGTTTTTTGCGTTTGATTAGCGCGCGGCGGTGGCCCGCGTGGCGCCGTCGGTTCCTCCCCCAACATTCCATCTCAATCGCAGGGGCACGGCATGCATCGTTGGCTTCGTGGGATAGTCACGTGCGCGCTCGCCACGGCGGTCGGCGCGGTGTCGGCCGGCCGGCTCGCGGCCCAGGGCGTCACCGGTTCGGCGGTGGGCGGCACGATCACGACCGAAGGGGCTGCGCCCGTCGAGGGCGCGAGCGTGACGCTGCGGAATGCCGCGACGGGCACGCTCTACACGACCACCAGTCGCTCGGACGGCGGCTACCTCATCGATAACGCCGATGCGGCCAACAACTACAGCCTGACGGTCCGCGCGATCGGCTACGAGCCGGTGACGAAGAACGGCCTGCGGCTGGTGCTGGGCCAGCGGCTCACCAGCGACTTCACGCTCAAGAAGAGCGCGGTGCAGCTCCGGGCGGTCGAGGTGACCGCGGCGCCGTCCATCCTCGACGACGCGAGCCGCACCGGCCCCTCGACGATCGTCTCGGGCAACGAGATCCAGCACCTCCCGCTCCAGACCCGCAACTTCACCGACCTGATCCAGACCTCGCCCCAGGCGACGCCCCAGGGCAGCGGCGTGTCCATCGCCGGCCAGAACAACCGCTTCAACAACATTCAGATCGACGGCGGCGTGAACAACGACCTGTTCGGCCTTGCGGCGAGCGGTACGCCCGGCGGACAGGCGAACTCGCTGCCGATCTCGGTCGAGGCGATCCAGGAGTTCGAGATTCAGGTGGCGCCATTCGACGTGCGCCAAGGCGGCTTCACGGGCGGCCTGGTGAACGCGATCACCCGCTCCGGCACCAACCAGTACCAGGGCTCCGCCTTCGGCTACTACCGCGGCAAGGGCATCGCCGGATTTCGCGACGATCCCACGTTCGGCACCTTCAACGTGTACCAGTACGGCGGCACGTTCAGCGGCCCGATCGTCAGGGACAAGGCCCACTTCTTCCTCGCCGGCGACCTCCAGACCAACAACAGCCCGTTCTCCAGCCAGTTCCAGCTCACCGGCAACGACGCGGCCGACATCTCGAAGAGCGGCATCACGGTCGCGCAGGCGCAGCAGTTCCACGACATCCTGGTGAACAAGTACGGCATGGCCGATCCCGGCCTCGGCACCGCGCCGACGATCGGCAACCCGGACAAGAATCTCTTCGGCAAGCTGGACTTCCAATTGAGCCCGAACAACCGGGTCGAGGTCTCGCACAACTGGGTGAAGGCGTCGCTGGACCAGCTCACCCGCTCGCCGACCGGCGCCATCTTCCCGAACCGGCTGCGTGACGGCTACCAGCTCTCCAACAGCGGCTGGGGCCAGGCCAACAACACTAATACCACCCGCATCAAGTGGACGTCCTCGTTCGGCCGCGACATGTCGAACGAATTCCTCGCCGGCGGGCAGTGGATTCGCGACAAGCGCGACATCGCCAACCAGACGCCGCTCATCCTGGTGGACGTCGGCAAGGTGGGCGCGAACGACGCGTGGCTCGCGGGCGGCGCCGATCTGTTCTCGCAGGGAAACCTGCTCAACCAGAACATCTACTCAGTCGCCGACAACCTGAGCTTCAATCTCGCGAACCGGCACCGGATCACGGTCGGCACCAGCGACGAGTTCTTCAAGTTCCACAACGTCTTCACCTCGGCCTCCTACGGCGCGTGGGCGTTCGCGAGCCTCGACAGCCTGCAGAACGGTCTCGCCGAAGGGTTCACGCGGTCGCTGCCGGGCAGCCCGCTCCGGCCGGAGGGCGCCGTCGCCGATTTCGCGGTGCAGCAGTACGGGCTCTTCGCGCAGGACCAGTGGAACGTGAGCCGTCGGATCACGCTCACCGGCGGCATCCGGGTGGACGTTCCCTACATGGACAAGCCGGCGCAGAACCCGGCGCTCCTCAACGATCCGAAGCTTCCGATCAACACGTCGGATTTCCCGAGCGGCAACGCGCTCTGGTCCCCGCGGCTCGGCTTCAACGTCGATGCCGACGGGCGGGGCACGACGATCCTCCGCGGCGGCGTCGGCGTCTTCACCGGGCGTCCGCCGTACGTGTGGATCTCCAATGCGTTCGTGGGCACCGGTCTCGAGTCGGTGACGCTCAGCTGCCTGACGCCGGCCACGGTGCCGGCCTTCCCGGGCACCTCGCTCGCCGACCAGCCGACGGCGTGCGCCGGGGGCGGCGGCGCCTCGGCGGCTCGTCCGGCGCCGGCCTTCTTCGACCCGAACTTCAAGTTCCCGCAGACCCTGCGGGTCGCGACCGGCATCGACCGCAAGCTGCCGTACGGCATCATCGGCACATTCGATTTCCTCTACACCAAGACGCTCAACTCGCTCTACATCCAGGACAACAACCTGGTCCAGCAGGCGGCGCAGACGGCGGAAGGCCGTTTCGTCTACGGCACCTTCAACCCCGCCACCGGCTCGGCGACGCCGCAGCGGCTCAGCGGTGCGATGACCAACGCGCTCCTCCACCGCAATGCGTCGCGCGATCGCAGCTACTCGCTGACCGGCCAGCTGACGAAGACCTTCGGCCGCGGGCTCTCCTTCAACGCGGGCTACAGCTACTCGAACGCGAAGGACCTGATCTCGCTCACCAGCAGCATTGCGTTCTCGAACTACCAGTTCGCGACGGTGGACGGGTCGCTGTTCGATCGTAACCTGACCACCTCGGCGTTCAACACGCCGCACAAGATCACGATCAGCGGCACCGCGACGATTCCCGTGGTCAAGACGGATCTGTCACTCATTTACCAGGGTCTGTCCGGCTCACCGTACACCTGGACCGCGGGCGGCGACGCCAACGCCGACGGCATCTCCGGGAACGACGCGACCTTCGTTCCGGCCGACGCAAGCCAGATCACCCTCGCGCCCGGATCGAGCTTCGCCGCGGTGGACGCGTTCATCAACAGCCAGTCGTGCCTCGCCGCTTCCCGCGGCAAGCTGCTGGAGCGGAACTCCTGCCGGAATCCGTGGCAGAACCTGCTGAACGCGCGGCTGACGAAGCTGGTCCCGACGATCGGCACGCAGGGGCTCGAGCTGTCGGTCGACCTCTTCAACGTCCTGAACTTCATCGATCACAACTGGGGGCTCACGAAGCAGGTGAGCGCGTTCGAGGAGGGCCCCGCCTTCCTGCGTACCGCGGGCTACGACGTGGCGAACAACCGCCCCGTGTACCGCTTCGCCCCGCCGACGACGGTGCTCACCACCGTCACCGGCGCGAGCCTGTCCCGCTGGCGCATGCAGTTCGGCGCGCGCTACCGGTTCTAGCGGGGCCGCAGGAATCCGATACGGCGAAGGGCGCTCCGGAAGATCGGAGCGCCCTTCGCGCGTCAGGTGCCGGGGGCGGTTCGGCGCCCGGCGCTACGTGCGCGCCCGCGCCAGCAGCCAGAGTGCCGCGAGAAGAAAGACGGCGTTCGGCAGCCACGCCGCGACGACCGGGTCCACCAGCCCGCCGCTCCCCACCGCCCGCGCGATCTGCGCCAGCATCAGGAAGGCCACCGTGGTCGCCAGGCTGATCGCGATCCCGATGGCCGGCCCGGAGCGGTGCGACGTGATCGCGAGCGGCGCGCCGAACAGCGCGATGATGACGCACGTCGCCGGCACCGCGAGTTTGAGCGCGAGGTCCACCTCGAGCTTGCTCGCGTCGTTGCCCGATCGCTTGAGCGCGTCGATGTAGCGCCGGAGCTCCCGGTAGCGCATCTCGTCCGGCGACTTGGGTTCGGCCAGCAGCGCGGCGGGCGACTGGGTGAGCGTGCGCAAGCGGATCGTCGCCGCGCGGAACGCGGCCTGCCGGGTCGGCGCCGCGACCACCCGGCTGGCGCCGCTGTAGAGCGTCCAGCGCTGCCGTGCGTCGTCCCATCGCCCGCTGTCGGCGGTGACGACGAGGGTCGGATACGCCGGGCCCTGGCCCTGCCGCTCCAGCAGCACCGGGCCGAGCACCCGGCGATTCACGTCGAGCGAGCGGATGGTGTAGACCCAGCCGGCATCGCCGCGGTAGACGAAGTTGTATCGGCTGGTGGTGCCGGCGGCCTGCTTCATTCCCTGGAGCTCGAGCGAGCGGCCGGTCGCTACCGGCGCCAGCTCTCCCACCCCGACGCCGAGAACCGCCGCCCCGAGCGCGCCGAGGAGCACCGGGAGGAGCAGACGGTGGAAGCTGCGGCCGCTCGCCTTGGCCGCCGTGAGCTCCGAATGGCGGCTGAGCCCGCCGACCGTGAACACCGTTGCGAAGAGCACCGCCGCCGGCAGCACCAGGAACAGGTTTTCCGGAATCAGATAGACGTAGCTCAGCAGGATGCGCCGGGGCGTGAGCCCGCGATCCAGCAACCGGCTGAGCTGGTCGGTGAGGTTGATGAGAATCGTGACGAGCGGAAACCCCAGCGCGGTGAAGAGGAACAACCGGAGCCAGTGGCCGAGCACGTAGCGATCGAGCAGCCGCGGGATCACGCGCGCCGCCGCGGCCGCAGCCGCCTGAGCCAGCTGCGCACCTCGTTCCAGTCACCGCCGCGGGTGGAGCCCAGCTCCCGGCTCACCGCCATCAGACCCAGCGCCCCGACGGCGCCGAGCACGATGTTGGGCAGCCACATGGCGAGCCACGGCGACATCAGCGCGCGGTCGGCCAGGCTTTCGCCGGCGGTGAGGCCGATGTAGTAGAGCGCGAAGGTGATCGTCCCGCCGCCGATCACCAGTCCCATGCCGCCCCGCGGGAAGCGCAGCGCCAGCGCCACACCCACCAGCACGAAGACGAAGCACGCAACGCTGATCGCCCACTTCTTGTGGATCTCGACATCGTAGCGGTCGATGCGCCGCTGTGCCTCACGCGCGCGGTCGCCGGCGGCGATTACCTCCGCCCAGGTCGTGAGGCGTGCCGGCGGCGGTTGCGCCGGGCTCAGCAGCACGCCGGGCGGCTGTGCAGCCGGCTCCGCCTGCGCCGTCACCGGCAGCGGCCCGCCGGCCAACCGCCTGACCCAGCCGCAGTAGCGGGGGAGCCGGAGAGTCGTATCCGGGAGGGCCGGCGGTGGCGGCGGCGCCAGATGGAGAAGAAAGCGCATGTCGCCGTCGGTGGTCCGCGCCAGGTCGCGGCGGGCGGCTCGGAGGTCGCGCCGCGCGCTGTCCACCACCGCCAGCATCTCGCAGGTGCTCAACTCCCGATCGCCGCGGGAGATCTCGTCGCCCCGCTGGAGCCGGTCGAACACGTCCTTCACCCGGATCTCGCTGGTGGCAAAGGCGGTGAGCCGGAGCAGGTCGGGCTCACCGCCGCGGGTCTGGTGGATGACGCCGTGGTACAGCCGCAGGCTCAGGTCGGTGCCGTTGGGCGCGTATCCCATGACACCGCTGTCGGCGTAGATCACGCGGCGGCTGGCCGCGTCGCCCAGGTCGTAGATGGCGACGCTCCGGAGCCGGCCGGTGCCGGGCTCGATCCGGGCGGCGCGCAGGAAGAACTGCGAGGGCGGAATCTCATTGATCGCCTGCTCCCGCAGCGAAAAGGTCGGCTTCTTGCGGCCGATGTCGATCAGCAGCGCGCGGAGCCGGGCGTTGCTGCGCGGCAGCACCTGATCCACGAACACGAAATTCGCCGCGGTCATCAGCACGCCCCACGCGACGAGCGGCCCCAGCACCCGGCCGATGCCGATGCCGCTCGCGCGCATCGCGGTGATCTCGTTGTCGGCGGCGAGATGGGCCAGCGCGTACAGCACCGCCACCAGCACCGCCATCGGGAGCGTCATTGCGATGATGAACGGCAGACTCAACCCGAACACTTCCGCGATCACCTGCCACGGCAAGCCCTTGCCGACCAGGTTGCCGAACCGCTTGGCCACCTGGTTCAGCAGCATGAAGCCGGTCAGCGCCGTCAGCGCGAACGCGAACGGCCCGACGAGCTGGCGCAGGGTGTAGCGGGTCAGAAGGCGCATCGGTTATCTTGGTCTATTCTAACCCTTATCTCGATCGCCGTGGTTCTTGCCTAGTGGCGCGTCGCGCCCTCGCCTCGCTGTCGCTGCTGCTGTGCCTTGTCGCCGCTCCGCGCCTCGCGCAGGCGCAGGCCGACAGCGCGCACGCACCGGCGGACACCGGGCTCACCCGCTGGGTTCCGCACTTCGACGTGGCACCGCTTCGTCTGCGGGAGCCGGCGGCACTGCGGTCACCCTGGCTGGGTGCCCCGCGGGTCACGCCCAGGCTGGCGGTGATGGCGTGGGACAGCGCGCTCGCGGTCACCCTCGACTCGGTCCACCGCGAGCGCGCCCGCGACTACCGCTACCTGGCGCTGTACGGCCGCGGCGCGGTCACCTCGGAGTTCGAGGAGGCGCCGCCCCCGGGCGCCGAGAACGAGCGCGGCGTGCTCGGGCTCTCCCGCAAGTACGCCGATCTCACCATCGACGGCCAGGCGCGGCTCGACATCCGTTCCGACCGGCTGCGCAACGAGCGCTGCACCGCGGCGGAAGTCTTCGATCCCAACAGCGGCTGCCAGGGCGGCTTCAAGGCGCCGCACATCGAGAATCAATTCAACATCCGCTCGGGCGGACTGATCGGGCGCCGGCTCCACATCAACGTGGACTACGACACCCAGCGGGACTTCTCGGCCAACCAGAACATCCAGGTGTACTACCAGGGTCTGGAGGACGAGGTCGTTCAGCGCGTGGAGGTGGGCAGCGTCACGTTCCGCCCGCCGCCGTCGCACTTCATCACCGCCGCGATCCCCTCCAGCAACTTCGGCGTCAACGCGACGTTCGACGTCGGCCGCTTCCAGATCCAGACGCTGGCCGCCACGCAGAAGGGCAGTCAGGTCGCCACCCGCACGTTCACCGTCGGCCAGACCACCAGTGCGCCGCAGGACCGGCAGATCCGCGACGTGGACTTCGAGTCGGGCCGCTTCTTCTGGGTGGTGGATCCGGCCAAGCTCCCGGGCTACCCCGGGCTCGACATCCTCAACCTCGATCCCACGCAGCTTGCCGCGACCGAGCGGCCGACGCAGGTGCGGGTCTATCGCTACCGCGCCGCGGCGAGCCGCACCGGCGTCAACCCGAACCTCGGCGGCATCAACGCGATCGCGGTCCGCCGGGACGGCAGCGGCCAGCAGTTCGGCGGCGACCAGACCTTCTGGGAGCTGCTGATCCAGGGCACCGACTACTACGTGGACCCCTCCGGACTCTGGGTCGTGCTCAACAGCAAGCTCGACGAGAACGACTATCTCGCGGTCAGCTTTACGACGGCCGCCGGCACCCGGGTCGGCACCTTCCCGGCCAACGACACGCCCAACGCCACCGACACGCTGGAGCTGGTGGTCGAGCCCCACCGCGGTCCCGACGCCGCCACGTTCCGCTACGAGATGCGGCAGATCTACCGAGTGGGCGGCAGCGACGTGGACGTGAGCTCGCTGCTGGTCAACCTGTCGCTCAACCGCTCGGAGCGGCCGCTCTCCGGCACCTCCCAGACCTACCTCGGTGCGCTCGGCATCAGCGTGCCGACCGACCCGACCGTCTTCGACCGGTTCAACCGGCTCTTCCCCCGCTCGCGCGATGCGGGCGCGACACAGGTGCTCCACGATTCGTACATCATCTTCCCCTCGCTCCAGCCGTTCGCCGACCCCAGCCGGCTCACGCCGGCGGAGCGGAGCGATACCATCTACCGGACGCCGCTCTACCTGGTGCTCTCGCCGGAGGGGCCGCCGGCCAAGTTCCAGTTCCGCCTGCGCTACAACTCGACCGGGGCCGGCGATCGCTCGACCTTGAGCCTCAACGCCCTCCAGATCAAGGACGGCAGCGAGAAGCTCAGCGTCGGCTCGCGCGACCTGGTGCGCGGCACCGACTACTCGATCGCCTACGAAACCGGCATCGTGACGTTCCTCGATCCCGACGCGATCTTCGGAAGCGGCGCGGCCCAGGTCACGGCGACGTTCGAGGAGCGCGGGGTCTTCGCGATCGCGCCGACATCCATCTTCGGCTTCTCCACCCGCTACGCGATCGGCGAGACCAGCGCCATCAACCTCATCGCGCTGTATCAGCGCGAGGCGAGCGCGTTCAACCGCCCGCAGCTCGGCTTCGAGGCGAGCGCCAACCTGATCGGCGGCGTCAACACCGAGCTGCACTTCCGGCCCCAGGCGCTCACCCGTTTCTTCAACGCGCTCACCACCGGCCACAGCACCGCCGAGTCGCACATCGACGTCAACGGCGAGCTTGCGTTCAGCAAGCCCGATCCCAACCGATCCGGCACCGCGTACATCGAGGAGTTCGAGAGCGACGCGAGCGTGCAGGTACCGCTGCGCGAGAACCTCTGGGAATTCGGCAGCCGCCCGCAACGGCCCGATGGCGTGGAGGATCTCTTTCCCGCGGGCTTCGATTCCACCGACGCGGTCCAGCTCACCTGGCAGAACCTGATCCCGGCCGGCGGCGACGTCTTCCAGGTCCATCCCCAGGACATCGATCCGAGCATCGTGCTGGCCGGGGGCCAGAACAGCCAGTCGCAGCTCGAGACGGCGCTCTTCCTGGCCTTCCATGCAGACACCGCCGGCGGCGTGGTGGACAACGCCAACCGATCGCACTGGACCTTGCCGGCGCGACCGGGACAGCCGCGCTGGCGCTCGATGGTGACACCGCTCAGCTCCACCGGTCTCGACTTCAGCCGGAACGACTTCCTCGAGTTCTGGGTCTACCAGAGCAGCGCGCACAGCGCCGACTCCGCCGGCCTCCGGCTGGTGTTCGACCTGGGCAGCGTCAACGAGGACGCGCTCGCGCTCGCGCCGACCACGATCTCGGTGAACGGTGCCGACACCACCTACACCGGCCGCCGCTACATCGGGGTCGGGCGGCTCGACACCGAGCAGCGCTCCTCCGGCATCTTCAACGCCGACGTGGACGACAACGGCATTCTCTCCGACCTCGCCGACACGCTGGTGGACGCGAACACCAACGCGCTGGTGCTCGACACCCCGCTCTGCCAGCGGGAGCTCGGCGCCGCGGTGCCGGTGTTCCCGTGGGGCGACCTCAGCGCCCGCTGCACCCGTGGCAACGGCACGCTCGACACCGAGGACCTGAACGGCGACAATACGCTCAACGCCGCGGGCAGCGCCGACAACGCGTTCCGGTACATCGTGGATCTGCGCGACCCGAAGTACTTCGTGCGCAACGGCGGGCTCGATTCCCTGGGCGGCGGCTGGCGCCTCTACCGGGTGCCGATCCGCTCACCCGATGCGACGATCGGCAGCCCCAACCTCCGGCTCGTTCAGCAGCTCCGGCTCACCGTCGTGGCGCCGCCCAGCGCCGGCAGCGACGTCGTCGGACGCTTCGGCCTGGCGCGCATGCGCTTCGTGGGCGCGCCATGGGCCCGCCGCGCGGACCGCCCGGTCATCGGTATTTTCGGCCAGACCTCCGAGGCGCACGGAGAAGTCGTCGTCTCCGTGATCAGCACCGAGAACAAGTCCGACCTCGGCTACACTTCGCCACCGGGCGTGGTGGACGCGCTCGCGCGCAAGGATCAGATCCAGCAGCAGATCGCGACCCAGATCAACGAAAAGTCGCTGCGCATCATCGCCTCCGACCTCCGGCTCGGCGAGCACGCGGAGGCGTACCTGCGGTTCCCCTCGGGACCGCAGAGTCTGCTGAACTATCGGGAGCTGCGCGTGTGGACCCGCGGCCGCGGTACCGGCTGGGACGAGGGTGATTTCCAGGCCTACGTGAAGATCGGGAGCGACGCGGAGAATTTCTACCTGTATCGCGCGCCGGCCAAGGCATCGGACTGGCTGCCGGAGATGGTGGTGGACCTCGATGTCTGGCGCGCGCTCCGCGCGCAGATCGAAAGCCGCTGGCTCTCGGGCCAGCCGCCGTCGGGGTCGGTGGATTGCCCCGGCACCGACTCACTGGCGTACGTCGCGTGTCAGGGCGGGTACGTGGTGCAGGTGCGCGATCCCGCCGTCAATCCGCCCAACCTCGCCGCGGCGCAGGAGGTGAGCGCCGGCATCTTCCGGGTCGCTCAGGCGACCGCGGTCGCCGACGCGGAGCTGTGGGTGGACGACATCCGGCTCGACTCGCCGGTGTCGCAGGGCGGCAGCGCGATCGCGCTCGATACCCGCGTCAGCGCCTCGGATGTCGCCGACCTCGCCGTCTCGTTCACCCGGCAGGACGGGCAGTTCCGGCAGCTCAGCCAGAGCCCGACCTACCGCACGACCAACGCCTTCTCCGCGAGCTCCACCTGGCGGCTCGACCGCTTCCTGCCGCGGAGCTTCGGGCTCGCCGCCCCGGTCACGGTGAGCATCGCGCGCAGCTCGGTCGATCCGCAGCTCCTCACCGGTACCGACATCGCCGGCGATCAGCTCGACGGCTTGCGCCGCCCGAACGGATGGAGCACGACGTACAGCGGCCTGATCCGCCGCCAGGTGCAGGGCAAGTCGTGGCTCGCCCGCGGCTTCCTCGATCCGTTCTCCTTCATCGGCAGCTATACCCACGGCCGCTCGGTCGCCGAGCTGCAGGACGCGCGGAACACCAACTACAACTTCGCCGGCGCGTACACCTTGGTGATGAACCGGCACGGATTCCGGCTGCCGTTCGGCGGGATCGTCGGCGCGCTCCCGCGCTGGCTGCGCGAGAGCGAAGGCGGCAAGGCACTCCGCTCCGCCGGCGTGAGTCTGGTGCCGAGCAACGTGCGGCTGTCGAGCACGGTCTCGAGCGACCAATCGGCAGTCACCGCGTTCACGCTGCCGATCGGCCTCGCGAGCGATGCGCTGCTCGCCCCGAGCCTGTCGCTGCAGCACCTGTGGCGGAACAGTGGCGGGCTCACCTGGCAGCCGCTCGGCATGCTGACGCTCAGCACCGACCTGGTCAGCACCCGGGATCTCCGCGTCTACTCCGATTCCAGCTCGGTGGGCCGGCTCGCCTATCAGGAGCGACAGTTCTTTCTGGGCCTGCCGGTGGGCGTCGAGCGCGACCGCTCGCTCAACTCCTCGGTGACGCTCGCGCCGAAGATCTCGAGCTGGCTGCGTCCGCGGTACGTCCGCACCAGCAACTTCGTCCTCTCCCGTACGCTCAACAGCCGTGACCCGGTCAGGGCCGGGCTGGACAGCACCGGGCCGTTCCTGCTGCCGCAGACGCTGAACAACCAGCGGGCGACCGAGGTCGGCGCATCGGTGGACTTCGCCCGCGGCCTGCGGCAGCTCCTGGGCGACAGCAGCGGCATCGGCAAGCTGATCCGGCGCATGCGGCCGGTGGACGTCCGCAACCGCCACACGCTCTCGTCGGTGTACGATCTGGCGGCGTTCGACCCGAGCCTCGGCTTCATGCTGGCCAACGGGGGACTCGACGATTTCCTGAGCCACGACGGCGAGCGCGCGCGCGGCGTGAACGACACCCGGCAGATGACGGTCGCATCCGGCGCGGAATTCCCGCTCGGCCTCAGCATGTCGGTGAGCTACGGGCTGACCCGGAACGACGGCTACCAGATCGTCGGCCAGTCGCTGTTGCCGACCACGCAGCGGCAAGTCGAATGGCCCTCCGGAACGCTCCGGTGGTCGGTGCCGTTCCGCCGAGGGCCGCTCACCCTGGTGACACTCGGCAGCGCGCTGCGGGTCCGGACGAGCACGTCGCTCCAGCCGACGCCGGGCGGCACCACCGTGCTCAACGAGACCCGCTCCGCCACCGTCTCTCCCAACGCGCAGCTTACGCTGCGGAACGGAGTGGCGCTCGCGGGCACCTACTCGACGCTGACCCAGCATACGCTCACCAACGGCAACACCACGCTGCTCGACCAGAAGGATTTCCAGGGCCAGTTCAATTATGCCTTCCGGGCTCCCGAGGCGTTCGGCCGCTCGCGGCGCCTGATCCGCTCGTCGCTCACGGCGATCACCTCGGTGGCGCGCAGCTGTCTCCAGCGGGTGGGTCAGACCGATTGCCTGGTAATCTCGGACGTGTACCGCCGCGAGCTGCGCGGCGGTCTCGACACCGACATCGCCAAGAGTCTCACCGGCGGACTCCAGATCGGCTATACGCTGAACGATGCGCGCCAGCTCAGCCGGCGCACGTCGCAGATCTCGATCCTGGCCGAGTTCCAGCTCTCGCTCTTCGCCGGAGACTACCGCTGATGAGACGCCGCTTCGCGCCGGCATTTCGCCTGGCGCCGCTCGGTCTGCTGCTGCTCGGCGCCTGCCGCGAGCACCCGCGCCCGCCCCGCGAGTTCGATGGGGCGAGCGCCTTCCGCTACTTGGAGACGCAGGTCGCGTTCGGACCGCGGATTCCCGGCACGGCCCCGCACGAACGCGAGGCGGCGTGGCTCGACAGTCTGCTGCGCGCCCGCTCTGACACGCTCGTGGTGCAGCAGTGGACCCACGTCACGGCCAAGGGCGATTCGCTCCCGCTGCACAATTTCATCGCGCGCTTCAATCCGGCGGCGAGCGAGCGGCTGCTGTTCCTGGCGCACTGGGACACCCGCCCGATGTCCGATTCACCGCTCTCCACCAAGTCCGACTCGAGCAAGCCGGTGCCCGGCGCGAATGACGGCGCCTCTGGCGTGGCCCTGCTGCTCGGCGTGGCCGACGCGCTGCGGAAGACGCGGCCCACGGTCGGGGTGGACCTGCTCTTCGTCGACGGGGAAGACTACGGCACCGACTTCAACGGGGACCGCCGCGACGTGCTGATCGGCTCGCGCTGGTACGCCGAGCACCAGGTGCCGGGCCCCAAGCCGCTGTACGCCGTGCTGTTCGACATGGTGGCGGACAGGGACCAGCAGTTCTACGAGGAAGGAAACTCGCTCACCGGTGCGCCGGAGGTGGTCGAGCTGGTGTGGACCACGGCGCGCGACATCGGGCACGGCGATCATTTCATCGCGAGCCCCAAGCACACGCTCATCGACGACCACGTGGAGCTGCAGAAGGTCGGCATCCGCGCGATCGACGTGGTGGACTTCGACTATCCGTCGTGGCACACGCCGTACGACACGATCGACAAGGTGAGCGTGGCGAGTCTCCAGGTCGTGGGCGACGTCGCGATGGCGCTGGTGCGCGAGGCGGGGAAGTGACCCGGCGCGCGCAAATTCGCCTGTCCCGGAATGCGTCGCCGCGTTAGCATCGGAGCGTGCGCTCCGAGCATCGGACCATCCTGGCGCTGCTCGCGCTGGCCCTGGCGGGGCACCTTGCGCGCTGGTGCGCCGGCCGCCCCGGCGAGGCGCCCGGCGGCATCGCGCCGCTCGGCGGGATCCGGCCCGGCAACCCTGCCGCGCAACGCGACAGCACCCGGCGCCTCGCCCGGCCGCTCGGGCCCGGCGAGCGGGTCAACGTCGACCGGGCGGGCGCCGAGGAGCTGGCCCGGCTCCCCAGGGTGGGGCCGGGCCTGGCGCGGCGGATCGTGGCGGATCGCCTCGCCCGCGGGCCGTTCGGCTCCCTGGAGGGGCTGGATCGCGTGTCCGGAGTGGGACCGCGGCTACTGCAGGAGCTCGCCCCCCATGTGGCGTTCGGCACGGGGGCTGGGCGTTCGCCGCCGTGACCGTCCCTGGCACGATCCTGGCTTGCCGCGCGTCCCCCTGATCCTGCCCCACCCTCACGAGACGAGCTGACTCGACCATGGCGACTGTAGCGGCCGGTGGTGACCGGCTCGGCCAGATTCTGATCCAGGAGGGCCTCGTCACGCGCGAGCAGCTCGCGCAGGCCCTCACGGAGCAGAAGCAGAGCAAGCACCGCCTCGGCTACGTGCTGGTGAAGCTCGGCCTCGTCCAGGAGCTGGAGATCACGAAGGTGCTCGCCCGGCAGTATCGCATGCCGGCGGTGGACCTCTCCCGCTTCGAAGTCGATCCCAAGATCCTCCGCCTCATTCCCACCGACATGGCCACCAAGCACGTCGTCCTGCCGCTCAAGCGGGAAGGCCGGACGCTCACCGTGGCCATGGCGGACCCGACGGACATGGGGTTGCTCGAAGACCTCAAGTTCATCACGCGGTACGACCTGTTCCCGGTCATCGCGGGCGAGTACACCCTGCGCTCGCTGATCGACAAGCACTACGAAGCGGCCTCGGACCAGCAGCTCCAGTCCATCCTCAAGGACATGGAAGGGCTCGACGAGGACGTCGAGATCGTGGAGGAGCAGGAGGACGACGCGGCGACGCAGGCGCAGATCGACGATGCGCCGGTGGTGAAGCTGATCAACGGCATCCTCACGGAGGCGGTGCGCCGCGGCGCCAGCGACATCCACATCGAGCCGTTCGAGCACGAGATGCGGGTGCGCTTCCGGGTGGACGGCGCGCTGCTCGAGATCATGAAGCCGCCCATGAAAATGAAGGCGGCGCTCACCAGCCGCATCAAGATTCTCTCGCAGCTCAACATCGCCGAGCGGCGCGTCCCGCAGGACGGCCGCCTCAAGCTCAAGATGGGCAACCGCGTCATCGACTTCCGTGTGTCCACGCTGCCGGTGCTCTACGGCGAGAAGATCGTGCTCCGCATTCTGGACAAGGGCAACCTGACGCTGGATCTGCAGAAGTTCGGCTTCGAGCCGAAGGCGGAGAAGGATCTCATGAAGGCAATCCTGAATCCGTACGGCATGGTACTGGTCACCGGCCCGACCGGCTCGGGCAAGACGACGACGCTCTACTCCGCGCTCTCCCGCATCAACACCATCGATGTCAACATCATGACGGCCGAGGACCCGGTCGAGTACAATCTGATGGGCATCAACCAGGTGCTGGTGCGCAACGAAATCGGGCTCACCTTCGCGGCGGCGCTGAAGGCATTCCTGCGGCAGGACCCGAACATCATCATGATCGGCGAGATCCGCGATCTCGAGACTGGCGGCATCGCGATCAAGGCGGCCCTCACCGGCCACCTCGTGCTCTCCACCCTGCACACCAACGATGCGCCGAGCACCATCACGCGCATGATCGACATGGGCGTCGAGGCCTTCAACGTGGCGAGCGCGGTGAACCTGGTCGTGGCGCAGCGGCTGGTGCGGCGTATCTGCAAGGATTGCCGGAGCTCCGTCAAATATCGCGACGAAGAACTGACCTCCCTGGGCACGAATCTTGACGAACTCCGGGCGTTCCCGTTCCAGCGTGGCAAGGGCTGCGATACCTGCAGCGGCACCGGTTACAAGGGCCGCGCCGGCCTCTACGAGGTCATGGCGCTGAGCCCCGAGCTCCGGCGCATGATCCTGCGCGGCGCCAGCGTGGCCGAGCTGCGGGACCAGGCGGTGAGCGACGGCATGCTCACGCTGCGCATGGATGGCATCAAGAAAATCGAGAAGGGCGTCACGACCCTCGAAGAAGTCGTCAAGGAGACCGCCGGATGAGCGTGAACCTGCGCGCGCTGCTGGAGGAGATGATCGAGAAGGAGGCGTCGGACCTCCACATCACCGCCGGCGAGCGTCCCAAGCTCCGCATCGACGGCGAGATCACCAACGGCTCCGTGCCGGACGTGCTCACGCCGAAGGACACGCTCCAGCTGGCCTACTCGGTCCTGACCGAGAATCAGAAGAAGCGGTTCGAAACCGAGGACGAGCTCGACTTCAGCTTCGGTATTCAGAACCTCGCGCGCTTCCGCGGCAACGTCTTCAAGCAGCGCGGCTGCGTGGCCGTGGTAATCCGCATGATTCCCTTCAATGTGCGAACGTTCCAGGATCTGGGACTCCCGCCGATCGTGAGCAAGCTGGCGGAGAAGCCGCGCGGACTCATCCTGGTCACCGGGCCCACCGGCTCGGGCAAGAGCACGACGCTCGCGGCGATCATCGACAAGATCAACAAGGAGCGGAAGGGTCACATCATCACGGTGGAAGATCCGATCGAGTTCATCCACCGCCACCAGGGCTGCATCGTCAACCAGCGCGAGGTGGGCACCGACACGCAGAGCTTCAAGAGCGCGCTCAAGTACGCGCTGCGCGAGGATCCGGACGTGATCCTCGTCGGTGAGATGCGCGACCTCGACACCATCTCCGCGGCGCTCACCATCGCTGAAACCGGACACCTTGCCCTCGCCACGCTGCACACCAACTCGGCGGCGGAATCGATCAACCGCATCATCGACGTCTTCCCCAGCAACCAGCAGTCGCAGGTGCGGGCGCAGCTCGCCTTCGTGCTGGAGGGCGTCATGACGCAGACGCTGCTGCCCAAGTCGCGCGGCCGCGGCCGCTGTCTCGCGGCGGAGCTGATGGTGGTGACGCCGGCGATCCGCGCGCTGATCCGCGACGACAAGGTGCACCAGATCTACTCCGCGATGCAGGCCGGCAAGAAGTTCGGCATGCAGACGATGAACGACGCGCTCTACCAGCTCTACACGGCGCGCGAGGTGAATCAGGAGGAGTGCCTCCGGGTGTCGCCCGATCCGAACGAGTTCCTCCGCATGATCGGCGAGAAGCCGATGGAGGAGCAGGCGATCGGGTCCGACGATTCGAAGCTGAGCCGCGTCGCCGCGGCCCGCCGTTAGGCCCGCCAGGAGACCCGCCATGCCGATGTTCGAGTACACCGCGCGCAACGCCACCACCGGCCAGATCACCAAGGGGCAGGTGGAGGTCGCATCGAAGGAGGAGGTGACCACCTACCTCCGCAAGAACCGGATGATCATGGTGAACGTCCGGGAGGCACCGAAGCAGATCAAGTTCAAGATGCCGGGCGGCGCGCGCATCAAGACGCGCGACACCGTCATCTTCACCCGGCAGTTCGCGACGATGATCAACGCGGGCCTGCCGCTGGTGCAGTCGCTGTCGATCCTGGCGCAGCAGACCGAGAACAAGACGCTGGCCGAGGTCACCCGCCAGGTGGTGTACGACGTCGAGGCCGGCAACACGCTGGCCGATGCCTTCAGCAAGCATCCCAGGGCGTTCAGCGACCTGTACGTGAACATGGTCGCGGCCGGCGAGGCCGGCGGTATTCTCGACACCATCCTGCTCCGGCTGGCGACATTCCTGGAGAAGAACGACGCGCTGGTGCGCAAGGTGAAAGGCGCCATGGTGTATCCGGGCGTCATCATCTCCGTGGCCGTCGTCGCCATCTCCGTGCTGCTCGTGTTCGTCATCCCGACGTTCCAGACCATGTTCGCGTCGGTCAACCTCCAGCTGCCGCTGCCGACGCGCATCGTGATCGGCATGTCGGACATCCTGATCCACTTCTGGTGGGCGCTGGCCGGCGTCATCGCGGCGGGGGTGTTCGCGGTCCGGCGCTGGTACGCGTCACCTCAGGGGCGTCGGCAGGGCGACACGCTGCTGCTGGCCGCGCCGGTCCTGGGCGACCTGCTGCGCAAGTCGTCGGTCAGCCGGTTCACCCGCACGCTCGGCACGCTGATCAGCTCCGGCGTGTCGATCCTCGATGGACTCGAGATCACCGCCAAGACCAGCGGCAACCGGGTCATCCATGACGCAATCATGGAGTCGCGGCAGAGCATCGCCGGCGGCGAGACGATCGCGGCGCCGCTGGAGAAGTCCAAGGTCTTCCCGCCGATGGTCATCTCGATGATCGCGGTGGGCGAGCAGACCGGCGGCCTCGACGAGATGCTGACCAAGATCGCGGATTTCTACGACGAAGAGGTCGACGTCGCCGTAAGCGCGCTGCTCTCGCTCATGGAGCCGCTGATGATCGTGGTGCTCGGCGTGATCGTCGGCGGCATGGTGGTGGCGATGTACCTGCCGATCTTCGACATGATGAACGCGGTGCAGTAGCGCAGGACGCTGCGTGGCGACTGTCAGGCGAGGGCCCGGGTTACCGGGCCCTCGTCCGTTCCCGGCGCCGCGTGATCCGGCCGCCGCGCGCGGCACCGGCGGCGATCCAACCGCACCTACTCGAAGGGCCGCGCGGAGCGAATTGTCGGCGGGCGCAAGCGGTGCTATGCTTGGCCGCGACGATGCCCGAGCTGCCCGACATCACGCTCTATGTCGAATCTCTCGAGCGCCGCGTCCTCGGCGCCCGCCTGGAGCGCATCCGGATCGCCAGCCCGTTCGTGCTCCGGTCCGTGGACCCGGCGGTAGCCGATGTCGAGGGCCGTAGCGTCACCGCCATCCGCCGCCTGGGCAAGCGGATCGTGTTCGCGCTCGAGGGAAAGCGCTTCGTCGTGATCCACCTGATGATCGCCGGCCGCCTCCGCTGGCGCGCCGCCGGCGCGGCAGTGCCCAAAGGGCGCGGGCTCGCCGCGTTCGATTTCCCTGCCGGCACGCTCCTCTTCACCGAGGAAGGGAAGCAGCACCGCGCCGGACTCTGGCTGGTGCGCGGCACCGGCGCACTGGTGGCCGGGCACGAGCGGGGCGGCCTCGAGCCGCTCGATGCGTCGCCCGATGCGTTCCGCGCTGCGCTCACTCGCGAGCGGCATACCCTCAAGCGCGCGCTCACCGACCCGACGATCCTGTCCGGCATCGGCAATGCCTACTCCGACGAGATCCTCCATGCGGCGCGGCTGTCGCCGCTCCAGTTGACGACGAACCTGGACGACGCTGCGGTCGCGCGGCTCTACGACGCGACGCGTGCGACTCTCATCGGCTGGACCGAGCGGCTTCGCGCCGAGGCGGGCGACGCATTTCCGGAGAAGGTGACGGCGTTCCGCGACGGCATGGCGGTGCACGGCCGTTTCCGGGAGCCGTGTCCCGCCTGCGGCTCGCCGGTGCAGCGGATCCGCTATGCCGATAATGAGGTGAATTACTGTGCTACCTGTCAGACGGGCGGCCGAGTGCTCGCCGACCGCGCCATGTCGCGGCTCCTGAAGGAGGACTGGCCGCGCTCGCTCGACGAGTGGGAGGCGCGGCTCCAGCGCTAGCGGCCGACCCATGAGCCGACCCGCCCGGTCCGGTTTACTTTCCCTTCGCGGCCGATGGCGCGGCCGCGCGCCACGCCGTTGCCGATCCGTCGGGCCAGTCATACAACGCGAAGGATGCGGAAGACGCGTGGACGCGGACGATCGCGTTCTACAAGAAGCATATGAAGTAGGCCAGCTCTCTCCCTTCAACCCGGACTCGGCATGCGACGCTCGCTCGTCCTGCTGGCCGCCGGCGCGGTGGTCGCCACCGCGCCGTGCCGGCTCGCCGCGCAGACGTTCCAATCGCCCGATTCGATCATCCGCCGCATCTGGGCGCTCGGCATGGACAGCTCCCACACGCCGGAGCTGGCACAGGCACTGTTCGACTCCATCGGCCCGCGGCTCACCGGCACCGCCGAGCAGAAGCACGGCAATGACTGGCTGCTGCGGACCTACCGCTCATGGGGCATCGATGCGAAGAACGAGCAGTACGGCACCTGGCGCGGGTGGCGGCGCGGCTACTCCCACATCGACCTCATCGAGCCGCGGGTGCGCACGCTCGAGGGCACGATGCTCGGCTTCAGCCCGGGCACCCGCCGGAAGGACCTCACGGCGGCAACCGTGATCCTCCCGCACTTCGCCGACAGCAGCGAGTTCGTGCGCTGGCTGCCGAGCGCCAGGGGCAAGCTGGTCCTGGTCGCCGCGCCCCAGCCGACCTGCCGGCCGGTGGAGGACTGGGAGAAGAACGCGACACCGGAATCGAAGGCGCGCATGGATAGCGTGCGCGCAGCGCTCCGGCAGGAGTGGGGCGGGAAGGACGTGCGCGGCACTGGCTACAGCCTGGCGTTAGGCACCGGTGAGCTCGGGCTACGGCTGGAGCAGGGCGGCGTCGCGGGCATCGTCACCTCGCGCCCGAAGGACGGGTGGGGGACGATCGAGGTGTTCGACAGCTATGACAGAACGGCGCCGGCGATCGCGCTGAGCTGCGAGGACTACGGGCTGGTCTACCGGCTCACCGAGCGGAACCAGCATCCGAAGCTCCGGCTCAACCTCGACGCCGAGCTGATGGGCGAGCAGCCGGTGTTCAACACCATCGCGCGGATCCCCGGGACCGGGAAGCCGGACGAGTACGTCATGCTCTCGGCCCATTTCGACTCATGGGATGGCTCGTCCGGCGCCACCGACAATGGCACCGGCACGCTCACGATGCTGGAGGCGATGCGGATCCTCAAGCGGGTGTACCCGCATCCGAAGCGGACCATTCTGGTGGGCCACTGGTCCTCGGAGGAGAACGGGCTGGTGGGCTCCCGCGCCTTCACCGAGGACCATCCCGAGGTGCTGAACGGGCTGCAGGCGCTGTTCAACCAGGACAACGGCACCGGGCGCATCGTCCGGATGAGCGCCGCGGGCCTGCCCGACGCCGCGCGGCACATCTCCCGCTGGCTCGACCAGCTTCCGCTGGAGCTCAAGCAGCAGATCGACTTCGGCGGGACCGGCTTCCCGTCCGGCGGCGGGAGCGATGACGCGTCGTTCGCCTGCCACGGCCTTCCGGCGTTCGGCCTGGGCGCGCTGTCGTGGGATTATTCCAATTACACCTGGCACACCAACCGGGACACGTACGACAAGATCGTCTTCGACGACCTCAAGTCGAACGCGACGCTGACCGCGATGCTGGCGTACCTCGCGTCGGAGGATTCCACCCTGATCACCCGGGAGCGGGTGGACCTCGTCGCCGCTGCCGCGGAGGCCGAGGCCCGGCCGGCGGGCTCCGGCGGAAACCGCCGGGCACCGCCGACCACCTGGCCCGAGTGTACGCAGGCTCCGCGCAGCACCAAGCCCCGCTTGAAGTAAGGCCGCCGGCGTGCGGCGCCTCACCGCGACAGCGTGGCCGGCATCCTAGGATCGCGGAGGGTCGCCGCGCGCCGGAGGGACCGGCCGAGCGGCGCCCCGGGCGGCGCGCCGTGCGGCGCCGCCGCGACTCGGGGATGGGGAGGGGACGATGCACAGTCGCGATGCGGTATGTGCGGTGATCCTGACGCTCGGACTCGGCGCGCCGGCAGCGGCGCAGACGACGACCACCACGACGACCCAGCCGCCTCCGGCGGCGAATCCGCCCACGACGACCACGGTGCCCGCGGCACAGCCGGTCGTCGTCGCCGACACGACGCCACACGGCTCCGCGGTGCGGTTCGGCCTCGGCGGCGGGATCGTGGTGCCGGTCAGCCGGCTGGGCGACTTCTTCAAGGTGGGCTGGCAGGGTCAGGCGGCGGTGATCATCCGCCCGCAGCGCTTCCCGGTGGGCTTCCAGATCGACGGCAACTTCATGCAGATGAAGAGCAAGCCGCCGGCGGACACGACCTTCCAGGTGATCGACGGAACCGCCAACATCGTCTTCACCATTCCCACGTCCGCGGCAACCACGTTCAAGCCGTACATCCTGGGCGGCGCCGGCGTGTACAACATCAAGAACAAGCCCGGCGACACGCGCACCAAGTTCGGCCTGAACGGAGGCGTCGGGTTCGACATCGGGAACGGCCCGGTGGTGTTCTTCGCCGAAGGCCGGTTCCACAACATCTTCAGCGGCCGGATCAACGACATCGGACATCCGTCGAACGCGAGCTTCATCCCGGTTACGATCGGCGTGAAGTTCGGCGGACAGTAGCGGAGCCGGCCCGGATTGCGCGCCGCCGCCGGCGGCGCTTCATTCGGGGATGCTCCGGACAATCGAGGCGGCATGCGCGCGGACCCTGGCCGGCGCGCTGCCGCTCTGCCTCGGCTGCGCCACGGGCGCGCCCGCGCCGGTGACCCCATCCGCCCACCCGCCGGTGCCGCCGGCCTCCCGCCAGCTTCTCGTCGTCCGCACGCCGAACTGGGCCGAGATTCACGGCACGCTCCAGCGCTTCGAGCGCGCGGGCGATGCCGCGCGGTGGACGGCGCTTGGCGCGCCCGAAGTGATCGTCGTCGGGCGCACCGGACTGGGGTGGGGCCGGGGCCTCCACGGTGACGGCGCGGTCGGGGCCGGCCCGGTGAAGCACGAGGGCGACGGGAAGTCGCCCGCCGGCGTGTTCACGCTGAGCCGCGTGTTCGGCTACGCGCCGCCCGACTCGATGCCGCGGCTGGCCATGCCCTACGTGCAGGCGACGTCCGACCTCCGCTGCGTGGACGACTCGGCGTCACCGGCGTACAACACGTTGACGCGCGCGCCGTCGGGCGGGCCGGCGCCGTGGGCCAGCGCGGAGGAGATGCGGCGCCGGGACGACGACTACCGCGTCGGCGTCTTCGTGGATCACAACGCCGGCGCGGCGCGCGCGCCGGGCGGCGGCTCCTGCATCTTTCTCCATGTATGGCAAGGGCCGGATCATCCGACGGTCGGCTGCACGGCGATGCCGCTCGAGCGCATGATGGAGATCGCGCGCTGGCTCGATCCGCGGCGGGACCCGGTACTGGTGCAGCTCCCCGACTCGGCCTACGCGCGCCTGCGCCAGGCGTGGCGGCTTCCCTAGCGAATCGTCCGACGTCATCACCCCGTTTCCGGAGCCAGGATGCGATTGTACTCGTTCGTCGTCGCGACCGTCGCCATGACCGCCTTCGCCGTTCCTTCGCGCGCAGCGGCGCAGAGCGCGGCACCGGCCTCGGTGGACACGGCGTTCGATCGCCGCGAGGAGATGATTCCGGTGCGCGACGGCGCGCACCTCTTCACCGTCATCCTCACGCCGAAGCACGCGACGGCGCCGCTGCCGATCCTGATGATCCGCACGCCCTACAGCGCCTACAACTGGGGCAAGGGCGCCACGTTCGCGACCGGGATGAAGGAGCTGATGGCCGACGGCTACATCCTGGTGGAGCAGGACATCCGCGGCCGCTTCCGCTCCGAAGGCGACTTCGTGATGAACCATCCGCCGCGTGACAAGAGCGACCCGGCGGCGCACGACGAGAGCAGCGACACCTACGACACGATCGACTGGCTGGTGAAGCACGTCCCGGGCAACAACGGGCGCGTCGGCATCTTCGGCATCTCGTACCCCGGCTGGCTCGCCGCGGTCGCGGGCATCGACCCGCATCCGGCGCTCAAGGCGATCAGTCCGCAGGCGCCGATGGGCGACACCTGGATGGGCGACGACTTCTTCCATCAGGGCGCGTTCCGCCAGACCTACGGGCTGGAGTACGCCTGGATGCTGGAAGCGAGCAAGGACGAGTCGGTGACGCCTTCGCCGGGGCGCTACGACACCTACGACTGGTACCGCTCGTTCCCCACTCTGGACTCGCTGGCGCGCGCGGTCGGCGCGGGCGCGTGGCCGACGTGGCAGCGCTTCGTCGCGCATCCGATCTACGACAGCGTGTGGCAGCAGCGCGCGCTCCGGTTTTCCATGCCGCGTACGGTGGTGCCGACGCTCACGGTCGGCGGCTGGTGGGATCAGGAGGATGCGTACGGGCCGCAGGCCGCGTACGTCAACTGGGAGCGGCACGACTCGGCGGGGCTCAATTATCTGGTCGAAGGGCCGTGGTATCACGGGCAGTGGTTCGCCGACAGCGGGGTGGCGTTGGGCAACGCCGAGTTCGACTCGCCGACCGGCATCGAGTTCCGCCAGCTCCAGGCACGGTGGTTCGCCCACTGGCTGCACGGCACCGGCGACGGCAAGTTCGCCGAGGCGACGGTGTACGATGCGGGCGCCGAGCAGTGGCGCGACTTCGATCGCTGGCCCGCGGCGAAGGCCTCGCGCAATCTCTACTTCCTGGCCGGCGGCAGGCTCGGCTTCGATCCGCCGCCGGCCGCGGCCGGCGGCGCGGCGGCCGACGCGTACGTCTCCGATCCGGCGCATCCGGTGCCGTACCGGCCGCGCCCGGTGGAGCGCACCTATGTCTCCGGCTCGCGCTGGCGGCGCTGGATGACCGAGGACCAGCGCTTCGTGGATGGGCGCCCCGACGTACTCACCTGGCAGACCGGCCCGCTGGATCAGGACATCACCATCGCCGGCGACGTGGTCGCGCGGCTCTTCGCCTCCACGACGGGCAGCGACGCCGACTGGGTGGTCAAGCTGATCGACGTCTATCCCGACACGGTGCCCGACCGCCCGTCGATGGGCGGCTACGAGCTGATGGTCGCCGGCGACATCATGCGGGGCCGCTATCGCAGGAGCTTCGAGCACCCCGTGCCGGCGAAGGCCGGCGCGGTCGAGGCCTACGCGGTGGATCTGCATCAGCAGGCGTACACCTTTCGCCGTGGGCACCGGATGATGGTGCAGGTGCAGAGCACCTGGTTCCCGCTCTACGACCGCAACCCGCAGACCTGGGTGCCGAACATCTTCCACGCGCATCCGGGAGATTTCCGCGCCGAGACCCACCGGGTGTTCCGGACGCCGCGCTACCCGTCGCACCTTGAATTGCCCGTACTGACGCCGTGAGGCGCGCGCCTCGGCAGGAGCTCGGTAGTAGCACGGTTGCGCGGCGGACGGTGCGCCGCGCAGATTTCCCGCGTTCCCATTCACGTCGCCTTTGCGCCTGAGGAGAGTGCGTATGGCCACGTCCAGCAACCCGGTTCTCACCCGCGCCGGATTCGCCGAGGCCCGCACGTCGGGCGCGACGATGACGATCGGCGGCACCATCGCCAAGACGGGCGCGCTCTTCTGCCTGCTCGTTGCCGCGGCATCGTACGCCTGGTCGCGTGCGTCGTCGCTCACCGCCGGCGCCGACCTCGGCACGCTGCTGCTGGTCGGCGTGCTCGGCGGGTTCGGCGTGGCGATCTACACCAGCTTCCGGCCGGAGCACGCGCGCTACACCGCGCCGATCTACGCCGTGCTCGAGGGCCTCTTCCTCGGCGCGATCTCCGCGATGTTCAATGCCCGCTACCGCGGGCTCCCGGTGCAGGCCGTGATGCTTACGATGGCGACGTTCGCGGTCATGCTGGTGCTCTACCGCACCGGCGTGCTGCGCGCCACCGAGCGGTTCAAGACGATCGTGGTCTCCTGCACCGTGTCAGTCATGGCGTTCTACGTGATCGCGTTCGTGATGGGGCTGTTCGGGCTCCGGATCCCGTTCCTGTACGAGGGCGGCATCATCGGCATCGGCTTCTCGCTGTTCGTCACCGCGCTCGCCGCGTTCAACCTGATCCTCGACTTCGACCTGATCGAGCAGGGCGTCGGCCGCGCGCCGGCGGAGTTCGAGTGGTTCGCCGCGTTCGGACTCACGGTGACGCTGGTGTGGCTCTACCTCGAGATCCTCCGGCTGCTGAGCAAGATGCGCCGCTAGCCGTCGCCCCTCCCCTGAGCCGTGCCGCACCTGGCGCGGCAGCTTCGGCTGGGACGACTACGAGCCGGAGCGCGGGCGCTATGACTTCGGCTGGCTCACGCAATTCGTGGCGCTGGCGGCGCGCGACGGCGTCGCGCTGCGGCCGTACATCGGCTACACGCCGGAATGGGCGGCGGCCGGCCGGCGCAGATTCTCGTCGTCTGGGACCGGACGGCCGCGCCGACGCTGGAGCTCGCGTTGCGGCGACCGGGCCGGCATGCGACGAGCTACGCGCTCGACGGCGCAGGAGAGACGATGCCGGCGTTCGACGGGCGCGGAGCCGGGCGAGGTGCGGATCTTCGAGATCTCCCCCTGAGCGTCAGGCCACCCACACCGTCTTCGCGTTGACGAACTCCTTGATGCCGAGCGCGCCAAGCTCGCGGCCGTAGCCGGACTGCTTGATGCCGCCGAACGGCAGCGCCGGGTGGGACGCGACCATCGCGTTGATGAACACCATGCCACTGGCGAGCCCGTCGATCAGCCGCCGCTCTTCCACCGGGTCGCGAGTCCACGCGCTGGCGCCGAGGCCGAACGGTGTGCCGTTGGCGATCCGGATCGCGTCCTCCGCGTCGCGCGCCCGGTGCAGCAGGGCAACGGGGCCGAAGACCTCTTCCATATCCGCCGGCGAGCCGGTGGGAATGTCGGCGAGTACTGTCGGCGCGTAGTACCAGCCGGGGCCGGGCAGCCGCCGCCCACCGGTGAGGAGCCGCGCGCCCGCCGCGACCGATTCGCGCACCTGCCGCTCGACGGCACGGGCCTGATCCTCGGTCGCCAGGGGTCCGATCTGCGTCGCCTCGTCCATCGGGTCGCCGACGACGAGCGCGGCCATCGCGGCGGTGAAACGCCGCTCGAACTCGTCCGCGATGCTCTCGTGCACGATGAACCGCTTCGCCGCGATGCAGCTCTGGCCGTTGTTGACCGTGCGCGCCGAAACCGCGGTGCGCACCGCCTTCTCCAGATCGGCGGTCGGCAGCACGACGAAGGGATCGCTCCCGCCGAGCTCGAGCACCGTCTTCTTGATGGCGCGGCCCGCCTCCGCCGCCACCGCGCTTCCGGCGCCGGTGCTCCCGGTGAGCGTCACCGCCGCCACTCGCGGGTCCTGGATGATGCGGGGCACCAGATCGGTGCCGGCGAGCAACGACTGGAAGACATCCACCGGAAATCCCGCGCGACGGAAGACGTCCTCGATGGCGAGGGCGCATTGCGGGACGTTGGACGCATGCTTGAGGAGCCCGACGTTGCCGGCCACGAGCGCCGGCGCGGCGAAGCGGAAGACCTGCCAGAAGGGAAAGTTCCAGGGCATGATGGCGAGCACCGGCCCGAGCGGCTGGTAGCGGATCCAGCTTCGCGACGCCTCGGTCTCGACCTGCTCGTCGGCGAGGAACGCGGCGCCCCGCTCGGCATAGTAGCGGCACGCCGTTGCCGACTTGGCCGCTTCGTCGCGTGCGGGGCCGATCGGCTTGCCCATCTCCAGCGTCATCAATCGGCCCAGCGCGTCGCGCTCGCCCTCCAGCACCTCGGCGGCGCGGAGCATCAGCCGGCAGCGTTCTCTCACGTCGGTGCTGCGCCACTGTTCGAACGCCGCCGCCGCGCGCCCGATGCGCTGGTCCACACCCGCGGCGTCGAGCGCGGCGAAGCTCTTCAGCCGCTCGCCCGTCGCCGGGTTGATCGTCGCGATGCTCATCGTCGTCCTCCCGCTTCCGGCAAGATAGCGGAGGACCGCGCGCTACTCGGTGGCGAGGCGTCCGGGCTGCTCCGCGGAGGAGTCGGCCCACGTCGCCTCCGACAGCACCCGGCAGCGGCGGACGAAGAGATCCGCCGGGTGATGCGCATCGTGCGTCAGGGCGTGCAGCATCTCGTGCCGCACCAGCTGCTCGCGCAGGAGCGCGCTCTCCGGGAGATAGATCCGGTTGCCGCGCCGCACCCACCACGCCTCGGCGCGCTGCGAGCCGAGGTAGATCTGGCCGTGCCAGTCCGCCACGGCGTAGAACTCGACCCGGGTGAAGTCGCCGGTGCGGCCGCTGCACTGCTCGGTGCGGTTCCACCATTCCGCGTACACCGCCGGCGGCTCGATGGCCCAGGCGGCATTGAGCGGGACCGGTGCCGCGCCGTGGAGCGCGGGCGCGCAGCCGGCGAGCAGGGCGGCGAACATGAGTGAAGAGCAGCGGCGCAGGCGCACCGAAGCGGCTCCCGGAAAATAGGTTCCCCTCGTCACACCGCGGCCCCCCGGCCGCGTCACTGTCGCACCCATGTCTCCGGGATAGCGTGCACGGACCGGCACGTGGCCGGCCCAACACGGTCCCGGGAGTCCCGCATGCCGCAGGTCCAGACAACGTCCCTCGAGCGGCAGCTGGCCGAGTTGCAGCTGCTGCACGAGGGCGTGCTCGCGACCTTGAGCGAGGCGGTGCTCACCGGTGAGCTGGATGGAACCGTCACCGCCTGCAATCGCGCTGCCACCGAGTTGTATGGCCGGCCCGCGGTGGAGCTGCAGGGGCGGAACATCTTTCAGGTGGCGCTCGCCGACGTCGCCCGGGACGAGTCCGACGGCATCCTGGACCGGGTGTGCCGGGGCGACGGCTGGTGGGGCGAGGGCCGCGCGTGGCGGCGTGACGGCACCGTCTTTCCGACCGAGGTCGCCATCACGCCAGTGAGGGACCGCGAGGGCTACGTCTCCGCGCTGGTCGTCGCGGCTGCGGACCTCACCGCCAGGCGCGAGCTGGAGGAGCAGTTCCGGCACGCGCAGAAGATGGAAGCCCTCGGCCTGATCGCGAGCGGTGTCGCCCACGACTTCAACAACCTGCTCACCGCAATCCGGGGCTACTCCGACCTGGCGCTGCGCGAGCTGGACGCCGACCATGCAGCTCGCGACGATGTGAGGCAGATCGCGGTCGCCGTGCAGCGCGCCGCGGTGCTGACCGGGCAGCTCCTTGCCTTCTCCCGGCGACAGGCGCCGGATCCCGCGCTGCTCGACCTCAATCTCGTGGTCGGCGATCTGCTTCGTCTGCTCGAGCGGGTGATCGGCGAAGACGTCGAGCTGACCGTGGACCGCGGCGCCGATCTCTGGGCCATCCGGGGCGACCGCGCACACGTCGAGCAGGTGCTCCTCAACCTCGTGGTGAACGCCCGCGACGCGCTCCCTCGCGGCGGCGCGGTGGCAATCGCCACGGCGAACGCGGTGCTCGACCGGCCGCTCGAGCGCTTCGGGCTGCGCGCCGCCGCCGGCTCATACGTCACCCTGGCCGTACGCGACACCGGCACCGGCATGGACGCCGCGACCCGGAGCCGTCTGTTCGAGCCATTCTACACGACCAAGGCGCGCGGACACGGCACCGGCCTCGGGCTCGCCACCGTCTATGGCGTGGTGCGCCAGGCCGGGGGGGCGATCGACGTGAAGAGTGAGGTGGACGAAGGGAGCTGCTTCACAATCTACCTGCCGCGCGCGGTGGATGCCCGGCGCCCCCGCAACTCGACGGGCGGCCCGGGCGCGCTGCACGGCGGCAGCGAGACGATCCTGCTGGTGGAGGACGACGAGCAGGTGCGCCCGATCGCCGAGCGGGTGCTCCGGCGGCTGGGCTACGCGGTGCTGAGCGCGCGCGGGCCGGACGAGGCCGTCCGACTCTCCCAGGATCACGCCGGGGACATTGACCTGGTGCTCACCGACGTGGTGCTCCCCCGCAGCAGCGGCATCGAGTTGGCGGCCCGGCTCGCATCCCGGCGTCCGGGCGTGCAGATTCTCTTCATGTCGGGGTACGCCGATGCGGCGGCCCCGCGCCACGAGCCGCTGCCGCGCGGCTCTCGCTTCCTCGCCAAGCCGTTCACCCCCGAGACGCTCGCGCGCAGCATCCGCGACGTGCTCGACTCGAGCGCCGGCGACGATCCGGGGTAGCCGCGGCCGGCGGTGCCGCCCCACGCTACCCGGATCGTCATGCGCGCACTGCTCCTGCTGCCCGTCGTCCTCTTCGGTGCTCGTCCCGCGGCATCCGTCAGCCTGCGCCCGAGACCGATCGTGCGCGGCGACAGCACGGTCGCGGCCGCCGCCGATGCACTCGCCCACGGCCAGCCGTGGCGGGCCAGCCGCATACTCGCGCAGGTCCTGAGCGATTCGAGCCGACGCACGCCGGACGCGGTGTTGCTGGGCGCACGCGCCGCGGCCGCATGGAACGGCTGGCGCGAGGTGCGCGACCTGCTCGAGCGCGAGAGCTGGCTCGACGCGTTGGAGGACGGCGCCGGCCGGACGCTGCTCGCGCGCGCCGATCTCGAGTTGGGCCGTGACACCGTGGCGCTCGCCGATGCGCAAGCCGCCGTCGCCGCGGCACGCGAAGGCGAGCACCGCGCCCGCTCCCTCGTGCTGCTGGCCCGCGCACTCGATCGGCTCCGGGCCGACAGCGCCGCCGCCGATGCGTACGCCCGTGCGGCCGTGGGCCTGCCGGCGATCGCGGAGTGGCTGGTCTTGCGGGGCGCGACGGTGCGGCACGACAGCGGCGCGCGCGCACGACTCTATGCCGACCTCACGCAGTCGGCGCCGCGGGCGCGCATCGGATGGACCGAGGCCGCCGCCCTCGAGCGCGCCGGTGACTCCGCCGCGGCTGCCACGCACTACGAGCAGCTCGGCGCCGTGCCCGCTTCGCTCGCGCTGCGCGCCGGGCTGGCGCACGACAGCGCCGCATCGGTCCTCATCCGCGACACCCTGGTCGCGTACGTGGCCGCGCATCCCGGCACTTCCGCGACCCGGCAGGTGATCCAGACGCTCGACGGCAAGTACCCGCAGCTTCCGCCCGAGGCGGAGCTCGCGGTCGCGCGCGCGCTGACGTCCATCGGGCCGCTGTCCCGCGCCGGCGACGGTTACACCCGCGCCTTCGCCGCCGGACTCGGCGACGCGCAGGATCACCTCGACGCGGGCGATGTGCTCACCCGGCTGGGACGCTATGGTGACGCGGCCAGGCAGTACGCCCTCGTCGCCCGGCCGCGCCCGCTCGCCGCGCTGGCTGCGTACGGTCGCGCGCGCGCGCTCGTGCGCGACGGCAAGCTCGACGCCGGCCGCGCCGCGCTCGGCCGGATCGGCAAGCGGTTCTCACATGACACGACCGCCGCCGCCGCCGCGCTCTATCTGCTCGCCGACCTCTCGGCCGACGATCGGCACGACGCCAGGGCGCGGAAGCAGCTTCGCGAGCTGGCGCGCCGTTATCCCACGAACCGCTACGCGCCGACCGCGCGCTTCCGCGCGGCGTTGATCGCCTACACCGCCGGGCAGCGCCGCGCCGCGGCCGCCGAGTTCGACACGCTGGCGCGGCGGTATCCGCGCAGCGACGAAGCCGCGGGCGCGCGCTACTGGGCCGGCCGCGCATGGGCCGGGTCGGGCGACACCGCTCGCGCGCGCGCCGCGTGGCGCCTGCTCGCCGCCGGTGATCCGCAGTCCTACTACGTCGGCGCGAGCGAGCAGCGCCTCGGCCTGCCGACCTGGACTCCCGCCGCCGCGCCCGACAGCTTCGCCGCGTTTCCGGGCCTCGACAGCGCGCTGGCCCGCGCCGCGGAGCTGGAGCAGGTCGGCATGGACGTCGAAGCCGGCTGGGAGTACGACGCCATGGCCCGCGCGGCCGATGTGTCGGTCGAGCGCATGCTCGCCACCGCGGCGGCGCTCCGGGCGCGCGGCCGCTCGGTCGCGTCGATCCAGCTCGCCCGCCGCGCACTGGCGCAAGGCGCGATTCCCGACGCGCGCGTCTATCGGCTGCTCTATCCGCTGGCGCGCCGCGACGCGCTGCTCGCCGAGACCGAGGAACGCGGGCTGGATCCGACGTTGGTCGCCGCGCTGATCCGCCAGGAGTCGATGTTCGATCCGCGCGCGACCTCCGGCGCCGGCGCGCGTGGTCTGATGCAGGTGATGCCCGACGTCGGGCGGGCGGTGGCGCAGACCCTCGGCTTCCCGGTGTGGGACCCGGTGCTGCTCTACCAGGCCGACGTGAACCTCCAGCTCGGCGCGGCGCACCTGCGCGAGCTGGTCGGACGCTACAGCGAGCCGGTCGAGATCCTCGCCGCGTACAATGCGGGTGCGAGTCGGGTCGAGAAGTGGAAGACCCGTACCGGCGCCGGCGACCCTGAGCTCTTCGCCGAGCGAATCCCGTTCGCCGAGACCCGCGACTACGTGCGCATCATCAGCCGCAACCAGGCGCTCTACCGCGTGCTCTACGACTGGCCGGTGGCCGCCGCCGGCGTGTCGCCGGGAGGCGGACCGTGAGCGCGCGTCCACGGCTCCGCCGCCCGGCCCGGATGGATCTCAGTCAGCTGGTCGAGGGACTGGGCGATGCGCTCGTGGTCGTGGATCGCGAGTGGCGCATCGTGCTCGCGAACGCCGCCGCGCGCCGGCTCGCCGAGCTGCTCGGCGCACCGCTGCCGGAGCAGCCGGTCGGCCGCTCGGTGTGGGATCTCTGCCCGCTGCCCGAGGAAGTCGAGCGCGCCGCGCGCACGGCGATGCGGCGCGGCGCGTCCGAGGTCCTCGAGGTCCGGCATGCGGCGGCGGACCGATGGCTCGATGTGCGCCTCGACCCGGTGGGTGAGGGAGTCGGCATCATCTGCCGCGACATCACCGATCGGCGCCGCGCCGAGGCGGATCTCCGCCGGAGCCAGGCAGCGCTCGCGGAAGCGCAGGCCCTGGCCCATCTGGGAAGCTGGGAGTGGGATGTCCAGGCGGATCGGGTCGTGTGGTCAGACGAGATGTATCGCCTCTATGGCCGGGAGCCGCACTCGGCCGAGATCCGGTACGACGGCTTCCTGGCGCTGGTGCATCCCGACGATCGCGCGCGGGTCGACGATCTCATCGGCCGCGCGTTCGAATCGGGTGCGCCGTTCGACTTCCAGCACCGCGTCGTCACGCCGGACGGCAGCGAACGCGTGCTGCTCGCGCACGGCGACGTCGTTCGCGACGCCGGTGGCTCCGCCGTCCGGATGCGCGGCACCGCCCTTGACGTGACCGACCGGAGCCGCGCGGCGGAGGCGGCGCTGAGCCAGGGCGCCGAGCTGCTCCGCGCCGTAGTCGAGGGGACGACCGATTCGATCTTCGTGAAGGACCTGGTCGGCCGGTACGTCATGCTCAACGCCGCGGCGGCCGAGCGGTTCGGCCGGAGTGCGGCGGAGGCGATCGGCCTCACCGATCGCGATCTCTTCCCCCGCGCGGTTGCCGCGCGCCTCCAGGCCAACGACCGCGCCGTCCTTCGGGCCGGCACCACGCGCAGCTACGAGGAGTCGCTCCCCTCGCCCGACGGCGATCGGGTCGAGCTGGTCAGCAAGGGGCTGTATCGCGACGCCGAGGGCCAGCCCGCCGGCATCATCGGCATCGGTCGCAACATCACCCAGCGGAAGCAGCAGGAGGAGCGGCAGCGTCTCGTCGCCGAGGCGAGCCGGCTGCTGACCACGTCGCTGGATTTCGAGGTGACGCTCGCCCGGGTCGCACGGGTCGCACTGCCGAGCTTCGCGGACTACTGCCTGGTGGACCTGATGCAGCCGGACGGCAGCGTGCAGCGGGTCGAGATGGCGCACGCCGACCCGGCCAGGGAAGCGGCCCTGCGGGAGACCGCGCTGCGCTTCGGTCCCGCCCCGTCGTCGTCGGGCAATCCCATCGCCGCCGCGCTCTCCACCGGTGAAGTGGTGTACCGCCGCGAGGTGGATCTCGACGCGTTCGCCGCGAGCATGCCGGATCCCGACTTCGCGCTCTACCTCCGCCGGCTCGCGCCGATCTCGCTCATCTCCGCGCCGCTCGCGCTCCAGGGCGCAGTGCTCGGCGCGCTCACCTTCTGCCGCGCGGACTCCGGACGGCGCTACACGCCGGAGGACGTCGCCGTCGCGCGGGAGCTGGCCGACCGCGCCGCGCTCGCGGTGCAGAACGCGCGGCTCTATCGCGCCGCCCAGGCCGAGATCGCGCAGCGCGCGCACGCCGAGCTGGCGTTGCGCAAGTGGGCCGACATCTTCGAGCACGCCGGCTGGGGCGTGATGATGACCGACCGCGACGGGATGACGCTGGTCTCGATGAATCCGGCGTTCGCCCGGCTGCACGGCTGCGAGGCGACCGACCTCGCCGGGCGTCCCGTGGCCGACGTGCTCGCGCCCGACGCGGCGGGCGTCGGCCGCTACGGCCGCCACGTACGCGCGGCGCGCGCGCAGGGCCGGCAGATCTACGAGGGCCGGCACCGCGACCGCGAGGGCCGCAGCTTTCCGGTGCTGGTGGACCTCGCAGCGGTGAAGGATGAGCGCGGCGAGGTGCTCTACTACGCCGCGAACGTGCAGGACCTGACCGAGCGGCACCGCGCCGAGGAGCAACTCCGCCAGGCCCAGAAGATGGAAGCGCTCGGCCGGCTCGCGGGCGGTGTCGCCCACGACTTCAACAACATGCTGATGATCATCATCGGCTTCAGCGACTTCCTGCTCGCCGCGCTGAACGACGACGACCGCCGCCACGCCGACGCGCTGGAGATCCGCCGCGCCGCCGAGCGCGCGTCGTCGCTCACCCGGCAGCTTCTCGCCTTCGGCGGGCCGCAGCAGCAGCGCCCCGGCGTAGTGGACCTCAACGCCGTGGTGGACGACATGGGCCGCATGCTCCGGCCGCTGCTGGGCGAGGCCATCACGCTCGCGACGGTAGCCGGCCGGCCGCTCGCCGGCGTCGAGGCGGATCGCGGGCAGATCGAGCAGGTCATCATGAACCTGGCACTCAACGCGCGCGACGCGATGCCCGCGGGCGGCGAGCTGGCCATCGAGACCCACGACGCCGAGCTGGGCGAAGGCGAGGCGTACCGCCAGGTCGGCATCGACATTCCAGCCGGCGCGTACGTCATGCTGGTGGTGCGCGATACCGGCTTCGGCATGGACGAGCCGGTGCGGAGTCGCGTCTTCGAGCCGTTCTTCACCACCAAGGGCTCGTCGCGCAACAGCGGCCTCGGCCTCGCGACGGTGTACGGCATCGTGACGCAGAGCGGCGGGTACATCTGGTTCGACAGCGCGCCGGGGCAGGGCACCGTCTTCCGGATCTGCTTCCCGGCCGCGACCGCGGGCGCGGGCGACGGGGATGCCGCCGCCCAGGTGGCGCCGGCGCGCGGGGGCGATGAGACCGTGCTGGTGGTGGAAGACGAGGCCTCGGTGCGGAGTCTCGCGGTGCGCGCGCTGGAGGAGCAGGGCTATCGGGTGCTGAGCGCCGGAAACGGTCGTGCCGCGCTGCACCTGCTGGAGAGCCGGCCGGCACAGCCGGTGGACCTGCTCGTCACCGACGTCGTGATGCCGGAGATGGGCGGACGCGAGCTGGTCGAGCGTGCGCTGCGGCTCCGCCCCGACCTCGAGGTGCTCTTCATCTCCGGCTACACCAACACGGAAGGCCCCGGCCGCGATCTGCGTGACACCGGTTTCTCGCTGCTGCAGAAGCCGTTCTCGCCCGAGAGCCTGGTGCGCCGGGTGCGCGAGCTGCTCGACACGCGGACTAGCGCAGCTCCTCGGCCGTAGCCGGCCGGAAGACGAGGTCGAACGCGAGGAAGAGGCACTTGGTGATCGGGTAGAAGACGATCGGTGCCAGCACCATGGAGATCGCCGCCGCCCAGGTGAGGCCTTCCCACGGCGGCGACGGCCACGTTGCCGCGATGACGACGATGAATCCCGCGGCGAACACCAGCTCGCTCGCGATCATGTTGAACATGTAGGCCCCCACGGCGTACCCCTCCTCGCCACGGTGAAACCGCAGCCCGCACGCCGGGCACCGCTCGCGCATCCGGAGCCACGACTGGAACGCGCGTCCGCCCCCGCAGTTGGGGCAGCGCAGGCGGAGCGCTCGCGCCGTCAGCACGGCCGCTCTCCGGATGGTGCCGGGCCGCCGATCGGTTTCGGAATCCGCAGTTGTGCGCATCGTCACAATGTAGTGGCGGCCCCTGCGCCCAGTCGGTCACCCGTCACAGAGAGGCCAACGGCTCGGTGCATTTTAGGGAAGCCGCATCGTGCGGGTGCCTGCCAGGCGGTGCAGCGGCAGATCCGGGCAGGACGAGTCCAGGACCGAGGTACCATCATGATGAAGCAGATGCTCCTTCCCGTGGCGGCCGTCGCGTTCCTGACGATGTGCTCGCCGCGCAACGGGAACCGCGACACCGCCGCCGTCTCGGGAGACACCACCGCGACGGCCGCGACGACCCCCGCCGACTCGACCGGCATGAACAACGAAAAGGTCGACGACTCCGCCATCCTCGCGAAGCTCTCGATGGCCAACAGCACGGAGATCCAGCAGGCATCCGCGGCGGAGAAGAAGGCCACGAGTCCGGCGGTGAAGTCCTACGCCCAGATGCTGGTGCGCGATCACACCAAGGGCAAGCAGCAGGGCGAGGCGGTCGCGAAGAAGATCGGCGCAGAGCCGAGCGGCGCCGAGATGTCCGACGTGGCCAAGGACAAGGGTGACGAGATGACGGCGCTCCAGAACAAGACCGGCAAGGACTACGACAAGGCGTTCATCAGCCACGAGATCGACGACCATCAGAAAGACATCGACGAGCTGAAGAACGATCTGCTGCCGAAGGCGCAGAGCCCCGAGGTGAAGGCGCTGATCCAGAAGACGCTGCCCGTCATGCAGCAGCATCTCGACAAGGCCAAGCAGATCGAACAGCAACTCGGCTGAGCGAGGCATCCGAATCCGATGGAAAGCAAGGCGAAGTTCCTGGGCCATCCGATCCACCCGATGCTGGTGGTGTTTCCGCTCGGGCTGCTCGTCACCGCGATCGTCTTCGACATCCTCTACCTGATCGCGGGGGACGGGCTCTGGACCGAGGTGGCGTTCTATCTCATCGCGGCCGGGGTGCTCGGCGGGCTCGCGGCCGCGATGTTCGGCTGGGTGGACTGGTTCGCGATTCCGGCAGGCACCCGCGCCAAGCGGATCGGGCTGCTGCACGGCGTGGGGAACGTGATCGTGCTGTTGCTCTTCATCGTGAGCTGGGCGCTCCGCCGCGGCGGCAACGTGGAGGCTCCGAGCGGCACGGCGCTGACGCTGTCGTTCGTGGGCGGCGGGATCGCGCTCGTGACCGGGTGGCTCGGCGGCGAGCTGGTGGACCGGCTCGGCGTCGGCGTGGACGAAGGCGCACACCTCGACTCGCCGAGCTCCCTCGGCGGACAGCCGGCCGGAACGCGGAGCATGCGGCGCCCCGGCTATCGCGGCGCCGAGCGGCGGGTCGGCACGGTGCCGGCATACGGTGGCGCCGAGCGCCGGGCCGCGCGCTCGTAAACGACCTTTCGATATCGGCCTTGCGCTCGACCGCATCCGCGACGCGGTGCGGCCGTGGCCCAAGGCCGCGATGTTCGCGCTCGCGGAGGACGGCCACGGGTCGCTCTTCGAGCGGCTCGTCGCCTGCATCATCTCCATCCGCACCCGGGACGAGGTCAGCCTCGAAGCGGCGCGGCGCCTGTTCCAGGTGGCGCGCACGCCCGCGGCCCTCGCGCGGCTCGCCGCAGCTCGCATCGATTCGCTGATCCGCCCCGCCACCTTCCACGAAGCCAAGGCCGCGCAGATCCGGGAGCTCGCCCGGCAGGCCGACGCGGCATACGGCGGCGAGCTTCCGTGCGATGCCGCGGTGCTGCAGGGCTTTCGCGGCGTCGGTCCCAAGTGCGCCAACCTCGCGCTCGGCATCGCGTGCGGCGAGCGGCGGATCAGCGTGGATGTTCATGTGCACCGGGTGACGAACCGCTGGGGCTATGTGCGCGCGCCGACGCCGGAGCGCACCATGGCCGAGCTGCAGCGGGTGCTGCCGGAGCGGTGGTGGATCGAGATCAACGCGCTGCTGGTGCCGTTCGGGAAGCACGTCTGTACCGGCACGCTCCCGCGCTGCTCGACCTGTCCGGTGCTCGACATGTGCCGCCAGGTGGGCGTCACCGAGCACCGCTGAGCCGACGCCGCGCCCTTCACCTTTCCGGTTCGTCCCGCCACTTTTCCAGCTCTCGCCATTCCCGAGGTTCCATGCCGGCCGACGCGCCGTCTCCGCGGCCCGACGCGTCCAGCGCCGGAGGCCGGCGGACCCGCAAGTCGTCGTTGCCCGATCAGCGCATTCTCCTGTCGTGGCTCTTCTCCGCCCGGTTGGCGATCGCGGTAGTCACGCTGGTCTGGACCGCGCTGCTCTGGGCCGAGCGCCCGGGCGATGCGTACCTCGTCGCGATCGCGGTCGTGCTCGCCCTGATCCTGACGGCGTACGGCGGGTGGCGGGTGCACATCCGGGAGCATTACCCCAGCGCGCTCTTCGTCTTCGTGCAGGCGCTGGTAGACCTCGGCATGGTGTCGCTGCTGGTCCACTTCGGCGGGACCCGGAGTGTCTTTCCGGCGCTCTACGTGCTGGTCATCGCCGCGTACGGCGTGCTGCTCCCGTCGGGTGCCGGCGTCGCGGTGGCGCTGCTGGCGACGGGCCTCTATTTCGTCATCGCGCTCTACGGCTACAACGGGCCGCTCGACAAGCCGTTCTGGGCGCAGATCGTCATCTTCAACGTCGTCTTCATCATCGTCGCCGTGCTCGCGCGGCGGCTGCGGGAAGCGGGAGCCGAGCAGGCGACGCTGGAGGTCGAGCTCCGGCGGGTGCGGCTCGAGGCCGACGACATCCTGCACAACATCCGATCCGGTGTGCTGACGGTGGACGGGCTCGGCCGGCTGGCGTTCCTCAACCCGACGGCGGCGCGGATTCTCGGACTGGATGGCGAGTCGGTCCTCGGCCGGCCGGTGCTGGACCTGATGAAGGAGCGCTCGCCCGAGCTGTGGGCGGCGATCGTGGCCGGGATCAGGGGCGGCCGCAAGGTGAGCCGGGGCGAAGGACTGGTGCGCCGCGACGGCGACGCGCCGTTCCCGATCGGCCTCAGCACCACCACCTTCCAGCAGGCGGCGCAGGAGGCGCCCTCGGTGACGGCGATCTTCACCGACATCTCCGACTCGAAGCAGCTCCAGGAGCTGCGGCTCCGCGCCGAGCGGCTCGAGGCGGTCGCGGCGCTCAGCGCATCCCTGGCGCATGAGATCCGGAACCCGCTCGCCTCGATCCGAAGCTCGGTGGAGCAGCTCGCCGGCTCCGCCGCCGATGGCGACGACGAGCAGGTGCTCGCCCGGCTGATCGTGCGGGAGAGCGATCGGCTGAGCCGGTTGCTGAGCGAGTTCCTCGACTTCTCCCGGGTGCGCGCCACGCGAGCCGAGCCGGTCGATCTTCACCTGGTGGCTACGGCGGCGGTGCGCCTGGTAGCCCAGCATCCCGAATGCGGGCCGGCGGCGCAGCTGGTGGTCGAAGGCGGACCCACACTGCTCGAGGGAGACGAGGATCTGCTGCACCGCGTCGTCGCCAACCTGGTGCTGAACGCGGTGCAGGCGGCCCACGGTGAGCCGGTGCGGGTGACGGTCAAGCTCGGCAGCAGCAGCGAGGTGCCGGAAGGTGCCGGCTTCGAGCGCGCCGTCCGGCTCGAGGTGCGGGACGATGGTCCCGGCATCCCGGAGGAAATCCGCGAGCGGCTGTTCGAGCCGTTCGTCTCGGGACGGCCGGGCGGGAGCGGGCTCGGCCTCGCCATCGTGCAGCGCGCCGTGGAGGCGCATCGCGGGTTCGTTCTGGTGGAGTCGGCGCCCGGCGCCGGCACCACGTTCACCATCTATCTGCCTGCCACCTGGATGGCGGAGGACGCGGCATGAATCAGAAGCCTTCGCTGCTCGTCGTGGACGACGAGTCCGGCATTCTCGACACCCTTCGCATCCTGCTCAAGAACGAGGGCTTCGAGGTCACCACCGCGCAGGGCGGCAAGGCCGGCCTGGAGCAGATCCGCGCGGGCACCCACGACGTCATCCTCTCTGACGTGCGGATGCCGCAGGTATCGGGACTCGACATCCTCCAGGCGGCGCGCGAGCAGGACGGGATGACGCCGGTGATCCTGATGACGGCGCAGGCGTCGCTCCAGAGCGCGATCCAGGCGGTGAACTCCGGCGCCTTCTACTACATCCAGAAGCCGTTCGCCAATGACGAGCTGGTCGCCATCCTGCGCCGGGCCTGCGAGTTCCGCCAGGTGCGGGTGGAGAACAAGCAGCTCAAGCAGGAGATCCGGCGGCGTACCGACCGCGGCGCCGTCAGCCGGCCCATCGGCAAGTCGAAGCGCTTCGTCGAGGTGCTCCGCTTCGCCGAGCAGATCGCGCCGACCGACTCGACCGTCCTGATCCAGGGCGAGAGCGGCACCGGCAAGGAGGTCATCGCCCGCTACGTCCACAACCTCTCCACCCGCACCGAGGGGCCGTTCCTCTCCATCAACTGCGGCGCGCTCCCGGAGAACCTGCTGGAGAGCGAGCTGTTCGGGCACGTGAAGGGGAGCTTCACCGGCGCGGTGCGCGACAAGCAGGGCCTCTTCGCCGCGGCGCGGGGCGGGACGTTCTTCCTCGACGAAGTCGGCGAGATGCCGCCGTCGCTCCAGGTGAAGCTGCTCCGTGTGCTGCAGGAGCGGGAGGTCATTCCGGTCGGCGCCACCGAGTCCATCCCGGTGGATGTGCGCATCATCGCCGCGACCAACCGCGACCTCGAGGAGGAGGTGCGCCGCGGCAACTTCCGCAGCGACCTGTTCTATCGCCTGAACGTCATCGCGCTGAACCTCCCGCCGCTGCGCGACCGGCGAGACGACCTGCTCCTGCTGATGGAGCAGTTCCTTCAGAACCTCGCGGCGGAGCAGGGAAGCGACCCGAAGGCGCTCGCCTCCGAGGCACTGGACGCCGTGATGGTGTACGAGTGGCCCGGCAACGTGCGCGAGCTGGAGAACGCGCTGGAGCACGCGGTGGTGCTCTCCCGCGGGACGCTGATCGAGGCGCATCACCTCCCCGAGCGGATCACCAAGCGGCGCAAGGAGCCGCTCGTCGCCGAGCGCTCCTACCGCAACCCGACGCTCGAGGTGATCGAGCGGGCGTACATCATGTGGGTGCTCCAGGCCGAGGGGGGCAACAAGACCCGCGCCGCCGAGGTACTCGGCATCGATCCGTCCACGCTTTACCGCAAGCTTTCCCGGTATGAGGAGCAGGTCGAAGTCAAAGCGTAGCGGCCTCGACGGTCCCCGCCCTTGCAATATCCCACGGCTCTCCCGCAGCGGATTGCGACAGCCGCTTCTTGCACTCGACGGTAACTCCCGCCGTAAGAATGATTTGAAGGTGTGCACGGGGAGGTGGCATATGTGTTGCCCCCTCCCGGCGCCGAGCACACCACCACCACGTCGGCGCTCACAACCACCAGGCAGTCACTCATCCGGAGGAAGGCATGACGAACCGTAAGGGCTTCACGCTCATCGAGCTGCTGATCGTGGTCGTGATCATCGGCATTCTGGCCGCCATCGCGATTCCGAAGTTCGCGGCGACCAAGGACAAGGCCAAGCTGGCCTCGGTCAAGAGCGACATTCGTAACATCGAGACGGCCGAAGAGGCGTACTTCTCGGACAACCAGGCGTACGGCAACTACGGCGCGCTCCAGGGCGCCAACCTGTTCACCGCGACGATTCCAAACGTTCCGACCATCACGGTCAACGCTACCGGCTACACCGTCAGCGTGAGCAACGCCACCATCTCGAGCGGCGCGACCTCGTGCTCGGTGACCGTCGGCGGCGGCGGCGCCAGCGATGGCGTGATCACCTGCCCGTAAGTAGCACCTTGCTGTGAATGAGCGAAAGGGGCGGCGGTCTTCGGGTCGCCGCCCTGTTTCGTACCCGAATTCCGGAAGGACCGATGACCACCACGCCCGAGCGGTTCCACCCGATGACGACTCACAAGGGCCGAGCCGGGTTCACGCTCATCGAGCTGTTGATCGTGGTCGTGATCATCGGACTGCTCTCGGCGATCGCGATTCCGAAGTTCGCGGCTACGAAGAGTCAGGCGTACGTCGCAGAGATGAAGGGTGATCTGCGGAATCTGGCCACCGCGCAGGAGGCCTACGAGGCAAACGGCGGCGGGTACTACGGTGGGGCACTACCCTCGGCGGCGCTGGTGTACTCGCCGTCACCGGGTATCGTCGTCGCGATCGCGTACGCCACGCCGACCGGATGGGGCGCCCTGGCGAGCGCGCCGGGGCTCACGACCCGGACCTGCGCGCTGTTCCGCGGCAACGGCGCCGCGGTAGCACCGGCGGCCACCGAAGGACAGATCACGTGCAGCCCGTGATTCGCGGAGCGCACCTGCCGCGGGGCGGAAGTCACCGGCTCGCGCCTGCGTATGGAGCGTAGGTCTGGAGCCGGACGCGCCGGCCGCTCGCTCCGGCTCCGGCTGCTGTTCGATCTGAGCTTTCTGACGTCGGCGGCGGTGTTGCTCGCGGGCGTCACCACCCTCGAGATCGTCCTCGCCGGAGCCGACGCCGGCAGCAGCGCCTGGGCGCTCGCCGCCCTGTGGTTAGGCAGTACCGCGGTGTTCGCGCTGTTCGGCGCCCATTTGGTCCGGCGCCACATTCTCCGCCCGCTGCAGCGTCTGGCCGCGGAGGCCGACACGCTCGCCGCCGGCGATCTCACCGCCCCGGCAGCGGCGTACGAAACGGACGAGTTGAGCGAGCTGTCCGGCCGCTACCGCGCCATGGCGGAGAGTCTCCTCGATCTCCATGCCCACGCGCTCCGGGTCGAGAAGCTCGCCGGCATCGGACAGCTCGCCGCCGGCGTCGCGCATGAGGTGAGGAACCCGTTAGGCGCGCTCAGCACCGACGTGGAGGTGCTCCGGCGCCGCGGCACCGATCCCGAGGTGATGGCCCGGATGCGACATGCGGTCGAGCGGATCGATCGCACGGTGCAGAGCCTGCTGGATTACGCGCGACCGGGCGGACGGGACATCGGGGAGGAGACCGATCCCGGCGCCGCCGCGCGGACCGCGCTCGAGTTCCTCTGCGCCCAGGGCGCGCTCCGGGAGCACGACGTGATCGCGCGGATCGCGGACGCGCTGCCGCACGTCGCCGGCAGCAGGCACGGGCTGGAACAGGTCGTCGTGAATCTGGTCCTGAACGCGTGTGATGCGGCGCCGGACGGACGGATCGTCGTCGGCATGGAGCGGCGGTGCTACGAGCCGGGCGCGGCAGAGCAGCGGCGGGACGACATGGACGCGGTCGCCGCCCGGCGGCGCTGGTCGCCCCGGCCGCGGCGGCCCGATCTGCCGGCCGGCCGGTCCGGGGTCCTGCTGTTCGTCGCCGACAGCGGACCCGGCGTCCCGGCCGCCGAGCGCGAGCGGATCTTCGATCCGTTCTACACGACGAAGGAGCCGGGGAAGGGCTCCGGCCTGGGCCTGGCGCTGGTCGCGAGTACGGTGCACGAAGCCGGTGGTCTGGTGTGGGTGGACGACGCGCGCGAAGGCGGCGCGGTGTTCCGGGTGTTCCTCCCGTCGGTCGGAGCTGGCGCATGCGAGTCCTGATCGTTGATGACGATGCCGACCTCCGTCAGTCCCTCGGCCTCCTGCTGAAAGAGGCGGGGCACGCCGTCTCCGCCGAGGGCGATCCGGCGCGCGGGTTGGAGCGGGCGGAGGCGGAGGCGTTCGACGTGGTGCTCTGCGACGTCCGCATGCCGGGCATGGATGGCCTCACCTTCCTGCGGCGCTACCGCGAGAGCGGCGGCGGCGCGCTCGTGGTCGTCATGAGCGCATTCGGCAACGAGGACGCCGCCATCGCCGCCATGCGCGAAGGCGCATACGACTACCTCCGCAAGCCGTTCCGCGCCGACGAAGTCGAGCTCACGCTTCGGAAGGCGGAGGAGCGCGAGCGGCTCCGCCGCGAGGTCGAGACCCTGCGCGCCTCCCTCGGCGCCGACGCGGTGCGCGACCTCGTCGTGGCCGAGAGCCGCGCGATGCGCAACCTGCTGGAGCTGGCGAGCCGCGTCGCCGCCCACGCCACCACGGTGCTCATCACCGGCGAGAGCGGCACCGGCAAGGAGGTGCTCGCCCGCGCCATCCACCGCATGAGCCCGCGGGCCGAAGCCACGTTCACCGCGATCAACTGCGCCGCCATTCCGGAGCAGTTGCTGGAGAGCGAGCTGTTCGGCCACGTGCGCGGCGCCTTCACCGGCGCCACCGCCGACCGCGCCGGCCTCTTCGAGGCGTCGCACGGCGGCACCCTGCTGCTCGACGAAATCGGCGATCTGCCGCTGGGGCTGCAGGCCAAACTGCTCCGCGTGCTGGAAGAGGGCGAGATCCGCCGACTCGGCGCGCGCGAGAGCCGCACGGTCGACGTGCGCGTGCTTGCGGCCACCGCCAAGCCGCTGGAGCGCGCGGTGGAGCAGAACGAGTTCCGCAGCGACCTGTTCTACCGGCTCGACGTCGTACGGCTGCACCTGCCGCCGCTGCGGGAACGGCCCGAGGACGTCGGCGCGCTGGTGACCCACTTCGCGCGCCAGGCCGCGCAGCGGATGAGCCGGCCGGTGAGTCTCACGCCCCGCGCGCTCCAGATGCTCACCGAGCACGGCTGGCCCGGCAACGTACGCGAGCTGCGCAACGCGGTCGAGCGCGCCGCGGTGCTGAGCGAATCGGGCCGGCTCGACATCGGCGATTTCAGCTTCGGCGCGGCCAACGGCTACGCCGGCGTGTATCCCGGCGTACCGGCCAACCGGAACGGTCACCCGAACGGCAACGGCCACGCGAACGGCAACGGAAACGGCGGGCCGGCCGGCCAGCGTGACGCAGCGCCTGCGCTCACCGGCTACGAGCTCAAGCCGCAGGTGGAACAGCTGGAGCGCGCCACGATTCTCCGCGCCCTGGCCGCTACCAACGGCAGCCGCCGCGACGCCGCCCAACTGCTGCGGGTAAGTCTCCGGACCCTCTTCTACAAGCTTCGCCGCTACCAGCTCGACTGATCGGCATCGCGGCCGCCGCCGACGCCGCAGGGAGGCGTGAAACGGCGCCGGTCCACGAGTGAATTGATGCCAGCCCCCGGTCGCCTCGGGTGCACCGTGAGCCATGCGATGCCTCCGCTCCGCCGCCGGCCTCACGCTCGTTGAGCTGCTCGTGGCACTCGTCCTCCTCGCGAGCGGCGTGCTGCTGGTAGCGGGCGCCGCCGGCGCGGCGGGACGGCTCCTCGCGGACGGCCGGCGCGCATCCCGCGCGGGCACGCTGGCGGAGCGGCACCTCGAGCTCCTCCGGGGCGACGCGGCTCGTGCCGGGAGCGGGTGCGCGCTCGCCGGCGGGCGGGACTCCGCCGCGGATGGTATCGCGCTCACCTGGCAGCTCGGCGATCTCGGGCCCATGCTCCGGCGGGTGGTGCTCGTCGTCACTCGGCCCACTCCAACCGGGCCGCGCGCGGACACCGTCGTAAGCTGGGTGACGTGTGACTAGCGCGGCGCGGATAGCCCGCCGCGGCACCACGCTCATCGAGCTGCTCGCGGCACTCACCGCCCTCGGCGTTCTCGGGACGGCGGCGGTCGGGCTCCTTGGCGCCATGATGCGCGCCGTTCAGCTGCAGCGGGGTGCCGGTGGCGTCGCTGCCACCGTGCGCGCCGCCGGCGCCATTCTGCCCTCGGAGCTGCGCGGCCTCGCCCCCGCCGATCTGGTCGCCATCGCGCCGGACAGCATCAGCTATCGCGCGACCAGGACCCTCGGCGTCGTCTGCGCCGCGAGCGCCACCGAGGTCCGGCTCCGCGCCGGCGCCGATTGGTCATTCGGCTGGCGGGCACCGTCGCCCGGGAGGGACACGCTGCTGCTCTTTGCCGATGCCGACCCATCCAGCGAAGCCGACGATCGCTGGCTCGCCGTCCCCGTGCTCGGCGTCGGCCCCGCCACGTGCGGTGCTGCGTCCGCCACCGCCATCGCCACGCGGCTCGACTCCGCCGCCGCGAGTGCGCTCGTCACGGGCGGTCCCGCGCGCATCGCGGAGGTGATGCAGGTCAAGCTCTACCAGACCGGCGGAAGCTGGTGGCTCGGCGCGCGCTCGGTCAGCGCCGGAGAGACGGTGCAGCCGGTCGTCGGCCCGCTCGCGGCGCGCGGTCTCGCATTCGTGGCGCTCGACTCCGCCGGCGCGCCGACCACGGTCGCGGCGAGTGCGCGCAGCGTAAGCGTGAGCCTCCGCGCCCTGAGCGAACCGCTGCACCACGGCGCCGTCGTCACCACCCTGACCGACAGCGTCGCCACCGTGCTGCGCCTCAGGAACGCACCGTGGCCCTGAGCGGCGGCGCGGCAGCGCGCGCTCCGGATCGGCGAGGAATGGCGCTCGCCATCGTGCTCGTCGCGCTCATGCTGGTGGGCGCGCTCGCCGGTCTCGCGGTTTCGGCGGCGCGGCGCGATCGCCACGAGGCGACGATCGGCTTGCGGTCGGTGCGTGCGCTCGGCGCCGCGGAGGCCGGGCTCTCGAGCGCGCTCGCCGGCTGGCCCGCATCGGTCGCGGCGACGCTTGCGCCGGGCTCCTTCGTCCGGCTGGACCCGGTGGCCGTCACGGCGACCGACTCGTTCACGCTGTCGATCGCACGCCTCGCCGGTGAGCTGTACCTGGTCCGCTCCGAAGGCCGCGCGGGAGCCGCGCGCCGCGAGCTCGCGCAGGTGGTTCGGCTGCACTCGCCGGCGCTGTTGCCGCGCTCGGCGCTCGGCGCGTTGGGGCCGGTGCGACTGGATTCCGCGCGGCTCGCCGGCGGCGACAGCACGCCGGCGGGGTGGGGCGTCTGGTGTGAGGCGCCCGGTCCGGCGGTCGCCGGCCTCCGGCTGCCCGACGCCATGTCCCTCACCACGGCCCCGGGATGCGCCGGGCTCGGATGCGTCACCGGCGCGCCGCCACTCGCCACCGACACCACGCTCGCGGCCCGGCGCGCGGAATTCCTGGCGGCGTTCGACTCGGCGGCGGCTCGCGCCAACCGGGTCGTGAGCGGCGACGTCGCGCCCGCCTCGCTCACCGACAGCGCCGGCCGCTGCGCCATCGGCGTCGCGACCAACTGGGGCGAGCCGGATTCATCGGGCTCCGCATGCGCTGGGTGGCTGCCCGTCGTCCTTGCGCCGGGTGATCTCCGGATAACCGGCGGCCGCGGCCAGGGGGTGCTCCTGGTGCGCGGCGACCTCGAGCTCGCCGGCGGCGCCGAATTCGTCGGATCCGTCGTCGTGCTGGGTACGCTCCGGATGGCGGCATCCGGCGGGCGAATCATGGGCGGGGCGCTTGCGTTCGGAGGCGCCGACATCGCCGCCGGAGCGATCGTCCGCTCCGCCTGCGCGGCTGCCCGAACCGGTGCCGCCGCGGCGCCGCCGCGGCGCCTGCCGGGCGGCTGGGCGGAGCTCGACTGACGCCGGGAGGGCAAGGTGAGAGAGTCTGTGCAAAGGGAGGCGTCGCTTCCCCGAATGCGGCTCGTGCGCCGTCCCGAGCCGCCCATCTAATCACAAAGGCTTCAACCATTTGCCTTTGCGCTGCAAGCAATGGCACATGGGTTGCCCCACCGGCCCGCGCTCGAACACCCCGTTCACCCGTTACAGCGAAGTGGTCAGCGCCGGATCGCGGCGACCTGCAATTTCCGGCACTCGGTGCCGATAGCTCGGCACGGTCGAAGCGCCGTCGGTGTGGGCGTCTGTGCGGTCGATGCGGGTATGTGGGCGATGGACCAGTTTGGAGCCGCGCTCCGGCGCCTCCACCAACCCCCAAACAACCGGGCACCTCATGGCACTGTTCGGCCGCAAGCGGACCACGGTCGGCCTGGACATCGGCAGCGGGCTGATCAAGCTCGTGCAGGTGTCTCACGGCACCGGTGAACCCGTGCTCACCAAGGTCGCCTTCGCCGCGGTCGGCGACGACGCCATCGTCGAGGGCGAGGTCATGGACCCCGGCATCGTCGCCGAGGCCATCAAGGGGTTGATGAGCTCCGCCGGGATCAAGACCAAGCAGGTCGTGACGGCGGTCGGCGGCCGCGACGTGATCATCAAGAAGATCTCGATGGACCGCATGAAGGAGAACGAGGCGCGCGAGGTGATCCGCTGGGAGGCGGAGCAGCACGTCCCGTTCGACATGGACAACGTCGAGCTCGACTTCCAGATCCTCGACCCCGAAGGCGAGGGCCTGCAGATGACCGTCCTGCTCGTCGCCGCCAAGCGCGAGCTGGTCGAGACCAAGCTCTCCCTGCTCGGCGAGGTCGGTCTCGAGGCGAGCATCGTGGACGTGGACGCCTTCGCGCTGCACAACGCCTTCGAGGTGAATTACCCCGAGGCGATGCGCGGCGTGGTCGGCCTGGTCAACATCGGCCACGAGATGACCAACGTGAACATCCTCGACGACGGCGTGCCGGTGCTGACCCGCGACATCCCGGTGGGCACCCGGCGGTTCCGCGAGGACATGCAGCGCGAGCGCGGCCTCTCCGCCGAGGAGGCGGACCGCATCCTCCAGGGCGGCGCCGCGAGCGACGTGCTGCAGCCGTTCCTCGAGAGCCGGGGCGAGGAGATCGCGGTCGGCATCGAGCGCGCGGCGGCGTTCCTCCAGTCGGCCAGCCGCTCGGCGAGCGGCGTAAGCCGGCTCTACACCACCGGCGGCGGCTCCCGCATCCCGGGCCTCAACAAGGTGCTCGCCGACCGGCTCCGCTTCCCCGTCGAGCAGGCCAACCCAATCCAGAAGCTCCAGTACGCCGACGGCGTCTTCGACATGATGGAAGTGGACCAGGTCGCGCCACTCCTGATGCTCCCGATCGGCCTCGCGCTGCGCAGCGCGGCCTGACCCCGACGCGAGAACCGAATCGCCATGATCACCATCAATCTCCGCCCCGGTCTCAAGCGCAAGCGCGCGGGCTCACCGCTCGCCGGCGTGGGCGAGCAGCTCAGGGCCGCCGGCGCGCGGGTCAAGGATCCGCTCCTCCTCGCCGCCGCGGCGAGCTGGGTCGCCGTCGTCGGCGTGCTGGGCTACGGCTGGGTGCACAACGCCACCACGCTCGCGCGGCTGGAGCCGCAGCTGGAGCAGGTGCGGGCCGAGCACAAGCGGTTCAAGGGATTCCTGCTGCAGAAGAAGCATCAGGAGCTGATCCGCGACTCGCTGCTCTCCCAGATCGGGGTCATCCGCGGCGTCGACGGCGAGCGCTACATCTGGCCGCACGTCCTCGACGAAGTGGCGCGGGCGCTGCCGGCGTACACCTGGCTCACCGCGATGGCCACGATCGCCGATCCGGACAGCGGCTCGTCGAAGGCGCCCGCAGCGGCGGACAAGAGCGCCAAGGACGACAAGGACAAGAGCGCCAAGCCCGCCCCCGACACCACGGCCGACCCTCGCACCGTCGCCTTCCAGATCGACGGCCGGACGGTGGACATCCAGGCGTACACCAAGTTCCTGCGGCAGCTCGAGGCCTCACCGTGGGTGACCGACGTGACGCCGATCGCGGCCCAGACGGTGGTGGACAAGGAGCGGCCGGTCACGGCGTTCACGCTGCGCGCCACGTTCAAGCGGGCCGACTCCGCGTACATCCACACCGCCCCTCTCAGCCAGTCGGTGAGGTGAGATGATGGCCACGAACTCGAAGCTGGTGTCGATCGCCCTGGTCGGGCTGCCCCTCGTGATCGGCTACATGGGGTACACCGGCGAAGGGCTGAGTCTCGCCGGAATCTCCGGGCTGAAGGCGGGACGGGAGCGGATCACGGCGGTGCAGGACACCATCAGCACGCTCGAGGCGCAGACCGACAGCGCCAAGCGCGAGCTGGCCAACGGCACGGTCGAGGACCTCCGCCGCCGGCTCGACGTCTACCGCGCGAGCCTCGGCGTGCTGCGCCGGCTGGTGCCGGACCGCAACGAAGTGCCCAACCTGCTCGACGACATCAGCACCCGCGCCAAGGTGCGGGGCGTGAACCTGTCCAACATCGTCCCCATGCCGGTCGAACCGGGTCCGGCGCCGTTCGACACCCACAAGTACAAGGTGTCGGTGCTCGGCCACTACGACCAGATCGGCGAGTTCATGGCGGACATCGCCAGTCTCCAGCGCATCATCGTGCCCTTCGACGTCAGCGTCGCCGCGGCACCGGCGCCCGCGGCCAAGGCCCTGGGCGACAGCACCGGTGCGCTGCTCGAGGCCAAGTTCCAGATCCGCACCTTCGTGAAGAGCGCGACCGGGGAGGGTGACAACAGTGGCACCTAACGCCGTGGTCCGCGGGCTCGGCGCGGGGCTGATGCTGGCCGCCGCCGTGACCGCCTGCGCCAACCAGAAGAAGCCCGACGAGGACGCCGCCTCGCGGGCGAAGGTCGCCGCGCTGCGCGCCCGAAACGACAGCGTGCGCCACGCGCGTGAGGTCGCCGACTCGCTGCAGTTCGCCCGCTTCACGGTCTGCGGCGACTCCGTCAAGGCGGCGCTCGGCCGGACGAAGGCGGGCCGGAAGAAGCTCGCCGCCAAGCTGCCGGAAGGCGCGACGCTGCCCGAGATCGCCACGGCGTGCGGACCCGCCGGCACCACCGCGGTGCTCGCGGCCAGCACGGCGCCGGCCGGCCCGGGCGCGGCGGCATCGGCGGCGGCGCCCGACAGCGCCCGCCGTCCGGCCGATCCGCCCGCGTCCGCCACGCCGGTGATCACCAACGCGGCGGCCGACTCGATGCACGCCGACTCGATGCGGAAGGCGCACGAGACCGACGTCGAGCGGGAGAGCTTCGCCTACGGCGGCGGCTCCCGCGATCCGTTCGCGTCGCTCATGGATCTCAAGAGCGCCGGGCCCGAGCTCGCCGATCTCCAGCTCGTGGGGATCTACGAGGACATGCAGGATGCCGCCAACAGCGTGGCGGTGCTGCGCGACAGGACCACCGGTAAGCGCCACAAGCTCCGCGCCGGCGAACAGATCGGCCGGCTCAAGGTCGCCCAGATTCGGCCGAAGGACATCGTCTTCACCGTCGAGGACTTCGGATTCGAGCGCCAGGAAACTCTCTCGCTCCGCAAGCAGGAGGACGTGACGCCATGAAGCGCCTGTTGGGTGTGACCCTTGCCGCTGTCGCGCTGATCGCGACCGCCTCGCCGGCCCGCGCCGACGACCCGCACGGCGGCGAGGTGACCGCCGTCAGCCTCCGATCGGCGCCCGGCCGGGCCGACTTCGTGGTCAACATCCGCGGCGCCGTGGACGTGCAGGACTTCCTGCTCGACAGCCCGGCCCGCCTCGTCCTCGACGTCAAGGGCGCGCACCTCGGCGCCACCGCGACGCTCTACGACGGCGTGAGCCGCGGCGGCATTCGAAACGTGCGCTACAGTCAGTTCCGCCCCGACGTCGTGCGCATCGTGCTCGACCTCGAGAGCGCCAAGCCCTACAAGATCGACCGCACCGACGGGTCGATCCGGGTGTCGTTCGGCGCCGAGAAGGCGTTCGCGGCGTGGACGTCGCTGGCCGCCGCGCCCGCCGACGACGACCTGGCCGATGCGCAGCCCGCGCCGCTCGCGCGCCCCGCACCGGCTGCCGCCGCGTCACGGCCCGAGGTGCTGGTCGCCACCAGCCGGCCGCAGCCGGTGCGGAGCGCCCTGGACGAGCCGCGCATCACCGTGACCTGGGACAAGGCCAGCGTCGCCGACGTGGTCGCCGGCTTCGCCTCGTTCAGCGGCCGCACCATCATCCTCGGCAAGGACATCAAGGGCGAGGTGACGGCCGAGATCAAGAACCAGCCGTGGCCGCAGGCGTTCCAGGCAATCCTCGCGACCCAGGGCCTGACCGCGCAGGAAATGCCGGGCGGCATCATCCGCGTGGACGCGCCCTCGGTGCTCGCCGCGCTCGACTCGCTCGAGCCGCTCGAGACCAACGTCGTCCGCGTCAACTACGCCAACGCCGGCTCGCTGGCGAAGACGGTGGAGAGCATCCTCACCAAGAATCGCGGTCGCGTCGTCGCCGACACCGGCTCCAACGCGCTCATCGTCACCGACACCAAGAGCCGCATCGGCAGCATCGCCGATTTCATCCGCGGCCTCGACGTGCGCACGCCGCAGATCTCCATCCAGGCGAAGATCATCCTGGTGGACCGCACCGACATCGAGCAGCTCGGCGTGCGCTACGACCTCGGCAGCCAGAACCAGTTCTTCAACCAGCTCGTGCAACGCACCGATCCGAGCACCGGCAAGCCGTTTGACAAGACGGTGGACGTCGTCAACCTCGGCGGCAACAGCCTCTCCGCCGTGGGCAACGCAAGCTCCACCATCACCGGCTCCGCGCTCGACCTGATCTTCTCCACCGCGATCGGCGGGTTCTCCGTCACCAGCTTCCTCAGCGCGCTGGAGCGGGTGGATCTCTCCGACGTGCAGGCGGAGCCGGTCATCAGCACGCTCGACAACCGCCAGGCCGACATCCTCGTGGGTGAGGAGACGCCGGTCCGTATCATCGACGCCAGCTCACAGGGCGGCACCAACGGCGCTCCGCGCGCCACGGTGCAGTTCAAGGAGACCGGCATCCGGCTGACCGTCACGCCGCACGTGACCAACAACCGCCAGATTCTGATGCAGCTCCACACCGAGCGCTCCGCGGTCCAGATCCTCCAGCAGGCGGACCTCGGCTACAACTTCCAGAAGCAGAGCGCCGACAACCAGCTCCTCGTCGATGACGGTGAGACGGCGGTCATCGGCGGCCTGACGGTCACCCAGGTCACCAAGACCAAGACCGGCATCCCGCTGCTCTCGGCGCTGCCGATCGTCGGCAAGCTGTTCAGCTTCTCCAGCGACACCGAGAACCGTCGCGACCTGGTTATCTTGGTGACGCCCCGCATCATCGACGACGGCGACGCCGCCCGGTAGTCACCGGTCGGACGGCAGATTTCAGGGGCGAGCCCGGCTTGAGCCGGGCTCGTCCGTCTTTCAGGGGTGAGGAGCTGCGATGCACCTGCGCGTGACCACCGCCGGCGAGTCCCACGGCAAGGGACTGATCGCGCTGGTCGAGGGGCTGCCTGCGGGGCTTCCGGTGCGCGCCGACGACGTGGACCGCGAGCTCGCTCGCCGGATGCAGGGCTACGGCCGCGGCGCGCGGATGAAGATCGAGCGCGACCGCGTCGAGTGGCTGAGCGGCGTGCGCGGCGGCGAAACCCTCGGCTCGCCGGTCGCGATGCTCGTCGCCAATCGCGACTGGAGCAACTGGGAAGACGTCATGGCGGCCGAGGGCACGCCGGGCGAGCTGCGCCGTCGCCGCGTGAGTCGCCCGCGTCCCGGCCACGCCGACCTGGCCGGCGTGCTCAAGTATGATCGGCTCGACGCCCGCGATATCCTGGAGCGCGCCAGCGCCCGGGAGACCGCCGCCCGCGTCGCCGGCGGCGCGCTCGCACGGCGGCTGCTGGACGAGTTCGGCATCGAGATCGGGAGCCACGTCGTCTCGCTCGGAGGCATCCGCGCCGACGCGCCCGCCGAGCTGCCTTCGCCACTCAACGCGGCGGCCGACCGCTCCGAGGTCCGCACCCTGGACGCCGCGGCCCACGCCCGCATCATCGCGCGCATCGACGCCGCCAAGCAGGCCGGCGATACCCTCGGCGGCGAAGTCGAGATCGTCGCGCGCGGACTTCCCGTCGGCCTCGGCAGCCATGTGAGCTGGGATCGCAAGCTCGATGGCCGGCTCGCCGGCGCGCTCATGTCGCTGCCGGCGGTGAAAGCGGTGGAGGTCGGCCTCGGTGTGGAGGCGGCGCGGCGCCCGGGTTCCGAGGTGCACGACGCGGTCGACGCGGCGCCCGGCATGACGCCGCCAGCCGGCGAGCCGCGCGGCGGTGTCCGGCGCCGCAGCAACCGCGCGGGCGGGCTCGAGGGGGGCATCACCACCGGCGAGCCGCTGGTGCTGCGGGTCGCCATGAAGCCGATCGCGACGCTCATGAGTCCGCTCCCCACCGTGGATCTCCGCACCGGCACCCCCGCCAACGCGCAGAGCGAGCGGTCCGACGTCACCGCCGTGCCCGCGCTCGGCGTGATCGCGGAGGCGGCCGTCGCCATCGTGCTGGCCGACGCGATGCTGGAGAAGTTCGGTGGCGACTCGCTCGGTGAGATGCGCCGCAACGTCGCCGGCTATCTCGACGCGCTCGGCGCCCGCTGGGTCGCGCGGCGCGCGAGCGAAGCGGCCGACGCGCGCGACGCCGAATCGGGGTGAGCCGGTGCGCCGCCACGTCGTGCTGATCGGGTTGCCCGGCTCGGGCAAGTCCACGGCCGGACCGCTCGCGGCGGAGCTGCTGGGCGCGGCGTTCGTGGACCTCGACCGCGTGATCGAGCGCCGCGTCGGCGCACCGGTCACGCGCATCTTCGGCGAGTATGGCGAGGCGCGCTTCCGCCAGATCGAGCAGGAGGCGATGGCGGCCGTGCTGGAAACGGAGCCGGGGGTCATCGCGCCGGGCGGCGGGTGGGCGGCGCAACCCGGTGCGCTCGATTGGGCGGCGCCGGCTTGCGCTATCATCTATCTTGTGTGTCCTGCGGCCGTCGCCACCCGGCGGGCAACTGCCGACGGCGGCCGGCCGCTCCTTGCCAGCGGCGATCCCGAGAAGCGGATGCGGCAATTGCTCGCCGAGCGGGCGCCGTTCTACGAGCGGACCCCGCACCGGGTGGACGCGAACCGGCCGCCAGGCGAGGTCGCCCGGGCGGTTGTGGAGGTGGCGCGGCGCGAGGCAGGCTGGTAAATTCTTGTCAGGTAAGATCTTGTGCGGTCTCGGCTTGCCAAGTCCGAGCCGCACGCGTTTTTTCGGTACGGCGCTGCGGCGCCTTCCGGTTCAGGGACATCAGGTAGCGAGAGACATGGCAACAACTCCGAGCAAGCGTTCGAAATCGACGAAGACCCCGGCCACCGAGTCGGCTGCGGCTCCGGCCAAGGCAAAGGCCGCGAAGCCGACCCGTACCACGAAGGCCGGCAAGCCGGCGGCGCGACGTACTCCGCGGTCGGCATCCGGCGGTGATGGCGCCGGCGCGGCTGGCCGCGGCCGCAGCGGGTCGCTCGTCATCGTCGAGTCACCCACCAAGGCCCGGACCATCGGCCGGTATCTCGGCGCCGGCTACGACGTAAAGGCCACCATCGGCCACGTGCGCGACCTGCCGACCCGCGAGTTGGGGGTGGACGTCGAGCGCGGCTTCCAGCCGAAGTACGTCACCATCAAGGGCAAGGCGAAGACCCTGGCCGATCTCAAGAAGGCGGCGAAGGGCGCCAGGACGGTATACCTCGCCACCGACCCGGACCGCGAAGGCGAGGCGATCGCCTGGCACGTCGCCGAGCAGCTGGGCGGTGGCGCGCCGATGCGGCGGGTGCTCTTTCACGAGATCACCAAGGACGCCATCAAGGAGGCGATGCAGCATCCGCTCGAGATCGACGACCGCAAGGTGAACGCGCAGCAGGCCCGCCGCATCCTCGACCGGCTCGTCGGCTACAAGGCGAGTCCGATCCTCTGGCGCAGCATCAAGACCGGCTTGAGCGCCGGGCGGGTCCAGACCGTGGCGCTCCGGCTCATCGTCGAGCGGGAGCGCGACATCCGCGCGTTCAAGCCGCAGGAGTACTGGACCATCGAAGCGCTCTGCGCCAAGGACGGCGTGACCTTCGAGGCGTCGCTGCACAAGGTGAAGGGCCACAAGCCCGAGCTGCACACCCAGGCGGACGCGCAGGCGGTAGTGGACGCGGTGCGCACGCGGCCGTTCGTCGTCACCGGCGTCGAGCGGAAGCAGCGGCGCAAGCGCCCGGGCGCGCCGTTCACCACCAGCACGCTGCAGCAGGAGGCCGCCAAGAAGCTCGGCTTCTCCAGCCGGCGCACCATGCGGGCGGCGCAGGATCTCTACGAGGGCATCGACGTCGGCGAGGAGAGCGCCGTCGGCCTGATCACGTACATGCGGACCGACTCGGTGCGCGTGAGCGACGGCGCAATCGCCTCGGTGCGCGAATTCATCGGCGCGAGCTACCCGAAGCCGTATCTCCCCGACGCGCCTAACGCGTACAGCTCGCGCAAGGCGGCACGGGTGCAGGACGCCCATGAGGCGATCCGCCCCACTGACGTGCGCCGCCGCCCCGAGCAGGTGCAGCGCTTCCTCGAGCCGGACCAGTTCCGGCTCTACCAGCTCATCTGGCAGCGCTTCGTCGCGTCGCAGATGACGCCGGCGGTCTACGACATGACCATCGTGGACTTCGATCTCGGCGAGTACCTCTTCCGTGCCACCGGTTCGGTGCTGTTGTTCGACGGCTACCACGTCGTCTACCACGAAGGCCGAGAGGTGGAGGAGGGGAAGAGCGTCGAGGATCTCTCGCCGATTCCGCCGCTGCGGCAGGGCGACCGGGTCGAGGTGCGCGAGATCACGCCGTCGCAGCACTTCACCGAGCCGCCGCCCCGCTTCTCCGAGGCGAGTCTGGTGAAGGAGCTGGAGCGGCTGGGCATCGGCCGGCCGTCGACATACAGCGCCATCATCAGCACGCTCTCGCAGCGCGAGTACGTGAAGGTGGACCAGCGCCGCTTCTTCCCGACCGAGCTGGGCGAGACGGTCGAGAAGGTGATGGTGAGCAAGTTCCCCGAGATCTTCAACGTCGCCTTCACGTCGCAGATGGAGGAGGAGCTCGACCAGATCGAGGAGGAGAACAAGGACTGGCAGGAGGTCCTCAGCGACTTCTATGGTCCCTTCACCCGCGCGCTCGACGCGGTGGACATCAACGCGCTCGTCGCCGAGGCGCATGGCCTCACCGCCGAGCGGCTGGCGAGTGAGCGCTGTCCCAAGTGCGGCAGCGCGGTGGAGCTCAAGACCGGGCGATTCGGGCCGTACTTCGCCTGTGTGAACTACAAGAAGACCTGCGATTACGTGAAGTCGCTCAGGAAGGACAAGGTGCCCGACCGTCCGACCGACGAGAAGTGCCACCTCTGCGGCTCGCCGATGGTCATCAAGACCGGCCGCTTCGGTGAGTTCCTCGCCTGCACCACCTACCCCACGTGCAAGGGGACGCGGTCGATTCCGCTCGGCATCAAGTGTCCCAAGTGCATCGAGGGAGATCTGGCCGAGCGGCGCACCAAGCGGGGAAAGTCCTTCTGGGGCTGCATGCGCTATCCCAAGTGCGACTTCTCGACCTGGAACCGTCCGGTGCCGGAGACCTGTCCCGAGTGTGGCTGGGTCGGCATGGAGAAGAAGACCAGTCGCGCGGAGGGGGAGAGCCTCACCTGCCTCAAGTGCGGCCACAAGCTCGTCACCGCCGAGCCCGAGGAGGCGGCGCTGGCATGAGCACGAGCGCCGCCGTCATCGGCGGCGGCCTGGCCGGCTCGGAGGCCGCCTGGGCGCTGGCCGAGCGCGGCGTGCGGGTGACGCTGCACGAGATGCGACCGGCGGTGCGGACGCCGGCCCACCAGACCGACCGCCTGGGCGAGCTGGTCTGCAGCAACTCCTTCAAGTCCACCGACGTCGAGAACGCGCACGGCCTGCTCAAGGCCGAGCTCCGGGCGTTGGGCAGCGTGCTGCTGCCCTGCGCCGATCTGGCCCGCGTCCCCGGCGGAACGGCGCTCGCGGTGGACCGCGACGTCTTCTCGCGCGAGGTCGAGGCGCGCATCGCGTCGCACCCCGGCATCACCGTGGTGCGCGGCGAGGTCGCCGAGGTGCGGTCGCCGGCCGTGATCGCGACCGGCCCGCTCACTTCGGAGCGGCTGGCGACGGCGCTGGCCGCGCGGCTCGGGCGCGACTCGCTCGCCTTCTACGACGCCATCGCGCCGATCGTCTCCCGCGAATCGCTCGAGGCCGATCGGCTCTACGCGCTCTCCCGCTGGGGCAAGGGCGACGGCGACGACTATCTCAACGCGCCGATGGACCGCGGCGGCTACGAAACATTCGTGGATCTGCTCGCCGAAGCGGACCAGCACCACGGGCACGACTTCGACCAGGTGTCCTACTTCGAGGGCTGTCTGCCGGTGGAGGAGATGGCGCGACGGGGCCGGGAGACGCTGCGCTTCGGGCCGATGAAGCCGGTCGGCCTGCCCGACCCGCGCACCGGACGCGAGCCGTACGCGGTGGTGCAGCTGCGGCGCGAGGACCGCGCGGGGCAGATGTGGAATCTGGTCGGCTTCCAGACGCGACTCCGGATTCCCGAGCAGCAGCGGGTGTTCCGCGCGATTCCCGGGCTCGTCGGCGCCGAGTTCCTGCGTTACGGCAGCATCCACCGGAATTCGTACGTCAACAGTCCGGCGAGTCTCACGTCCGCGCTCGCGCTGCGCGACGATCCCTGCGTCCTGATCGCCGGCCAGCTCACCGGTGTTGAGGGCTACACCGAGTCGCTCGGCACCGGACTGCTCGCCGGGATCAATCTTGCGCGAGCGCTCTGCGGCGAGGTGCCGGTGATTCCTCCGCCGACCACGATGCTGGGCGGCCTCTACCGCTACCTCCGCGAGGCCGATCCGTCGCGGTTCCAGCCGATGAACGCCAACTTCGGTCTGCTGGAGCCGGTGGAGGGGAAGATGCGGAAAGACGAACGGAAGCGCCTGCTCGTCGAGCGCGCGCAGGCGGACTTCCGAACCTGGCTGGCGTCGGTCCACTGAGACTGGGGCCCTGATTGGACACCGTGCCGCATCCGCTGGTAGAGGAGTTCCTGCTGCATCTCGAGAAGGAGAAGCAGCAGTCGCCGCATACGGTCAACGCCTACCGGCGCGACCTCCAGGCGTTCCTCGATTTTTGCGACCGGCACTATGGCGGGCGCGCCGCGTGGGAGTGGGCGAGCGTGGACCGGCTCGGGCTCCGCGGCTTTCTCGGCGAGCTGCAGCGCCGCGGGCTGGCGAAGCGGTCGGCGGCGCGCGCGCTGTCCGCGGTGCGGAGTCTCTATCGGTTTCTCCAGGAGCATCACGGCGTCGCCAATACGGTGGCGCGCGCCACCCGGCTGCCGAAGCTCGGCAAACGCTTGCCCACGTACATGGACCGGCAGCAGACCGAGCAGCTCTTTGCCTGGGCGGAGGCGCGGGCGACGAGCGGCGACTTCGGCGACCGGCGCGACCTCGCAATGCTGGAGCTGTTCTACTCCACCGGCATGCGGCTCTCCGAACTCGCGGGCCTCAACCTCGCCGACGTGGATCTCCTCTCCGACCAGGCCAAGGTGCGCGGCAAAGGCCGGAAGGAGCGGATCGTGCCGGTCGGATCGCGCGCGGTGCTCGCGCTGCGGAACTATCTGGCGGTGCGTGGGCCGCTGGTGGCGCAGCGTGGCGGCGACCGGCGGGCGATGTTCGTGAGTCGGCAGGGACGGCGGATCACGCCGCGCGCGGTGCAGCAGCGGATTCACCGGATGTTCGACGCGGTGGCGGGCGACGGGCTCCGGGTGCACTCGCTCCGTCACACATTCGCGACCCACATGCTCGACGCCGGCGCCGATCTCCGCGCGGTGCAGGAACTCCTGGGGCACGCGAGCCTGAGCACGACCCAGGTGTATACTCATACCAGCGTCGAGCGCCTGAAGAAGGTGTACCAGCAGGCGCACCCGCGGGCGTAGTGGCCCGCGCGCACGCCGCGCAGCCGCGACGTCTCCCTGTCCGCTCAACACCCCGAGGGTGAGCATGACGTTCCACGGCACCACGATTCTCTGCGTGCGGAAGGACGGGCGGGTGGCGCTCGGCGGAGACGGGCAGGTGAGCATCGGCGAGACCGTGATGAAGGCGCACTCGGTCAAGGTACGCGCCCTCAAGAACGGCAAGGTGCTCGCCGGTTTCGCCGGTTCCGTCGCGGACGCGCTGACGCTCTACGAGAAGTTCGAGGAGAAGCTGGACCGATACCCGGGCAATCTGCCGCGTGCCGCCGTCGAGCTGGCGAAGGACTGGCGCAGCGACCGGGTGCTCCGTCGGCTGGAGGCGCTGCTCGTGGTCACCGACCAGCAGCACAGCTTCCTGCTCAGCGGGTCGGGCGAGCTGATCGAGCCGGACGACGGCATCGTGGCCGTCGGTTCCGGCGGCAACTACGCGCTGGCGGCGGCGCGCGCGCTGCTCGCGGAGCCGGGCAAGAGCGCGCGCGACATCGTACAACGCTCGCTCGAGATCGCCGCCGACATCTGCGTCTTCACCAACCGCAACATCACGGTCCTCGAGCTGCCGGCGGCGTAGCGCCGAGCGCGGCGCGCATCGCGTCCGCCGACGGCCAGCGCTCCTCCGGCTTCTTGGCCAGCGCGCGCTCCACGACCGCCGCCATCTCCTGCGAGACATCGGGGCAGACGCTCCGCAGCTGTGGCGGGGCATCGAGCAGATGCTGCCGCAGCACGACCGCCTCGTTGGAGTGGTGAAACGGCGGCGTGCCGCTGGCGCACTCATGGAGCAGGCAACCCATCGCGTAGACATCGCTGCGGTGGTCCACCGCGCCGCCGCGAATCTGCTCCGGGCTCATGTATGCCGCCGTGCCCACCGTCATCCCCGTCGCGGTCAGGCGGTCGCCCGCCGATTGCTCGATCGCCCGCGCGATGCCGAAGTCAAGCAGTACCGCTCCTCCCGATGCCAGCACGATGTTCTCCGGCTTCACGTCGCGATGGATGATGCCGCGGCCGTGCGCGTAACCGAGCGCGTCGAGCAGGTCGTCGGCCACGCGGGCCAGCTCCGCCGATGGCAGCGCGCCGCGGGTGTCGAGATAGCTCCGGAGGGTCGGTCCATCGGCAAAGGTCATCGCGTAGAAGACGACCCAGCCGTCTTCGCCGGCGTCGAGGATGCGCGCGATCCGTGGGTGATCGAGTTCGCGAGCCAGCCGGATCTCCCGCAGGAACCGCTCGGCCGCGGTGCCGGCGAGCAGCTCCGGCAGCAGCACCTTGAGCGCGACGCGCGCGCCGTCCGGCGCCGTAGCGAGGAAGACGCGTGCGCCGCCGCCGCGGCCGATCTCGCGCTCGAGACGGTAGCGTGCGCCAAGCTGTTGCTGGACGAGAGCGAGGAAATCGCGGGCCATCGACCGCCGGAAGAGGAGAGCCGAGGAAAAGCTACAGCAGGATGTCGCTCCGCACGAGTCGGCGAATGCCCCAGAAGGCTCCGCCCCAGAGGTTGGTCCGCCGCACCACGACGCGCGCGACGCCGGTCGTGCCGAGGCGCCAGTGGCGGTTCGCCGGGACGTCGGCGCGCGCGGCGACCGCGCCGCCGCCGGCCGCCGAGGCCACGGCGATGACGCGGCTCGCCGCTCCGCGCGCGTCAGCCAGCGAGACGAGGCGCACCGGTTGGCCGCTCCGCACCAGCGTGGTGCCGGCTCCGGCGAGACTGAGCCGCAGCTCGAGCGCGTCGGGATCGCCCACCCGAACCAGCGTCTGACCGGGGACGACGCTCCGTCCGAGCAATGTGTCGACCAGCGGCGTGAGCACGATGCCCCCCGCCGGCGCGCGCAGCACCAGTGACGCCGCCGCCACGTCCAGCGCGGTACGCGCCGCGTCCGCCGCATCGCGCTCGCTCGCGAGCCGCTCCGCCTCACCCGATGCGCCGCGGGCGCGCGCGGCCGCTTCCTCGCGCGCCAGCGAGTCGGCCGCGCGCAGCGCCGTGAGCCGGCGGCCGGCCAGATCGAAGTCGGCCAGCCGAAGCACCGGCGCGCCGGCGGGCACCACACTGCCTTCGCGCGCCAGCACCGCCGAGACCACGGCGCTGTCCGGCGCGGTCAACCCGTACTCGTCGCGCGGCAGCACGCGGAACGTCCCGTCCACCGTGATGGACCACGGGATCACCGCGCCGAGAATGATCAGCGCCAGGCCCGCGCCCGCGAGCTTCCGCCGGCCCGGAGTGCCCACGGCGGCGATGCGTGCGCGAACCGCGAGGACGATCTCCGAGGTCCAGGTCCGCACCCGCTCGCGCAGCACCAGGAAGATGATCGCGGCGGCCAGCAGCACGCCGACCGCGCCGAGCGCGCGCGACGCCCAGCCGAACAGCACGCTGCTCACCACCACGATCACCGCGAACAGATAGAGCGCGACCAGCGCGCCGTACACCACCAGCACCCGCACCTCGCGCGGCTCCGCGGGCGGGCGGGGCACCTCGCGGCCGAGCAGCCGTGAGCGCACCAGCCAACCGACCTGCGCCAGCGCGCGCTGCCGCAGATTCGGGATCTCGAGCACGTCGCTCAGCGCGTAGTAGCCGTCGAGCGGGAGCAGCGGGTTGAGGTTGGCGACCACCGTCGTGATGCCGCCGATCAGCACCGCTGCGAGTGCGACCTCGGCGACGAGCGTGCCCGGCGTCGCCGCCCACCAGACCACCGCCGCGATGCCCGCGATGACGAACTGGATCCACCCGCCCGCCGCGGTGACCCAGAGGCGCGCCCGCCGCTCGGGGAAGGTCCATGCGTCGTTGACGTTGCAGAAGAAGGCCGGCTGGAAGTAGATCAACATGGCGCCGATCTCGTGCACCTGTCCGCCGAAGTACTTGCAGGCGAAGCCGTGTCCCAGCTCGTGGATGGCGATGATGGTGCACGACGTCAACCACAGCACCGCGAAGTTCGCGAGTGTGATGTGCGCTGGCGAGTAGAGCGCCGCGACGTCCGCGCCGAACGCCGACCAGTGGGTCCCGACCACCAGGAAGTAGACGGCGAAGCACACCGCGCTCGCCACCACGAAACCGGGCGTGAAGCACCAGCGGAACCGGGGCATGAGCGCGGTGAGCATCTTGTCGGGATCACCCACCGACCAGCGGATGCGCAGGATGTCCCCGCCGCCGGGTCGGAGCCGGCGCTGGCGCGCGGCACGGTTGCGCTCGACCAGCTGCGATGCGCGCTCGGCCAGCGTCCGCTCCAGCAGCTCCATCCGCCCCAGCCGCTCGGCAAAGGCGACGACGGTCTTCACGGTGAGCGTCACGCCTTCGGCGGCGAGCGCGGTGACGACGTCCGCCGGCGTGCGGGTGCCGTCGAACGCCTGCATCACCATCACTTCCACCGGACGGAAGCGGAAATACTTGTGGGTGAGCGGGTCCTTGACGATGTAGCTCGGCTGGCCGCGGTAGACCTGCTCCACGACGACGAGGTCGGCGCGGAACCGCGGTGTCATCGGACCGGGCGAACCAGCTGGTCGCCGGCGGAAAGGCCGCTCAGCACCTCGACCCGGCCATTCCCGAGATCGGCGCCGAGCACAACCGGACGGAGCGCGGTGCTGTTGTGCTCCGAGACGAGCGCGTAGCCGTCGGATACGACGTCGCGCGGAATGCTGATCACCCGCCGTTGCTGCCCGCCGAGCCGCACCGTCACGCTGGCGCCGGGCCGGAGCCGCGCGTCGGACGCGACCTCGACGATCATCTCACGGGTGCCGCTCGCGGCGTCGATGGCCGGCGCCGCGCGCACCACCCGGCCGCGAACGGCGGTGCCCTGGATGCCGACGACCTGCGCCGGCGAGCCCGGTCCCAGCGTCTCGGCCGACGCTTCGGGTACCCGCACCGCGGCGAGCAGCGGAGCGGTCGCGGTCACCCGGAAGAGCGTGTCCCCCGGCGCGACGAGGCGACGCGGACGCGCCAGCCGCACGCTCACCACGCCGGCGAACGGCGCGGTGATCCGGGTCAGCTCGAGATCGCGCTGCGCCTTACGCAGGGCGAGGTCGGCCTGTGCGTACTGGAGCTCCGCCTGCTCCGAGTCGGCCCGCGTGGCGCCGCCGGTCGCGGCCAGCGCGCGCATCCGCTCGACCAGCCGCCGGTCGGCGTCGGCCGACTCCCGCGCCTGTGCCAGCGCGATGCTCTGATCCACCGATTCGAGCGACGCGAGCAGCTGGCCCGCGCGCACCGGCATGCCGACGTCCACCAGCACCGAGTCCACCGTGCCCGACGATCGTGCGGCGACGACGGCATCGTGCTCCACATAGAGCTGTGACGGCAGCGAGAGCGGCACCGAGACGGTCGCGGTGTCCACCCGCAGCTGAGCGGCGGCTGCATCCGATGCGGGCTTCGGCGTCGCGGCGTGCCGGGTCTGCTCCGATAGCGCGGTGTCGGTGCGGGCGGCCGCGTCGGGCCGGCCGCACGCGGGCAGGACCAGGACGAGCACGGCGACGAGCGGAAGGCGCGGTGACGCGATCATGACCAGAGTCTCCACCAGAGCAAGCGGACCGCCCGCGCCGGGTCGCGAAGCACGCGGCCGGCGAGCGATGCGGGCGCGGTGAGTACGCGTGCGTGCGCCGCCATGCCGGGGCGGAGCAGGCCGTCGGGGTTCGGGACCAGCGCGCGGACCGGGAAGCGGACCGCGATGCCGGTGTCGCCGGCGACCGGCAGCACGCCGATCGAGTTCACCGCGCCGGCGAACGTGCGCTGCGGCAGTGCGTCCACCCGCAGGCGGACCTCGTCGCCCGGCCGGATGCGGGCGACGTCCTTCTGCGCGATGCCGAACTCGAGCAGCAGTGTGTCGGCGCGGCCGACGACCAGGACCGGGTCGCCGGCGTCGAGGTGCGCGCCCAAGCGTTCGCGCGGGCGCGGCGTGAGGATGATTCCGGCCGACGGCGCGCGGATCACGGTGGCGGCCAGCTGCTCGTCGAGCAACGCGAGCTCGTCGCGGAGTGCCTCGGCGCGGATCTGCTGCAGCCGCTCGTCGCCGGCGGCGCCGCGGCTCGCCGCGAGCGAAGCGGACCGCACGGCGGCCTCGACGTCCGCCGCCGCCGCCGCGCGCTCGGCCCGCAGCTCGGCGTCGCGCAGCAGGACCAGCGGCGCACCCTGCGCCACCGGAGTGCCTTCGTCCACCAGCACCTGCGCGATGACGCCCGGTACGATGGTGTGCACGTCGGCGCGGCCGAGCGCGCGGAAATGCGGGTCGTCGCCACTCACCCGGAGCGGCCAGCGGATCAGCGTCGCAAGCGCGATCACCACCACCGCCGCCGCCACGTACGCCACCCGCCGCTGCTTGGGGAGTGCCAGCCAGGCGCGCTTCTGCCCGGCGATCGCGCCGAAGGCATCCACGAACGGCACCCGATCGTAGAGCTGCGCGTTCCGCACGGCCACCGACGTCTGGTTGGCCAGGATCATCGCCAGCTCGCGTGCCGAGTCGGGCGCGAACTCGGGCCGCTCCGCCTCGAACAGCAGGAGACCCAGCACGCCCTCGTCGTCTCGCAGCGGCAGGTAGAGCCCGCTGCCGACACCGGTGCGCTGGAGGTCCTCGCCGAAGATGCTCACGAACTGCCGCTCGGCGTCGCTCGCCGGATCGTCGCGGTCACCGAGGTAGAACGCCTGCCCGTGCCCGGCCGCCCACGCCGCGCGCACCGCGAGATCGGCGAGCGCGGGGTCCTTGGGGTTGATCGTCTCCTGGCCCGCCACGGCGCGCACGGTCCAGCGGCCCTGGTCCACCAGTGCGACGGCGCCGCGATCGAACGTGAGCGCGCGGGCCGCGAGGTTGACGACCGAGCGAAGCACGCGGTTCAGGTCCAGCGTGCTGGTGATCTCGCGGCTGATCTCGAGCAGCAGCTCGAGGTCGCGGGCCCGGCGCTCGGTGGTGTGGAGCTGCGCGTTGCGCAGCGCGACGGCGGCGGTGGCGGCGAGCCCCTCCAGCAGCTCGCGGTCGGATGCGTCGAAGGCGCCACTGCCGGTCACCTTGTTGGTGACCTGGATGGCGCCGACCGTCTTCCCCTGCGTGACCATCGCCGTCGCCATGACGGTGGAAGTCAGCTCCTCGGCTTCCTCCAGCGCCGGCTCGTAGCGCGGGTCTTCGATGACCCGGGTGACGATCGTGGTGCGCTGCCGCCGGGCGACGTCGCCCACGAAGCCGGTGCCGACCGGGACCTCGGCGCCGACCAGCCGCTTGGCCGAGCCACCCGCGGCGAGGCGGCAGCGGAGCACGTCGCCGTCGGCGATCCAGAGCGAGCCGCCTTCGGCACCGAGGGCCTGGAGCACACGGTCGAACACGCGGGGCAGCAGTTCGTCGAAGTCGAGCGTGCCGCCGAGCTCGAGCGACATGGCGTGCAAAAGCCGCAGCCGCGCCACTTCGGCGCGGAGCTCGTCGGGAACGTCGCTCTGAGGAGTTGCGGAAACCGGTGTGGCCATTGCCCGAGCGCCGGCCGGGACATCCCGGCCGGCTCCTCGGCTGCAAGACTCAGTTAGATCTTCATCGGCGCGATACGCTCTTCCAGCTCCTCGACGCCGAGCTCCACCGGCTGGCCGTCCTTCGTCGTGCCGCGCACCGGCTTCTTCTGATCGTCGGTCTTGCTCGGGGTGCTGCTCTTGAACTCGCTCATCTGTGGCTCCGTGCTCTGATGGGAGATCCTGCGTGCGCCGGCCGAAAAGATAATCGGCCGGCGCGCGGGTCCGCTGGATCAGTTGCCCGGGGTCACCTTGCCCGGGGCGATACGCTCTTCGAGCTCCTCGACGCTCAGCTCGATCGCTTCCGCGTTCTTGCCCGTCGCGTTGCGCACCTGGCTCTTCTGCTCGTCGGTCAGCTGGATCCGGAACTGGCTCTTCGGGGAGTTCATAGGTACCTCCTGCTGGGTGGATGGGCCGTGCGGCCATCGCCGCATCGCGAGAGGCAAGCTGCACCGGGCCCGTGAAAGAAGCGTGAAAGATTCGCGGCTGCCTCTTGCCGTCGCCCGTCCACGGGATACCTTAGCGGGACCCCCAGCCGATCGGACCGCATGGCCGACGTCATCCTGACGCTCTTCGGCCCACCGTCGGCGCAGCTCGCCGCCGGGCCTGGCCGCAGCCTCGCGCTGCCGGCCAAGAGCTTGGCGTTGCTCGCCGTGCTGGCGCTGGTGCCGGGACCGCATTCCCGCGAGGAGCTGGCCGATCTCCTCTGGGGCGATCACCCCGACACCGCTGCCCGCACGTCGCTCCGCCAGGCCCTCGCCCATCTGCGTGAAAATCTCGGCGAGGCGCTCGAGATCAGCCGGGGCAGCGTCGCGCTCCGCGAGGTCCGGTGCGACGCCCTCGACTTCATCCAGGCCACCGACCACGAGCCCCGCACCGCCGCCCAGTACGACGTGCCGCGGTTCCTCGCCGGCTTCGGCATCCGCCACGCACCCGCCTTCGACGAGTGGGCCGCCGCCATGCGGCGCGATCTCCTGCGCCGCTACGAGCAGGTGCTGGCCGCGCTCGCCCGCGAGGCGATGGGGCAGTGGCGCTGGCGCGAGGCGGCGGCGTGGGCCGAACGGTGGCTTGCCGCCGAGCCCTACTCCGACGAAGCGGCGCGCCTCGCGGTCGAAGCGCTCTACCTGGCGGGCGACCGCAACCGCGCGCTGGCCCGCGCCGCCGACGTGCGCCGCCAGCTCGCCGCCGAAGCCGACGCCGAGCCGAGCCGCGCGCTCGCGCAGCTGGTGCAGCGGATCGAGAGCGACAACAGCGCGCAGGTGGCGCGGCCGATCAGCGACGAGTGGTACGCCCGCGCCCCCACCTTCGAGGCGAGCCTCATCGGTCGCGACGCCGAGTGGCAGGCGCTGCGCGGCGCCTGGAAGGACGTGCGCCGCGGCGACAGCCGCATAGTACTGCTGGAGGGGGAGCCCGGCGTGGGCAAGACCCGCCTCGCCGACGAGTTCCTCCGCTGGACGGTGGCCAACGGCGGCATCGCGCTCCGTGGTCACGCGTACGACGCCCGCGCCGGCGTACCCTACGGGCCGCTCATCGAGGTGCTGCGCGGCGGCCTCGCCGCCCCCGGGCTCGCCGGCACCGATCCGCAGTGGCTCAGCGAGCTCTCGCGCCTCGTGCCCGAGCTGCGCGAGCGCTTCCCGCACCTGGCCGAACCGCGTCCGCCCGCTGACCCCGCCGACGGCTGGCGCCTCTTCGAGGCGGCGGCGCAGGCCATCCTCGCGCTCGTGGCCGAGCGGCCTGTGCTCGTGGTGCTCGACGACCTCCACTGGTCCGACGGCGACAGCTGCAACCTGCTCCATTTCCTGGTCCGCCGCCTCGCGCGGGAGCCGGTGCTCTGGGTCGCCACCGTCACCCTCGGCGAGCTGGAGCACGACGCCCCCGCGGCCCGGCTCGCGCGCGTGCTCCGCGCCAAGTCGCAGGCCGCCGTCGTCCCGCTCGGCGCGCTCAGCGAGGAGGACGTGGGGCAGATGCTCCGCGAGATGGGCCGCCTGTCGAACCCCGCCTCGTGCCGCCGCTTCGCGGCCCGGATTCACCAGGTCACCCGCGGGAATCCGTTCTACATCGTGGAGCTGTTGAAGACGCTCTTCGCCCAGGGGCTGCTGGAAGTGAAGGAAGAGACCCGCGAGTGGACCACGCCCGCGTCCTCCGAGGGCGCGCAGCAGCTTCCGCTCCCGCCGACGGTGCACGACGCCATCGCCGAGCGGGTCGAGCGGCTGCCGCCGCAACTCCGGGAGCTGCTCATCACCGTCGCCCTCGCCGGCAGCGGCTGCACCACCGAGACGCTCTCCCATGCCCACGGCATCTCGCGCCTGCACGCCGCGGCGCTGTGCGACGCGCTGCTGGAGCGGCGCCTGGTGCTGGATGAGGATGGCGTGTACCGCTGCGCCCACCCGATGATCGCGCGCGTGGTGCGCGACGCGCTGACCTACTCGCGCCGGCGCGAGGTGCATCGGGTGATCGGCCTGGCGCTGGCGCTCGGCGCCGAGCAGAGCGGCGAGGGCGACGAGATCGCCGGCGACATCGCCCGGCACGCGCGACTCGGCGGCGAGCGCGCGCTGGCCCATCGCTGGGCCGTGCGGGCCAGCACCGCGGCGCTTCAGCGCTACGCCTTCGAGGAGGCGCTGACCTGGCTCGACCTCGCCGCCGGCACCGCCGGCGGCGGGGCCGAGACCGACGCGGTGAACCGCCTCACCGCCGACGTGCTCGAGCTGGCCGGCTGGCGCGAGGTTCCTGCGTCGGTGAGTCGGAGCGACCCGGCCGTGCGCGAGCTGGAGCGGGAGGACCTCGATCTGGAGGTTCCGGCTACCTTTCGGGCATGACCGACACCGCACACACCGTCGAGACCGGGGAGCCGGCGCCGCCGCCCTGGCTCGAGGAGCTGCCGCCGCGCCAGATCGTGGCCGAGCTCGATCGCTATATCGTGGGACAGGATGCCGCCAAGAAGGCCGTCGCCATCGCCGTGCGCAACCGCTGGCGCCGCGCCCAGGCCCCGGACGAGATCCGGGACGAGATCACTCCCTACAACATCATCATGATCGGCCCGACCGGCGTCGGGAAGACCGAGGTCGCGCGGCGGCTCGCGCGGCTGGCCGGCGCGCCGTTCATCAAGGTCGAAGCGTCGAAGTTCACCGAGGTCGGCTACGTCGGCCGCGACGCGGAATCCATGGTGCGCGACCTCGTGGACGCCGCCATCAACATGGTCCGGAGCGAGCGGGAGGACGAGGTCTACCCGCAGGCGGAAACCCGCGCCGAGGAGAAGCTCCTCGATCTCCTGCTCCCGCCGCCGCCGGCGCCGGCGCGGGCCGATGCGGAGCGCACGCCGCCGATGTTCGTCGTCGGCTCCACTGGCGCGGCCCGCGCCGCCACGCCCGAGGAGGAGCGGCGCGGCCGCTCGCGCGAGAAGCTTCGGCAGCTCCTGCGCGATGGCAAGCTGGACGACCGTGACGTCGAGATCGAGGTCGCGCCGCAGAACTATCCCGGGCTCGAAATGCTCCAGCCGCCGCAGGGCATGGAAGGCGCCGACATCAACTTCACCGAGTGGCTGCAGGACATGCTGCCCAAGCGGAAGAAGCGCCGCACGCTCAAGGTGCCGGAGGCCCGGCGGATCCTGGTGGACGAGGAGCTGAAGCGGCTGGTCGAGATGGACGACGTGGTGAACGAGTCGCTGGATCGGGTCGAGAACCACGGCATCATCTTCATCGACGAGATCGACAAGATCGCCGGCGAACGCTCCCAGGCCGGCGGCCCCGACGTCTCCCGCGAGGGCGTCCAGCGCGACCTGCTCCCGATCGTCGAGGGCTCGACGGTGCAGACCCGCTACGGCTACGTGCGGAGCGACCACATCCTCTTCATCGCCGCCGGCGCGTTCCACGTCTCCAAGCCGTCGGACCTCATCCCCGAGCTCCAGGGCCGCTTCCCGATTCGCGTCGAGCTGACCCCGCTCACCGAGGGCGACTTCATCCGGATCATGACCGAGCCGGAGAACGCGCTCACCCGCCAGTACCAGGCGCTGGTCGCGGCGGAGGGCGCCGTGCTGGAATTCACCGCCGATGCCATCGCCGAGATCGCCCGCGTGGCCTTCGTCGCGAACGACCGGATGGAGAACATCGGCGCGCGCCGGCTCCATACCGTCATGGCGACGCTGATGGAAGACCTGCTCTTCGCGCTGCCCGAGTTTCCCGACAAGCGCATCGTCTATGACGGCGACAAGGTGCGCGAGCGGCTGGCGGCGGTGATCAGCGACGACGATCTGCGGCGGTACATCCTCTAGCAGCGCTCCGTCGCGGCGGCCGCGCGGCGCCCGCGGAGCGGTGGACAATTCGCGTCCCGGCCGTATGTTGGCGAAGTCCGCCGACCCGGGGAGGTCGTGTGGCCGACGTCGGCAGCATTCTGTCCACCAGTCTGGGTGACCGGTACGCGATCGAGCGCGAGCTCGGCCGCGGCGGGATGGCGAGCGTCTGGCTCGCGCACGATCTGCGCTACGGCCGCGACGTCGCCGTGAAGATCCTCAAGCCCGAGCTCGCCGCGGCGCTCGGCACCGACCGCTTCCTGCGCGAAGTCGAGATCGTCGCCCGGCTGCACCATCCCCACATCCTCGCGCTGTTCGACTCCGGCGAGATCCCCGATCTCTACGGCCCCGGCGTCGCCGCGCCGTACTTCGTCATGCCGTTCGTTGCCGGCGAGACGCTGCGGCACCGGCTTCGACGCGAGGGCGCCCTTCCGCTGGACGACGCGCTCGCGATCGCGCGCGACATCGCGGACGCGCTGGGCTACGCCCATGCGCAGGGGGTCGTCCACCGCGACGTGAAGCCGGAGAACATCCTGCTCGACCGCGGGCACGCCGTCGTTGCCGACTTCGGCGTCGCCCGCGCGGTGGACCGCGCCGGCGGCGACACGCTCTCCTCGCCCGGCCTCGCCGTCGGCACGCCGACCTACATGAGCCCGGAGCAGTCCGCCGGCGGCAACATCGACGGGCGCAGCGACGTGTACGCGCTCGGCTGCGTGCTGTACGAGATGCTCGCCGGCGAGCCGCCGTTCGGCGGGGCCACCCCGCAGGTGGTCGCCGCGCGCCATCTGCACGACGCGCCGCCCGCGCTCCAGACCGTCCGGCCGGCGCTGCCGCCGTGGGTGACCACGATCGTCGAGCGTGCGCTGGCCAAGATGCCGGCCGACCGCTTCCAGAGCGCGTCCGCCTTCGCGACGGCGCTCTCCTCCCCCACCGTCACGACCGAGCTGCCGGCCGCGCTCGCGCGGTCGCGCTGGCGCCGGCTCTGGTGGCTCGTGCTCCTCGCCGCGATCCTGGCGATCGCCGCGCTCGTCGCGCTGGCGCTGCGCGGCCGGCGCCCCGCCGCCGTGTCGGCCGCCGATGCCAGCCGCTACGTCGTGCTTCCATTCCGCCACGTCGGCCGCGCCGCGCCGGCGCTGCTGAACGGTGACCAGTGCGAGTCGCTGATCTACGACGCCTTCGCCCGCTGGAGCGACGTGCGGCTGGTCAACACGCTCCGGGTGGGTGACGCGGTCGCGCAGCACGGCGCTCCCGCCACCCTCGAGGCCAGCCTCGCGCTCGCCCGGCAGCTCGGCGCCGAGTTCCTGGTGTGGGGACAGGTGAGCGAGCTGCAGGACACGATGCGCGTCGGCGCGGCCGTCTACATGGTCCAGGGCGACGGGCGCATGCTTCGGGAAGCGAGCCTGCGGATGCCGGTCTCGGAGTCGCGCCTCGCCGCGCGCTTCGGCGCACTGGCTGACTCGCTCCTCCTCGGCGCCGCGCCGCGGGGCGGGGCGGCCGCGGCACTCGGGACCTCTTCGCTGGCGGCGTGGCGCGCCTACGAATCGGGCGACTCGGCGCTCGCGCGGTGGAACACGGCGCTTGCCCGCGACCGGCTCACCCGCGCGCTCGCCGCCGATCCGGCTTATCCCCAGGCCAATCTGCGACTGGCGCAGCTGCTCGCCTGGCGCGGCGAGCCGTCCGGTCGCTGGGAGCCGTACGCCGCGCGCGCACTCGCCGACAGCGCGCGCCTCCGGGCCGACGAGCGACTCGCCGCCGGGGCGCTGCTCGCCTTTGCCCGCGGCGACTATCCCGGCGCGTGCGACCGCTACCGCGACATGCTCGCGCGCGACAGCAGCAGCTTCGTCGCGTGGTTCGGGCTCGGCGAGTGCCAGGGGCGCGACACGGTGGTCCTGGCGGATCCGCGAAGCCCGTCCGGCTGGAGGTTCCGCGGGAGCGCGCAGGCGGCGGTCACCGCGTACCACCGCGCCTTCGCATTGCTGCCTTCGGTGCATGCCGCGTTCGCGGCGCCGGAGTACTCCCGGCTCACCGGTATGTTCATCACCCAGCCTAACGCCTACCGGCTCGGCTTCGGCAGCGACGGCGCCCGCTTCGCCGCCTTTCCCGCGTTGGAGAACGATTCGCTCGCCTTCACGCCCTATCCCGAGGCATGGGTGCTCGAGGGCCGCCGCGTGGCTCTGCCGCTGACCGTGCGCGCCGCGGTGTCCCGCGGGCGCGAGCTGCTCCGCGACATCACCAGCGGATGGGTGGCGAGCTTCCCCGACAGCCCCGACGCGCTCGAAGTGCAGGCGCTGGCGCTGGAGCAGGATGCCGAGTTCGAGCCGCCCGCGCTCAGCGACGCGCGCGTCGGCGTCTGGCGGGCTCGGCGGCTTGCCGTCGATCCGGCGCAGCGGCTGCGGCTCGCCGTGGCCGAGGCGCGGCTCGCTCTCAAGCTGGGAGACTGGACTCGCGCCGCGCAGCTCGCCGACTCGCTGCTCGATGGCGCCGCGGCCCGCGCCCGCGGCGCGCCGGCGGTGGCGGGGATGCTCGCGCCGCTCGCCGCGCTCTCCGGACGCGCCCGCCTCGCCGCGATGCTCCTCGCCGCCGCCGCCGCCGATCCCGCGGTGCCGGCCGCCGAACGCTCCCGCATTCCGCTGCCGCTCGCCGTCGCCGGCGCGCGCCTCGCCGGCTTCGCGGCCGCGGGTGGACCGGGCGACAGCATCCGCGCCGCCGAGCGCCAGCTCCGCCGTCTCGCCGAGGTCATGCTGTCGCCGGGGGCGCGCGCCGCCGCCGTGCACCAGCTGGCCGACCAGCCGCGCGCCCTCGCCTTTCCCGCGCTCGCGCCCGAAGGGAAGGGCTACCTGCTCGCCCTCGAGCGCACCGTCGCGCGCGGTGGTGCCACGCTGCGCGATTCGCTGCGCGCGCTCGATGCGCTGCGGCGCGAGCGCCCCACCGGTGCCGTGACGATCGATGCCGCGTTCGCCGAGGCGCGGCTCCGCGCCATGGCCGGCGACTCGGTCGCCGCCGCCGCCGAGCTGGATGCGGTACTGGGCGCGCCCGCGGCGTTAGGCGTCGACCTGCTCGATCAGCCCGCCCAGGCCGGCGCGCTGGTCCGCGCCATGGCGCTGCGCGGCGCCCTCGCGGCGCGGCGCGGCGAGGGCGACCTCGCGCGGCGCTGGGGCGGCGCTGTCCGCGTGCTCCGGCGGAATGCCGATCCGGATCTGGAAAGCTGAGTCACTCTCACCTGCGGCGGAGGGCGTATGGGCGCGCGTCGGCTGGTCGGATGGAGAGCGGTCGGATGGGCGGTGCTGGGTTGCGCGGCCTTGGCCGCGTGTCATCGAGGGCGGGAGCGCGCGCACCCCGGCGGGACCGGGGCCGGGAACTCCTACGCCGATTGCGTGAGCCAGCAGTTCGACATGGACGATTCCACCTGGAGCGCCACCCTCCACTTCGATCAGGCTCCGCTGACGCTCATCCCCGCCACCCACTTTCAGGGTGACTCTCCGAATGGCCGCTTCATCAGCCTCATCCTCAATACCGATCCGGACCACGGCTACGCCGGGTTCAACGTCGACCGCGGGCCGTCCGTCACCTGCATCTGGGTCGAGGCCAAGGCAAAGCCGGACACCGGCTACTTCGGGATCTACGTGAGCCGGGAGAAGAGCGATACGATCGCCACGATGACGTGGGACAAGCACAAGACCGAGCACCGGGAGCCCAAGGCCGAGTGGCGCGACGTCGACGGTGTCGCGATCGTCACCGATTCGGCGGCGCGGGTGGCCGCCAACGTCGGGCCGTGGAGCACCTGCGCCTCCAACGGCTGCTGCAAGCCGCAATAGCCGCCGCACCACCCCGGCCGGCGCCCGCCGGCCGGGTTGCTCGCCCTACCACGCATGACTACGTTCCCCACCCGACGACGCCGATCCGCTCCTTCCTCTCGACGGCCTCATGCCCAAGCGCGACTTCCTCTCGATCTCCGACTTCGACGCCGACGAGCTGACCGAACTCCTTCGCCTCGCCGCCCGGATGAAGCGGGGCAAGTACGACAGGAAGCCGCTCAAGGGCCGCACCCTCGGCATGATCTTCACGAAGAGTTCGACCCGCACACGGGTCTCCTTCGAAGTCGGCGCCACGCAGCTCGGGGGGCACGCGCTCTTTCTCTCCTCGCGCGACATCCAGCTCGGCCGCGGCGAGCCGATCAAGGACACCGCTCGCGTGCTCTCGCGCTACCTCGACATGATCATGATCCGCACCTTCGATCATGCCGACGTCGAGGAGCTGGCGCGCTACGCGTCGGTGCCCGTCATCAACGGCCTCACCGATCTCTCGCACCCCTGCCAGATCCTCGCCGACCTGCTCACGGTGAAGGAATCGCTCGGCGGCTGGAAGGGACGCACCGTCGCCTGGATCGGCGACGGCAACAACATGGCGCATAGCTGGATCGAAGCGGCCGCGGTGCTCGGCTTCGCGCTGCGCCTCGCGTGTCCCGCCGGCTACGAGCCCGATCGCGCGCTGCTCGAGCAGTATCGCACCGCCGGTGACATCACCCTCAGCCACGATCCGGCCGAAGCCGCCCGCGGCGCCGACGTGATCAACACCGACGTCTGGGCCTCGATGGGCCAGGAGGCGGAGCAGGCCGAGCGGGAGCAGGCGTTCCGCGGCTACATCGTGGACGACCGCCTCATGGCCCTCGCGGCCAGGGACGCCATCTTCCTCCACTGTCTCCCCGCGCACCGCGGTGAGGAGGTCGCGGAGAGCGTGATCGAAGGCCCGCGGTCGCGGGTGTGGGACGAGGCGGAGAATCGCCTGCACGTGCAGAAGGCGCTCATGGCGATGCTCGCCGGCATGGCGGGTGAGAAGGAGGAAGCCGCATGACCGGCACGGCGGCGCTCAAGCGCACGCCGCTCTACGACGTGCACAAGGCGCTCGGCGCCAGGATGGTGCCGTTCGCCGGCTTCGAGATGCCGGTGCAGTATCCCACCGGCATCATCGCCGAGCACCAGGCGGTGCGCAGCGGGGCCGGCATCTTCGACATCTCGCACATGGGCGAGTTCGAGGTCACCGGCCCCGACCGCAACGCCTTCGTCAACCGCGTCACCAGCAACGACGTCGCGGCGCTCGAGCCGGGCGGCGTACAGTACTCCGCCCTCCTCACCGAGGAGGGGACGTTCATAGACGATTGCACCGTCTATCGCTTCGACGACAAGCTGATGATCGTCGTCAACGCGTCGAACATCGAGCGCGCCTGGAAGCACATCGTCGCGCACAAGGGCGGTGTCAACGTCCGGCTCAAGGACATCTCGGGCGAGGTCGGGCTCATCGCGCTACAGGGTCCGCGCGCCCAGGCGCTGCTGCAGCCGCTCACCGAGACCAACCTCGACGACGTCGGCTACTATCACTTCGCCGTCGGGCGCGTGGCGGGGGCCGGCTGCTTCATCTCCCGCACCGGCTACACCGGCGAGGATGGCTTCGAGCTCTACTGCCGCGACCGCGACGCGCCGATCATCTGGGAGGCGCTGCAGCGCGCCGGCGCGATGCCGGTCGGCCTCGGTGCCCGCGACTCGCTCCGGCTCGAGATGGGCTACGCGCTCTACGGAAACGAGATCGACGACACCATCACCCCGCTCGAGGCCGGCCTCGGTTGGATCGTGAAGCTCGACAAGGGCGCCCCGTTCGTCGGCGCCGAGGCGCTGCGCTCACAGAAGGCGCACGGCGTCATGCGCCGCATGGTCGGGTTCAAGCTGCTCGAGCGCGGCTTCCCGCGGCACGGCTACCAGGTGTGGCACGACGGGCGTCCGGTGGACGTGGTACGGAGCGGGACGATGAGCCCGTCGCTCGGCGAGGCGATCGGCACCACGTATCTCCCCAGCGGCGCCAGCAGGCCCGGCAGCCGCTTCGAGGTCGAGATCCGCGGCGAGCGAGTGCCCGCCGAAGCCGTGGCCCGCCCGTTCTGGACCCGCGGGAGCGTGCGGAAGTAGCCCGCATGTCGCTCCGGCTCGCCATTCTCACCATCTCCGACGCCGGCGCGCGCGGCGAGCGGGCCGACGGCTCCGGCGACGCCATCGCGGAGTGGGGCCGCCGCCGCGGCTACGAGCTGTGCGCCCGCGATCTTGTGCCCGACGAGCCGGAGCTGATCGGCGCACGCCTTCGCGCGTGGGCCGACGCCGGGATCGCCGATCTCGTGCTCACCACCGGGGGCACCGGACTCACTCCACGCGACGTCACGCCCGAGGCCACTCGCGCGGTGTTGGACAAGGAAGCGCCCGGCATCGCCGAGGCGTTGCGCAATGCGGTGTATCCGCACTTTCATCGAGCGGCACTGTCGCGCGGCACGGCCGGGGTGCGGAATCGGACCCTCGTCGTCAACTTGCCGGGAAGCCCGGGCGGCGTACGCGACGGCCTGGGCGTGCTCGACGACATCGTCGAGCACGCGGTCGAGCTGGTGCGTGGGGCGCGGACCGGTCACTGAGGGACGATGGCGAGCCAGATCCTGATCACGATGGACGACCTCGAGACCGCGGTGCCGCTGAACGCCGCGTTCGAGGCGGCCGGCTACACCACGGCGATGTTCTCGTCGGTGGACGACCCGCGCGGCTCGGTGCGCCGCGAGAGTCCCGAACTGGTCGTGCTCACCGGCGCCGTGTACGAAGCTCCCGCCCAGCAGCTCGCGGCACTCGCCCGTGACGCCGAGATCTCGACCCTCGCCTTGCTGGAGCCGACCGATTCGGAGCGCACCGAGCGAGTCGGCCGGCTTGGCGTGACCGAGGTGATGACGAAGCCGGTCCGTGCCGACGACGTCGTCGCCACCGCGCGCCGGCTGATCGAGCGGCGCGGTCTCCAGGAGCGCACCGGTATCGCCGGCGAGAGCGACGCGATCCAGGAAGTGCTGGTCAAGATCGAGCAGATGGCGCCGGTGTCGAGCACCGTGCTCATTCACGGTGAGAGCGGCACCGGCAAGGAGCTCGTCGCCAAGGCGATCCACGATCTCTCGCCCCGACGGGGCGAGGCGTTCATCGCCGTCAACTGCGCCGCGTTGCCCGAGTCGCTGCTCGAGAGCGAGCTCTTCGGCCATGAGAAGGGCGCGTTCACCGGCGCCGCGGAGCGCCGCCTCGGCCGCTTCGAGCTGGCCGACGGCGGCACGATCTTCCTCGACGAGATCGGCGAGATCCCGCTCTCGACCCAGGTGAAGCTGCTGCGCGTGCTGGAGAGCCGGAGCTTCTTCCGGGTCGGCGGCACGCAGCCGATCAAGGTGGACGTGCGGGTGATCGCGGCGACCAACCGCAACCTCCGGGAAGCGGTCGCGCTCGGCGAGTTCCGCGACGATCTGTATTACCGGCTCAACGTGCTCACGATCTACCTGCCGCCGCTCCGGGAGCGCCGGGGCGACATCCCACTCCTGGTCCGGCGCTTCATCCGGGAGTTCGCCCGGCAGCACGACCGGGCGTTTCGGGGCATTACCTCGGAGGCGCTGGAGCGGCTGGTAAACGCCCCGTGGCCGGGCAATGTGCGACAGCTCCGGAACCTGATCGAGTCAATGGTGGTGCTGGCGCCCGGCGCCGAGATTCGCGCCGCCGACATCCCGTCGGACATCTTCGAGGGCCGGACCCTTCTGCCGGTGCGGGTCAGCGGCAACGGACCCCGCGAGCTCCAGAGCCAGGAGCTCGAGTTCATCCTCCGCAACATCATGGACTTGCGGCTCCAGATGGAGGAGCTCCGCCGCCGGCTGGACGAGGGCCCGTCGCGGGTCCAGGTCATCGACCTGGGCGAAAGCCCCGTCGCGGACTACTCGGCCGAGCCGGAGGAGCCGGCCCCGCTGGTCTACCGGGCCGGGATGACGATGGACGAGGTGGAGAAGGCGGTGATCGGCGCGGCGCTCCAGGAGTTCCGCGGCAATCGCCGCCGGGCGGCCGAAACCCTCGGGATCGGGGAGCGGACCCTCTATCGCAAGATCAAAGCGTATAACCTGGAATGATTTAGCGGCTCCGTGCGCGGAATCTAAGTCGGCATCTGTAAAGAGTTTGCACTAGTGAACCTCTTGACACTTCTCAAGTCGCCTCGCCATATTCGACGGGTTCCCCTCGCATCAGCACCCGGACCGATCCCGTGAATTTTCTGATCGACGCTGAAAACTGTGTCGCATGCCTCGCGTGCGTCCGGGTCTGTCCGACCGACGCGATCGCGGTCATGGGCGAGTCCGAGCCGCTGCAGATCCTCGACGAGGCCTGCATCCGGTGCGGCCGCTGTCTGCCGGCGTGCCCGCACGGTGCCGTGAAGGTGTCGGGAGAGCTCGGCCGGGCATTGGCGATCGCCGGGCAGGAGACCGGGCTGTTGATCCTGAGTCCGGAGGCGGTCACCCACTTCTATCCCGCGTCGCCGGAGCAGGTGGTAAATGCCTGCTATGCTGCCGGTTATCGGCGGGTGACCCGGGGTGTCCTGGGCGACGAGCTGGTGGCGCGGGAGTACCTGCGGCTGTGGGAGGAGGAGAGCTGGGGCACCATGCTCCGCTCCACCGACGCGGTCGTGGTCGAGACCATCCGGGCGCAGCATCCCGAGCTCATCCCCTACCTTGCCCCCGTCACCACTCCGCCCATCGCCGAGGCCCGATATCTGCGTGCGCAGTATGGCGATGCGCTCCCGGTAGTGTACGCGGGAGTCAGTCTTCCGACCGACAGCAGTGAGCTGGACGCATCGATCACGTTCGCGGATCTGGACGAGATCTTCCGGCTGCGCGGCGTGAGCGTGTTGTCTCAGCCGGTGTTCTTCCAGCGAGTGCCGGAGGAGCGGCGGCGCCATCTGAGCGCGGCGGGCGGGATGCCGCTCGCGATGCTGGAGGAGGCGCGGCACTCGAGCAACCGCTTCCGGACCGTGCGCGGACTCTCGGCGCTGCCGGCGCTCGCGCGCGCGGTCGCGGTGGACCGGCTGGAGCTGGGCTTCGTCGACATCCTGTCGTGCGAGGGCTCGCTCGACCATCCGCTCTCGGGTCCGAAGGAGGAGTTGTACTGGCGTCGTGCCATCGTGGCGAGCACCGAGCCGCCCCGCAGCCGGCAGCCGGTGGTGGACGCGACGGTGGTGGCATCGGTCGGCGCGACGTTCGACATCAAGCCGCGGGCGGTCGAGCCGGATCCGGCGGCGGTGGCGCAGGTGCTCGAGGCGATCGGCCCGGGACCGAACGGGCGGCCGTGGGACTGCAGCGCGTGCGGTTTCCCGACCTGCCAGCGCTTCGCGGAGGCGGCGGCGATGGGAAGGGCGACGCTGCGGCAGTGCACGCCGTACCAGGAGCGCCGCGCCGACCAGGCGCAGAAGGCCGCGGCGGTGGATCTGCTCACCGGGCTTTCGACCTATCGCGTGTTGCGGGAGCGGCTCGCGTTCGAAGTGGAGCGCAGCCGGCGCAGCAACGAGACGTTCGCGGTCCTCTTCCTGGACCTCGACAGCTTCAAGCAGGTGAACGACCAGTACGGCCACGAGGCGGGCAACGACATCCTCCGCGCGGTGGCGGCCGAGGTGCGGGCGGTGGTGCGCGCATCGGACGTGGCGGCGCGGTACGGCGGCGACGAGTTCGTGCTGATCCTCACCCGCACCGACCGGCACGGCGCCGCGCGGGTGGCGGAGGCGATGCGCGAGGGAATCGAGCGGGTCGGCCGCCGGCTGGGGTATCCCGAGGGGCTGGTGACGGTGAGCGTCGGCCTCGCGGAGTTCGACCCGCGGCATCCGAGCGAGAGCGACGTGCTGGTCGCGGCGGATCGCGCGTTGTACCGCGCCAAGGCCGCCGGCCGGAACGCGCTCGCATGAACGACCTGAATCACCCGCTGGGTAAGGGACTGACTGCGTGACTGGATCCTACTCTCGCCAGCCCGGCCCGGGGCCGCGCATGCCGCCGGCGCCGGCGCCTCCCCCCGACGCGATCCCCGATCCGTGGGGCGTGCGGCGCGCGGAGAACCTGCTCACCAGCCTGGAGGGGATCCTCTCGGCGCGGGTGGTGACGACGCCGTTAGGCGAGGTGAGCGAGGTCCACGTGCTGGCGCAGGCGGGTCTCCAGCCGAAGCAGCTGGTGCGCAACATCGAATCGGCGCTGCTGGCGCAGCTCGGCCTCAAGATCGATCATCGGAAGATCAGCATCGCGCAGACGGCGGACGTCAAGCCGATCGAGGCGCTCGACCGCCAGGTCGTGCGCGACCGCGCCATGCAGCGCAGCTGCCTCTTCGAGAACCTGGCGGTGGCGCCCGGGCGGCGGCCGCACCGGATCGCGCTGGCGGTGACGCTGTCGTTCATGGGCCAGCAGGAGATGGCGGAGGAGGAGAGCAGCGACACCCCGCGGAGCCGGGTGGAGGCGGCGGCGAAGGCGGCGGTGGCGGTGCTGGACAAGCTGCTGCCGGACAACTCGCTGGCGCTCGAGGGCGCCAAGATCGTCGAGGCATTCGATCGCGAGTTCGCCTTCGTGGCGGTGCAGGGGCTGGGCGGGCGCGAGGCGCTGCTCATGACCGGCACGGCCGAGATCCGCGAGAGCGCGGAGCGGGCGGCGGTGTTCGCGGTGCTGGACGCGACCAATCGGTGGACCGAGGCGCGGCGGCCGGCGTAGAGGTGGCTGCGACGTGGTGGACTGGGTGTCGAAGGCATTCTGGCGGAACTAACCCGTCGGACCCGGAAAGGAACTAACGGGAGGGGGCTCCGGACTCGGCAGTCGTACCGAGCGGAGAACGAGCGGACAACTGATTAGCGGAGCGTCGGGGTGGGCCGTAGCGAGGCTCGCCACTTCCCGTGGTAGCTGTCAGACCCGAAGGGAGGTGACGCTCATGTTGCAGATCAGCTGGCTGCAGGCGGCGGTTGGTTTCGTCGCGAAGCTGTTTATGGCCG
>JAICWE010000046.1 GCA_025934955.1 Gemmatimonadales bacterium | reverse complement strand
CTCTCCCTCGTCCACCTGCGGAACCTCACGCTCGCCGCGGAGGCGGGCGCGACCATCATCCCCGCGGCGCCGGGGTTCTACCATCGTCCGACGCGCATCGAGGAGCTGGTGGATTTCATCGTGCAGCGGATACTGGATCGCCTCGGCGTGGAGATCGAGCTGGCGCCGCGCTGGCAGGGATGAGGCGCCGGCGCGCATGCGGCTCGGCATCATCAGCGACACCCACGGCTTGCTGCGCCCTGAGGTCTTCGAGGCCTTCGAGCGGGTGGATCACATCCTTCACGCCGGGGACGTCGGCCCGCTGGAGCTGCTGACCGAGCTCGAGGCGCTCGCACCGGTGAGCGCCGTCTACGGCAACACCGACGACGTCGACGTGCGCGCGCGCCTGCCGCGGGTGCAGCGACTGGAGCTCGACGGCTTCACCATCGTCGTCACCCACGGCGACCAGCTCGGCTCGCCCTCGGCGGAAACGATGCACGCCGCCTTTCCCGACGCCGACGTCCTGGTGTACGGCCACACCCACCGGCCGCTGCTCACGGTCGTGGATGTCGTGGTGACGGTGATGAATCCCGGCGGCGCGGGACCCCGGCGGTTCGACCTGCCGCCATCGGTCGGGATCATGGAGCTGGAGACCGGGATTCCGCCGCGGGCCCGCCTGGTGCCGCTGCTCGACTTCGACGCCGGGTAGCCGCTACCAGTCCCGTCCGCCCGGGGTCGTGTGCGTGAGTCGGTGTCCTTCGTGGGTCGTGAGCTGCTCCCGCTGGACCGACTCCAGCAGCCGCTTCGCCTCCGCCGGCGTCAGCTCGTGCGCCGACTCGCCGTTCCCGCCGCCGTGCCCGCCGCCCGCCATCGCGCCGACCGCCGCCTCGGGGTTTCCCTCGTAGCGGCCGGAGCGCTGGTTGCCGGTGCCGTAGTCGGCGCGCTGCCGTCCCCGTCCCGGCGAGCCGCCGTGCTCGCGATTCTCTTCCAGCCGCCGCACCGCGTACTCGAGATTCCACTTCGCGTCGCGGTCTTTGGGGTCGAGCTGCAGTGCGTTCTCGTACGTCGCGATGGCGCGCTCCAGCGCGTCCCCCGGGTCGGCCGCGTCCTCGCTGTACCGCACCCACGCGTTGCCGGTGTTGAAGTAGCTCCGCTGCTGCAGTCGCGGATCGATGGTGCCGGGGTGGAAGCTCCGCGCCGCGGCCTCGTAGTGCTTCATCCGATACAGCGCGTCGCCGGCATTGTAGGCGACCCGCGGATCGTCGGTCCGCGCGAACGCGCGGCGGAACGCGGCGTACGCGTCGGCGTAGTGCGCGCCATCGTAAAGCTGCACGCCGCGGCGGAACGACCACGACGAAGGCGTGCAGCCCGCCGCCAGCAGGCCCGCGAGTGCCGCGACGGCCATGGGCCGGTACGCGTTCACGTCGGCTTCCTCCGGAGCGGCACCAGCGGCTCCAGCAGCAGCAGCGCGAACGCGGCGCCGAGCGGCCACTGGAAGCGATCGCTGCGCTCGACCACGTGCGCGATCGAGCTGGTCCGCACCGTCAGGCGGTCGAGCGCGGTGCCGACCAGCGGTGCCGCACGATGCCCGTCCCAGCGCTCGTAAAGGCCGCCGGTCGCCTGGGCGATCCGCTGGAGCGCGCCTTCCGTGAGGCGAGACACGACGACGCGGCCGATGTGGTCGCGGTGCCACGGCTCCGGTGCCTCGCTGCTGTCGGCCGGCACCCGCGCGCCCTCCGTCGTGCCGACGCCGAGCGCGTAGACCGGCACGTCGAGCTTCCGAAGCGCGCGGATCGGCGGCGCGATGTCGTCGTCCTGATCGCTCTCGCCGTCGGAGATGAGCACCACCGCGCGGCTCCCCGGTGCGCCGTCGTGGGTGAACACCGTCGCCGCGGCTTCGAGCGCGCCGCTCAGACTGGTGCCGGGGTCGCCCAGGTCCTCGGTGTTCGCCGCGGCGAGGAAGCGCTCGAACACCGTCGGATCGTCGGTCAGCGGGAGCTGCACGAACGCGCTCCCGCCGAAGACGATCAGGCCGAAGCGGTCGCCGGGGCGCGCGGCGACCAGCCGGTGGATCGCCTGCTTGGCCGCGGCGAGGCGGGTGGGCGAGCCGTCGCCCGCGTTCATCGAGCGGGAGAGATCGAGCGCCACCAGGATGTCGCGCCCGGTGCGCGCGCGGTCGGCAGGGCGGTCGCCCCACTGGGGCCGCGCCAGCGCCACGATGCCGAAGGCGAGCGCCAGCGTCCGCGCCGCGTGCCGGAGCGCCCGCCGCCGGGCCGCCGGCAGCGCCGATGTGCGGGCCAGCAGCGCCGGGTCGCCCACGGCGGCGAGCGCCGCGCGCCGCTCTCGTTCCGCCCGGGCGAAGCCCCACCCCGCGAGCGCGGCGAGCAGCGGCAACAGCCAGAGGAGTGCCGGATGCGCGAAGCTCATCGGATCACGGCACCGTGCGGAGCCAGGTCACGCCCAGCAGCGCCTCGAGCGTGAGGCAGAGAAGCGCGGGCACCAGTGCCAGCGCGTACAGCTCGCGCCAGTTTCGCAGCTCCGCCACCGGCACGTCGTGCTTCTCCAGCGGATCGATCTCCGCCATGATGCGGCGCAGCGCGTCGGGATCGCTCGCGCGGAAGTAGCGGCCGCCGGTGCGCTCGGCGATCCGCTTGAGCACCGCCTCGTCGGACGCGGTGAGCCGGTCGGCGTCACGGCCGGCGCGCCACACGTACCCGTCGTTTTCCGAGCTGGTGTCGCGGCCGGCGAGACCGATGGTGTGGACCCGCACGCCGAGCGCGCGCGCCGCCTCCGCGGCGACGAAAGGCGAGGGCTCGCCGGTGTTGTTGGCGCCGTCGGTGATGAGCACGACCACGCTCGCCTTGGGCGGCAGCGACTTGAGCTGGTTGAGACTGAGCGCCAGCGCGGTGCCGATCGCGGTGCCGTCGGGCAGGAGACCGATGTCCACCTGATCGATCAGCCGCCCGAGCAGCGCCACGTCCGGCGTGAGCGGCGCCTGCAGGAACGGCCGCCCGGCGAACACCACGAGCCCGACGAGATCGCCGTCGCGCGCTTCCACGAATTTCCGCAGCACGTCCTTGGCGACCTGGAGCCGGTTGCCCGGCTTGAAGTCGGTCGCCTTCATGCTGCTCGAGATGTCGAGCGCCACGACGATGTTGCGCGAGCGGAGCCGCACCTCGCGCACGTCCCGCGGAATCTGCGGCCGCGCGAGCGCCACCGGCAGCAGCACCAGCCCGGCAAAGCGCAGCGCGCCGAGCAGCCAGCGGAGCCGCGCGCGGCGGCTGGTCGGCAGGTCGCGGAGGAAGCGCGCCGCCGACGAGCCGATGTACGTCTCCGGCGGCCGGCGGCGGACGCGCCAGCGGCGCCACCCGAGGGCGAGCGGCACCAGCAGCAGCAGCAGCCAGACCGGATCAGCGAAGCGCATGGCTATCCCAGTCCACGATCCACGCCCGGGTGGCGCCGAGGTGCTCGGCGGCGGCGGCGGCATCGGGCTCGTCGCGGGCGAACTTGACGGCGTCGGCGGCGTGCAGCACGGCGCGCGCCCTTCCGCGGAGCTCGCCACCGCGCGGCGCCGAGAGCTCGCGCAGCAGCTCGCTCGTGGTGCGCTCGCGGGCCCGGACGCCGGTCGCCTCGAGGTAGTCGCGCAGTGTCGCCACGACCTCGTCGTACTGCCGCGCGGTCCTGCCCCGCGCCGGCCACGCCGCGCGCTCCAGCTCGGCCAGGCGGGCGAGTGCCAGGTCGCACGCGGTCAGCGGGGCCGTTCCCGCCTCGGCGATCGCCGCCGCCGCGGACACGGCGTGCGGCACGAGGCCCCGCGGGCGCCGGCGCCAGAGCACGCCCGCGCCGACGGCGATCAGCACGGCGCCCGCGAGCCCGAACGGCAGCAGGCTCGGCGGGCGCTCGACGTCCCGGATGTCCTTGAGCGGAAGGTTGCCCGGCGGAAGTACCGCGCTGATTTCGACCGGCACCGGCTCGCTGGTCACCGACGTCGGCCGCACGTTGAATTCGCCCTGGTAGTGCAGCACCAGGGGCGGCAGCTCCTGCGCACCGGGACGGTAGAACGCCACGCGGACCCGCCCGGTGAACTCGCCGATGCCGATCCGCCGCAGCGAGTCCGCGCTCACGATGCGCACGCCGCTGGCGCCGGCGGCGAATGCCGGCACCGCGAGCGGAATCGCCTTGGGGCTCAGGATGAGATGGGCGCGGAACGTCACCGGGTCGCCGACGGTGACCGTGCCCGGCTCCGGCGTGAGCGAGAACCACTGCGCGCGCGCCGGCGAGACGAGCGCCAGGAGCGCCGCGGTGACGAGGAGTGCGTGCCGCCGCATCCGGGCTCCGCTCAGTGCCGCCGCCGGCGCTCGCGCGCGCGGAAGAAGGCGACGAGCGCCTCGGCGTACGGCCGGCCGGCCTCGAGCTGGAGCAGGTCGGCGCCGCGATGACGCAGCCGGGTCTCGAGCTCGCGGTCGAACGTCGCGGCACCGCGCCGTAGCGCGTCGCGCGCGGCATCGGCGTCCACCCAGCGCCAGCCATCGCTCTCGGGATCGCGCAGCGCGACCAGCCCGTGCGCCGGCAGCTCGCGTTCGCGCGCGTCGCGCAACTGGATCGCGACCAGCTCGTGCCGGTGGGTGACGCGGTCGAGCGCCGCCTCGTAGCCGTCGGCCAGGAAGTCGGAGATGAGGAAGACCACGGCGCGGCGGCGGAGGACCGGGTCCAGGAAATCGAGCGCCCCGGCCAGGTCGGTCCCGCGGCCACTGGGCGCGCGGCCGATCAGCTCGCTCAGCACGCGGAGTACGTGGCGCCGGCCTTTGCGCGGCGGGACGAACCGCTCCACGCGGTCGGTGAAGAGCAGCGCACCCACCCGGTCGCCGCTCCGCGACGCCGCCAGCGCGAGCACCGAGGCGATCAGCGTCGCCAGGTCGTCGCGGGCCCGGAGCTCGGCGCCGAAGCGCTGCGACGCGCTCACGTCCACCACCAGCATCGCGGTGAGCTCGCGCTCCTCGACGTGGCGCTTGACGTAGGTGTCGCCCAGCCGCGCCGTCACCTTCCAGTCGATGCTGCGCACGTCGTCGCCCGGCTGGTACTCGCGCACGTCCGCCAGCTCGACGCCGCGGCCGCGGAAGACGCTGGCGTACTCGCCGGCGACGATGTCGCGCACCAGATGACGGGTCGTCACCTCGATCCGCCGCACCTCCTCCATCACCTCGTCCGGCGTCACGGCACCGCGATCGCGTCGAGGATGCGGCCGAGGATCGCGTCGGAGGTGATCCGCTCGGCGTCGGCGCGGTAGGAGAGGATGAGCCGGTGGCGCAGCGCATCCACCGCGAGCGCCTTCACGTCCTCCGGCGTCACGAAGCCGCGGCCGTCGAGAAAGGCGTGCGCCTTGGCCGCGCGCACCAGGAGGATCGCGGCGCGGGGCGAGGCGCCGAACTCCACGAACGGATCGAGGTCGTCGAGTCCCGCGGTGCCGGGGTGCCGCGTCGCCGCGATGATGTCGAGCACGTACTCCTTCACCCGCGGATCCACGTACACGGTCTCGACCACCTGCCGCGCGTGCAGCACCGCGGCCGGGTCGATCACCGCCTCCGCCACCGGCTCCGGGCCCGCGGTCATCCGGTCGAGCACCGCACGCTCGTCGCCGCGGTCGGGATAGGTGACGAGGACCTTGAACATGAAGCGGTCCACCTGCGCTTCCGGCAGCGGGTAGGTGCCTTCGTGCTCGATCGGGTTCTGGGTCGCGAGCACGAGGAACAGCTCCGGCAGCGCCAGCGTGTTGCCGCCAATCGTCACCTGCTTCTCCTGCATCGCCTCCAGCAACGCGCTCTGCACCTTGGCCGGCGCGCGATTGATCTCGTCGGCCAGGAGCAGGTTGGTGAAGATCGGCCCCGGCTGCACCGTGAACTCCGCGGTGCGCTGATTGTAGATCATGGTGCCGATCAGATCGGCCGGGAGGAGGTCGGGAGTGAACTGCACCCGGCGGAAGCCGCCGGCGATGGTGCCCGCGAGCGCCCGCACCGCGAGCGTCTTGGCGAGGCCGGGAAGGCCCTCGAGCAGCACGTGTCCGTCGGCGAGCAGCCCGATCAGCATGCGCTGGAGCAGCGCGTGCTGGCCGACGATGACGCGGCCGAGCTCGGCGATCACCGCCGCCATGGCGCGGCTCTCGCCGGCGACGTGGGGCACGCGGGGCGCGGATGCATCGCCGCGACCGATGTCGGGGATGCGTTCAGGCGAGGATGCCATGGGCCGACCGGAAATGGGGAGCGGAAACGAACGGGCGTCAGGTGCGCTGACGCCCGGCCGGCGAGACGATCACCACTGCACTGATTGATACACTCGCGGCGCGCGCCGATCAATTCGTCCGCGGCCGAGGCGCTTGACGGCCGCTTGACGGCCTCTCGCGAAGCTGTGCGCGTCGGGAGCCGCGGGCTCCCCGCACCGGGAGGACAACATGCGCATCACTCTCGCAGTCGCATTGCTCGCGCTGGCCCACTCCGCTCTCGCGGCGCAGGAGCCCGGCGGCCGCATCCGCCTGGCCACATCCGCCGGCAATCCGCAGGTCGGCCGGCTCGTGGCCCTCACCGCCGACAGCGTGCGCATCGCCGACAGCGCGGGAGCCGAGCAGGGCTTCGCGCGGAACGATCTCCGGCGGCTGGAGCTTTCGATGGGACGGAAGAGCAGCGTGGGCCGCGGCGTGGGCCGCGGGGCGCTGATCGGCACGGCGCTCGGTCTCATGCTCGGCGTGCTCGCCAGCTCCGAGGATGGCAGCATTGCCAATCCCTGCAACGGTGCCGCCTGCGTCGCCGTCGGCGCGGCGGGCGGCGCGATGTGGGGTGTCGCGATCGGCGCCGCCGTTGGCGCGCTCTCGAAACACGAGGCGTGGCAGCCGCTCGGTCGCGTGAATGTCCGCCCGCAGCTGCATCCGGCGACGCGCAGCGCCGGACTCTCGGTTGGATTCTAGGTCGAGCAACACGTACCTGCGCGGCAGACGGCCTGCTCCGGCCCGGCGCACGGTTGCGGTCGCTACCGCAGCCACTGCTCCAGCGGCGTGGTCCGCCGGAGCGACTCCGGATGCTGCCGGAACCACGACATCATGAGCAGCACCTCGTCGATCGCGTCGAGCGGCAGCGGTCCCGGCTCCGGCGCGGCGCGCTCGACTTCCTCGCGCACCACGCCCCGGAATGCCTCGTGCTCGATCGGCGTCGCGGGGTAGGGGAAGCTGTGCAGGACGCGGCCCTGGCGAAGCAGGTAGACGCGGTCGTCACCGAACTCGCCGGGATCGCGATAGACGAACGTGAGCAGCTCGATGGCCGAGCGCGCGCGGCTGGTGGCCGCGAGCAGCCACTCGAGCTGCTCGAACTTCTCCCGCCACCGCGCCGCGATCTCGAACTCGCCGCGGCCGCTCGCCTCCTGCATCGCCCGGACGACGCGATCGATCGGCTGGATCGTGCGCCCTTCCAGAAACGCCATCGCCGTCTCGGCCCGCCGCCGGTAATCCCACTCGGCGACGAGGCCGGCGCAGGGCCCGGCGCAGAGGCCCAGCTCGTGCCTCGCGCAGCCGGCCTGGCGCCGCACGGTGAAGAGGTCGCCCTGGCCGGCGAACACCATCGGCATCGCCGGCGCGCAGTCGCGGAGCCCGAGGAGGTCGTTCAGCGTGCGCACCGCGTCGGCGGTGCGGCCCATCGAGCGGAACGGGCCGTAGGCGCGGCGGTCGTCGCGCGCGACGCTCGGACCGCTCGAGACCCGCGGCGCCGGACCGCCGGAGACCTTGATCAGCACCGAGCGGCGGGTGCGGTTCGCCTTGTAGTTGAACGGCGGCCGGTCGCGCCGGATCGCGCGCAGCTCACTCAAGTATGCCGCGAAGTCGCTCGGTACGTAGTCCCAGCGGATGTCGTGCGCCGCGTAGAGGATGCGGCCGGCCTTGTCGTCGGGATACGCCGCGCGGAAGTAGCTGAGCAGACGGGTGCGGAGCCGCTTCGCCTTGCCGACGTAGAGCACCCGGCCTGTCGCATCCACCATCCGGTACACACCCGGCCGGTTCTCGGCGAGCGCTCTGACTCGTGCCTTGAGCTGAACCAGATCGGTCGCGGGCAGCGGCAGCCGCATCGCCTTCCCGCGTCTCACCGCTGGCACCGATGGCAGAAGACGGTGATCCGCGCGTCTATGGTATGCGTCCCGGCGAGCCGGGTGCCGCAGCGGCGGCACGGCTCGCCCTCGCGGCCGTACACCAGCAGCTCGAGCTGGAAGTTGCCCCGCTCGCCGGTGCCGGTGCGGTAGTCGCGGAAGGTGGTACCCTGGGAGCGGATCGCCGCGTCGAGGATGCGGCGGATTTCCCGGTGCAGTCGGCGGTGGTCGTCGGGCGTCAGGCGGTCGGCGGCCCTGGAGGGATCGATCCCGGCGGCGAACAGCGCCTCGTTCGCGTAGATGTTGCCGACGCCGGCGAGGTGGCGCTGGTCCATGATCACCTTCTTGACCGCCTGCCGCGAGCCGCCGAGCCGCTCGCCGAGCGCCTCGGCGGTGAAGCCGGGGTCGAGCGGCTCGGGGCCGATCGCCCCGTCGTAGGCGCGCCAGCCGGTGTCGTCGAGCAGCAGCAGCGTGCCGAGCCGGCGCACGTCGCGGTAGACCAGCTCGCGGCCATCGTCGAGCGGAGCGCGCAGGACGGCGTAGCGGGCCTCCTCGTCGGCGAGCGGACCGTCGTGGACGATGAGCGAGCCGGTCATGCCCGGCTGCACCACCAGCCGGCGCGCGCCGAGATCGAGCACGGCGTGCTTGGCGCGGCGAAAGACGCCCCGCACGGTGGCGCCGCGCAGGTGGCGCAGGAGCGTGCGGCGGGTGACGCCGCGGAGCACGTCGTCGTGCGAGAGCGTCGCTTCCAGCAGCCGCCGGCCCGTTAGGCGTGGGCGGAGATCGCGTACGATGGTTTCGACTTCGGGTAGCTCGGGCATGCACCCGAAAGATAGCCGAACGAGCAGGGGTCGGCTGCGCCCGCCGGGTGCGACTGTTGCGGGGCGGGACGGGCGCGGCGTGGCGCCTAACGCCTGGTGGCCTCGCGCCAGCCTATGTCCCGGCGGTACTGCTTTCCTGCGAACTCTATTGACTCGGCGGCGGCGCGGCTGTTGGCCTGGGCCTCGGCGAAGCCCGGGGCTACGGCGGTCACGTTCAGTACGCGACCGCCGTTTACCCGGAGGGTGCCGTCGGGGTCTCGTTTCGTGCCGGCGTGGAAGACGGTGACGCCCTGCGGGAGCGTGAGGGGGATGGTGATCTCGGCGCCCTTTTCGGGGGCGTCGGGGTAGCCGGCGGCGGCGAGGACCGTCGTTACGGCGAAACGGTCGGGGGCGGTCTCGAGCGGAGACGGCGGCTTGCCGGCGGCTATCCGCTCGAACGACTCGGCGAGGCCGCCGGTCAGCAGCGGCAGGACGACCTGGGTCTCCGGGTCGCCGAGGCGGCAGTTGAATTCAACCACCGACGGGTCGCCGGCGGCGTCTACCATCAACCCAGCGTACAGGACGCCGCTGAACGGGGCGCCGCGCTTTCGGAGCTCGGCAAGGGCGGGGAGGAGGACTTCGTCGCGGGTGCGTTGCAGCAGCTCGGGCGTCGCGACGGACACCGGGGCATACGCGCCCATCCCGCCGGTGTTGGGGCCGACGTCGCCGTCGAGCAGGCGCTTGTGATCCTGGGATGCGGGGAGCAGCTCCACCTCGCGCCCATCGGTCAGCGCCAGCACGCTCACCTCTTCGCCCTCGAGAAACGCTTCTATCAGTACCGTCGCGCCGGCGTCGCCGAGGGTGCGGTCCGTCATCATCATGTGGAGCGCGTCGGCCGCTTCGGCGCGGGTGGCGCACACGATGGCGCCCTTGCCCGCGGCGAGTCCCGACGCCTTCACCACCAGCGGCTCGGCGTGGCGCTCGACGTAGTGCAGCGCGGCCGTGAGGTCGGTGAACGTGCGGCTCGCGGCGGTGCGGATGCCGGCCGCCGCCATCACTTCCTTCGCGAAGGTCTTGGAGGCTTCGATCCGCGCCGCCGCGGCGCTCGGCCCCACCACGGCGCGTCCCTCGGCGCGGAGCCGGTCGGCGAGGCCCGCCGCGAGCGGGCCCTCGGGGCCGACGATGGTGAGCGAGATGCCGTACATGTCCGCCGCGTCGGCGATGCGGTCGGTATCCTCGGCGGCGATGGCGAGGTTCTCGGCGATCTCCGCGGTGCCGGGGTTGCCCGGTGCGCAGTGGATCACCGCGTCGGGCCGCTCGCGCCGGAGCGCCCAGGCGATCGCGTGCTCCCGTCCTCCACCGCCGACGACGAGAATCCTCACTTCTTCTGGGCGCTCCGGAACGCTTCGGCCGCGGCGGTCGCCGCGCGCTTCGCCACGTCGGTCACGTCGCGCGCGAGGTTCCGCGCTTCGGCGGCGTAGTAGCTGCCCGCCGCCGCCATGTCGTCGCGGATGGGCCGCTCCTTCGCCTCGGCGCCGCGGCGGATGTACTCGCCGCGCATGATCCGGTCGTAATCGCCGCTCGCCACCCAGCGCTGCAGCTCGGCGGCGCGGACGGTGTGCATCGGGTGGGTGAGCGCCAGCGTCGCCAGCACCTTGTACACGACGTCGAGCCCTTCGTTGGTGGCGGCGTACTCGTGCGCCTGCTGCATGAAGGCGTCCACGTTGAGCTGCGCCGCGAACTGCTCGCCCCGGCCGCCGCCGGCCATCTTCATGTCGAGCCGCTGCGCCACCACGATGTCCTGCGCGCCGAGCAGCCCCGCGCGGTCCGACGACAGCTCCGACTTGCGCGACCACTCGAGGAAGGCCATCCGCACCGGCCACAGCACGATCTCCGCGATGATCGGCAGCGCGCCGAGACTCACCATCGCGAGGATCGCGGCGATGGTGCGGTACAGTGAATGACCGCTCATCACGTGCCCCAGCTCGTGCGCCAGCAGCACCCGCAGCTCGTCGTCGTCGAGCAACTCGATCGCCGCGCTGTTGAGCACGATGAACGGCTCGTCGATGCCGTAGGCGCCGGCATTGAAGATCGGTGTCTGGGTGACGTAGAGCTCGGGGGTCGTCGGCCAGTCGAATGTCGTGACCAGCTCGGTGTGCAGGGTCCAGAGCCGCGGGAACTGGGTCGGTCCGATGCGCACGGCATTGCCCTGGAAGAGCAGCCGGATGCCGCGCTCCCCGCCGAGCAGCGCCAGCACCTTGCGGATCACCTCGTCCACGCCGGGCACCGTGCGCAGCGCCTGCAGCGCGGCGCGGTCGGCCGGATGCTCCCAGGAAACGGCGGCTATCTCAGGAAACGTCCGGCGCGGGCGCGGAGCGGGGATCGAGGTCGTCATGCGCAACTCACTGGAATGGGGTCCACGGCCGTACGTCGCGTGTTCGGCCGGGTTTCATCCTGCAACCGGCGTGTCACGGCTAATCCGGCAAGCTCGCCGCGAACGCCTGATCGAGGTCGGCCATGAGGTCGTCGACTTCCTCGATCCCGCAGCTCAGCCGGATGAGACTGTCGGTCAGCCCCATCGCCTGTCGCTGTGCCGGCGGCACCGACGCGTGGGTCATGGACGCCGGGTGTCCGATCAGACTCTCCACTCCGCCGAGCGACTCGGCCAGCGTGAAGATCCTGGTCGCTTCGGCAAAGCGGCGTGCGCGGCCGACGTCGCCCAGATCGAGCGAGATCATGCCGCCGAATCCGGGGTAATAGAGTTGGGTCACTTCGGGCCGGCCGCGGAGCCACTCGGCGATGCGGCGACCCGCCGCGTCGTGCTGGCGCATGCGCAGCGGCAGCGTCTTGATCCCGCGGAGTGCCAGCCAGCAGTCCATCGGCCCCGGCACCGCGCCGGCCGCGTTCTGGATGAACCCGAGCCGCTCGGCCAGGTCGTCGCGCCGTGTCACCAGCATCCCGCCGACCATGTCGGAGTGGCCGTTCAGGTACTTGGTGGTCGAGTGCAGCACGACGTCCACGCCGAGCTCGAGCGGCCGCTGGAAGACCGGCGTCGCGAAGGTGTTGTCCACCACGCAGAGATAGCCGTGCGCCTGCGCCAGATCCGCCACTGCGGCGAGATCGGTCACGTGCATCATCGGGTTGGTCGGCGTCTCGCAGAAGATGAGTCGCGTCGCCGGCGTCAGCGCGCGCTCGAGATTGCCGATCTCGCGCATGTCGGCGAAGGTGACGGTGAGTCCGAAGTTGGTGTAGATCCGCTCGATCAGCCGGTGGGAGCCGCCGTAGACATTGGCACCGCACACGATGTGATCGCCCGCCCGGAGCAGCTTGAGCACGGCGTCGAGCGCCGCGAGTCCCGAGGAGAATGCGAAGCCGTGGGTGCCGTTCTCCAGACTCGCGACGCAGCGCTCCAGTGCGTCGCGCGTCGGGTTCCGGGTGCGGGCGTACTCGAAGCCCTTGTGCCGGCCGAGCCCCTCCTGCGCGTAGGTCGAGGTCTGGTAAATGGGCGTCATCACGGCGCCGCTCAGCGGGTCGGGCGCCTGGCCGGCGTGCACCGCGCGGGTGGCGAAGCCGTAGTCGAGATCGTGCGGGCCGGTCTGGGTCATCGCTCGGGCCGGGAGAGGAGGGGCGAAGCGTAACGCGCCGGCCGGTTGAACTCAATCGCCGCTCCCGATAGCTTCTCGTTGTGACCACCCCCACCACCGCGGCCAGTGCGCGTTGCCTCATCGTGGACGACGACGCCCAGGTGCGGCAGGCACTTGCCCGCGTGATCGAGCGCCAGGGCCTCGTGTGCCTCCAGGCCGCCTCCGGCGCGCAGGCGCTCCAGCTGCTCCAGTCCGAAGGCGAGGTGCCGGTCTGCATCTCCGACATCTACATGCCGGAGATGGACGGCGTCACCTTCCTGCGCGAAGTGCTCAAGCTCTATCCCGACATCGCGGTCATCATGCTCACCGGCGTGGCCGAGGTGAGCACCGCCGTCGAGTGCCTCCAGATCGGCGCCATGGACTACATCTCCAAGCCGGTGCTGATCGAGGAGGTGCGCGCCCGCGTCAGCAAGGCGCTGGAGAAGCGCGACCTCGTGCTCCAGAACCGCTTCTACCGCCAGAACCTGGAGCACCGCGTCCGCGACCTCGACCGGCGCAACCGCGAGTCGCTCATCAACGGCGTGCAGATGCTGGTGCACGCGCTCGAAGCCAAGGACAGCTACACCAGCGGCCACTCCATGCGGGTGAGCCGCTACGCGGTGAAGACCGCCGTGCGGCTCGGCTTCACCGGCGACTGGCTGGAGCAGATCCGCCTCGGCGGCGAGCTGCACGACATCGGCAAGATCGGGACGCGCGAAGCGGTGCTGCACAAGCCCGGCTCGCTCACACCCGAGGAGTTCGAGCACGTCAAGCTGCACACCGCCCTGGGCGAGCGCATCCTCGCGCCGTTCCTCGCCGGCTCGCCGACGGTGCTGCACATCGTCCGCTCCCACCACGAGCGGATCGACGGCGCCGGCTTCCCCGACGGCATCGGCGGCAACGAGATCCCGCTCGAGGCGCGCATCGTGTCGGTGGTGGACGCCTTCGACGCGATGACGACCAACCGCGCCTACCGGCCGTCGCGCGCGCCGGAAGACGCGCTCGACGAGCTGCGCCGCTGCCGGGGCACGCACTTCGACGGCGACGTGGTGGACGCGTTCCTCAGCGCGTTCGACGACGTCGCCGCCCTGCCGATCCACCTCTGAGCGGCTCCGCCGCCCCTCCATGTCCACCACCCTGATGATCAGCGTCTCCGGCATGCGGGGACTCGTGGGCAGCGATCTCACGCCGGAGCTCGTGGCGCGCCACGCGGCGGCGCTGGGTGCGTGGGCCCGCGCCGGCGCCGCCCGTGGCACCGGCCGCTCCGCCGTCGTGCTCGGCCGGGACGCGCGCACCAGCGGGGCGATGTTCGCGCACGCCGCGATCGCGGGGCTCATGTCGGTGGGCTGCGACGTGATCGACCTCGGAATCGTGCCGACGCCGACGGTACAGCTCGCCGTGGAGCACCACGGTGCGGGCGCCGGGCTCATCCTCACGGCAAGCCACAATCCGATCGAGTGGAACGCGCTCAAGCTGGTCGGCCCCGACGGCATCTTCCTCGACGCCGAGGCGGGTGCGGCGGTGCGGGCGCTGGCGGAAGCGGGACCGCCGCGCGCCGGCTGGGACGGGATCGGTCGGGTTCGGGAGGACCACGCCGCCGTCGCGCGGCACCTCGATCAGGTGCTCGCGCTCCCGATGATCGACGTCGCCGCGATCCGCGAGCGGCGCTTTCACGTCGCGCTCGACTGCGTGCGCGGCGCGGGCGGCACGGCCATTCCGCCGCTGCTGGAGCGGCTCGGCTGCCGGGTCACCGCGATCAACCTGGAGACCGACGGCCGCTTCCCCCATCCCCCCGAGCCGATCCCGGAGAATCTCGGCGATCTCGGCCGCCTGGTGCGCGAGTCGGGCGCCGACATCGGCATCGCGGTGGACCCCGACGTGGACCGACTCGCCCTGGTGGACGAGACCGGCGGCGCCATCGGCGAGGACTACACCCTGGCGTTCGCGGTGCGCGCGGTGTTGGACGCGCGCACCAAGGCGGGCGGGGGCCAGGGCACAGCGACGGTCGTGGTCAACCTGTCCACCAGTCTGGTGGTAGAAGATGCGGCGCGGGACTACGGCGCGCGCTTCGTCCGCGCGCCGGTGGGCGAGGCGAACGTTGCCCGGGCGATGCGGGACGAGCACGCGCTCATCGGGGGAGAAGGAAACGGCGGCGTGATGCTCCCGGCCTTGCACATCGGGCGCGACGCGCCGCTGGGGGTGGCCCTCATCTTGCACTGGCTCCGGCGCTCCGAGCGGATGGTGTCGGATCTCGTGGCGGCCGCGCCGAGATACCGTATCGTGAAGGCGAAGGGACCGCGGGGCGGGGCACTCGAACCCTTGTACGGCAAGCTGCGGCAGCGATTCCCCGACGCGCAGGTGGACACGCGCGACGGATTGCGGTTGGCCTGGCAGGACCGCTGGCTCCACGTGCGGCCCTCCGGCACCGAGCCGATCGTGCGCTTCATCGCGGAGGCGCCGACGGAGGCGGATGCGGCGGCGCTCGTGGCCGCGGGACGCGAACTCACCAGCTGATCCGAGGGCACCAACATCAATGTGCGGCATCGTCGGCTACATCGGCCCCCGCCCGGCGGCGGGGCTGCTGATCGAGGGGTTGAAGCGCCTGGAGTACCGCGGCTACGACTCGTCCGGCATCGCGGTCGTGAACGGCGACGGCCTGAAGATCTTCAAGGCCGCGGGCAAACTCACCCAGCTCGAGCAGCTGCTCGACGGCCGGCTGCCGCACGGCACCATCGGGATCGGGCACACCCGCTGGGCCACGCACGGCGCCCCCAACACCCCGAACGCGCATCCGCACACCGACCAGAGCGGCCGGATCGCCTGCATCCACAACGGCATCATCGAGAACGCCGGCGCCATCCGCACGGCGCTCAAGCAGCGCGGCCACACGTTCAAGTCCGAGACCGACACCGAGGTGCTGGCCCACCTGGTGGGCGAGTTCTATCAGGGCAACCTCGAGGAAGCCGTCGCCATGGCGCTGGGTGACGTGGACGGCGCCTACGGCCTGGCGTTCGTCTGCTCCGACGAGCCCAACGTGCTGGTCGCCGCGCGCAAGGGCTCGCCGCTGCTCGTCGGCGTCGGCGAGGGCGAGTGGTTCGTCGCCTCCGACGCCTCGCCGCTGCTGCAGTACACCCGCTCGGTGGTGTATCTGGACGACGGCGAGATGGCGGTGCTCACCCGCGACGGCTATCGCATCCGCAATCTCCAGAAGGCGCGGATCAGCAAGCCGGTGAGTCAGATCGAATGGGATCTCGCCACCATCGAGCGGGGCGGCTACGACCACTTCATGCTGAAGGAGATCTTCGAGCAGGCGGAGAGCGTGGAGAACACGCTCCGCGGCCACCTGCTGGAGGACGAGGGCACGGCACGCGTCACCGGCCTCAACATGACCGACGACGAGCTCAAGCAGGTGCAGCGCATCGTCATCACCGCCTGCGGCACCTCGTGGCACTCGGCGCTGATCGGCGAGTACATGCTGGAGGAGATGGCGCGGATTCCGGTCGAGGTGGAGTACGCGTCGGAGTTCCGCTACCGCAATCCGGTGGTGGACGAGCGGACGCTGGTGATCGGCATCTCCCAGAGCGGCGAGACCGCCGACACGCTCGCCGCGATCCGCGAGGCGAAGCACCGCGGCGCGCGTACCATCGGCCTCGTCAACGTGGTCGGCTCCACCATCGCGCGCGAGGTGGACGGCGGCATCTATCTCCACGCCGGGCCGGAAGTCGGCGTCGCCAGCACCAAGGCGTTCACCAGCCAGGTGGCGGCGCTGGCGCTGGTCACGCTGCGTTTGGCGCGGCTGCGGAACCTCAGCATCCTGCAGGGCCGCCAGTTCATCCAGGCGCTCAAGCTGATTCCGGCGCAGATCCAGCAGATCCTCGGCCGGGCGCACGAGGTCAAGGCGATCGCCGACCGCTTCGTGCACCACAACAACGCGCTCTATCTCGGCCGCGGCGTCAACTTCCCGGTGGCGCTCGAGGGCGCCTTGAAGCTCAAGGAGATCAGCTACATCCACGCGGAGGGCTATCCCGCGGCGGAGATGAAGCACGGGCCGATCGCGCTGATAGACGAGAACATGCCGGTGGTGTTCATCGCGCCGAGGGACGCGGTCTACCAGAAGATCCTGAGCAATATCGAAGAGGTGAAGGCGCGGCGGGGGCAGGTGATCGCGCTGGTGAACGAGTGCGACGGGCAGGTGGACCGGCTGGCCGACGTCTGCTTCGAGATCCCGGAGACGCTGGACCTGCTGACGCCGCTGCTCACGGTGGTGCCGCTGCAGCTCTTCTCCTACTACGTGGCGGTGCGGCGGGGGTGCAATGTGGACCAGCCAAGGAACCTGGCGAAGTCGGTGACGGTGGAGTAGGGCGGCAGGAACCGCTGCGGTGGTGGTCGCGCGGCCCGCGTTAGGCAACGCGGGCCGCGCGTGCGTTTGGGTGGCAATTCGCAACGCTATGATCACCCCGCGGCAGACGGCGGCTCGCGGCGAGCCGCGCGGCTGCCCGAAGGCGCCGCGCGATGGCCCAGGGCAAGTGCGCTGCGCGACAACGGGTTAGCTCGCGTGGCCCGCGGGGCGGTCGGGCGATTGAAGCCGTGGCACGCGCGGTGCCTCCTCCGCGCCACCGCACACCTCCGAAGCACCTGGCCAAGCCGCGCCGGCCACCCCATCCCATCATGAAGGAGCTACGCGTGACCGCCTTCCCGACCGCCGCCGGCCGATCGCGCCCGCGACTCACCCGTCTGAGCCTGGGCATCCTCCCGATGCTGCTGCTGGCCGCATGCAGCAGCTCTCCCACGGCGCCGTCGAACTCGACGTCGTTCGACGGGGTGATCGCGAGCGGAACGCTCACCGGCTCGCTGAGCTTCAGCGTCGCCAGCAGCACGCTCGACGTCGGCCGCGCGCCGGGCACCGCGACCACGCCGGTCTTCATCCGGCCGGCCTTTTACGTCGCGCCGGGCGACGTCACCGTGACCGGCACGCTCAAGGTCAGCGGCGGTCCGAACGTCCAGCTCACCGGTACCTACAACACGACGTCCCACGCGCTCTCGCTCGCCGGCGGCGGATACACCTTCACCGGCACGTACGCCAACGGGCGCATCGACGGCACCTTCACGTCGCCCACCGGCAGCGGCTCGTTCTCGGCTCAGCCGACCACCAACGCGACGATCAGCAGCTACTGCGGCACGTACAACCTCGGCAGCGGCACCGATCACGGCCACTTCAACATCGCCGTGAACGCGGCGGCCGGCACCCTCTCCGGTGCGTGGGCGTCCGACGTGAATGGGGACACGGGCGGTCTTTCGGGAACGACCTCCAACGGGTCCATCACGGTCAACGTGCTGAAGGACGGCGCATCCAACGGGACCGTGGTGAGCGGGACGATCACGGCCACCACGCTGACCGGCACGTTCAACGGCCCCGACGGCGCGGGCAGCGTCTCCGGCGGGCCGTGCTCGTAGCCAGCGGCCATCGCGCCTGACGGCGTCGTAGCTCGGGGGCAAGGCGGGATCGCGGCGGGGAGCCGCGGTCCCGCTTTTCCGTTGTGGGCCCGGCACGCCGGTGGCGTCAGCCGGCGCGGTCATGTGCCCTCGCCCGCTGTCTCCAGTCCCCGCCGGCGCCACATGAAGTAGATCGCCGGAATGACCACGAGCGTCAGCAGCGTGGACGTGATCATCCCGCCCACCATCGGCGCGGCGATCCGCTGCACCACCTCGGCACCGGTGCCGTGGCTCCAGAGCGCCGGGAGAAGCCCAAGCACGATCGCCGCCACCGTCATCAGCTTGGGCCGGAGCCGGCCCACGGCGCCGTGCTCGACGGCGCCTGTCAGCTGCGCGACGCCTGGCCGGCGCCCGCCGCGGGTGACGTCCTCCCACGCGTGATCGAGGTAGAGCAGCATGACCACCCCGGTCTCCGCCGCGACGCCGGCCAGCGCGATGAACCCGACCGCCGCCGCGACCGACAGGTTGTAGCCGAGTAGCCACATCGCCCATACGCCACCGACGAGCGCGAAGGGCAGCGCCAGCATCACGATCAGCATTTCGACGACGGATCCAAACGTGAGGTAGAGCAGCAGCGCGATGCCGCCGACGGTGAGCGGCACCACGACGGCGAGGCGCGCCTTCACTCGCTGAATCGCCTCGTACTGGCCGCTCCACTCGAGCCGGTAGCCCGGCGGGATACCCACCTTCGCTCCGATCACCTGCTTCGCCGCGGCGACGTAGGAGACGACGTCGCGTCCGCGGACTTCGATTGACACGATGTCGTTGAGGTAGCCGTTCTCGCTCCGGATCATCGCCGGACCGGGGGCGTAGCGGATATCGGCCACCTGGGAGAGCGGAATCTGGAGGCCGCTCCGGCCGCTCACGAGCAGGCCGCCGATGGCCTGGGGCGAGTCGCGGAAGTCGCGGGCGTAGCGCACCTCGACGCCGAAGCGCTCGCGGCCTTCCACCGTCGTGGTGATCCGTTCACCGCCGAGCGCCGTCCCGAGGAGTTGCTGCACGTCGCCGGTGGTCATGCCGTAGCGGGCGAGCGCCGCCGCGTCGGGCCGGACGTCCAGATACCGGCCGCCGAACGACCGCTCGGCGTAAATGCTCGCCGTGCCAGGGAGCTCCGCAAGCGCGGTCTCGATCTCCCGCCCGATCCGCTGGATCACCTGGAGATCGGCGCCGTAGATCCGGATGCCTAACGTGGTTCGGATGCCGGTCGAGAGCATGTCCGTGCGGTTCTTGATCGGCATGGTCCAGCTGTTGACGGCGCCGACGATCCGAAGCTTCGCATCCATCGCGGCGATGAGCGCGTCCTGCGTCATGCCGGGGCGCCACTCGGCCGGTGGCTTGAGGTTGACGGTCGTCTCCACCATCGAGGTCGGCGCCCAGTCGGTCGCGGTGTTGGCCCGGCCCGCCTTGCCCCACACCGACGCGACCTCCGGGAACGTCATCAGGATGCTGTCCTCGACCCGGAGCAGGCGCCGCTGCTCGGTGAACGACACGCTCGGCAGTGTGTTCGGCATGTACATGAGCGAGCCCTCGCGGAGCGGCGGCATGAACTCGCTGCCGAGGGCCGCGAACGGAACCAGTGTGAGCGCGATGATCACCACCGCGGCGAGAATCACGAACACCCGTGCCCGGAGCGCCCAGTGCAGCACCGGACGGTACATGCGCGCGGTCCACCGATTGAGCGGGTTTGTCGCTTCGGGCCGGACGCGCCCGCGCACGAAGAAGCCCATCAGCACCGGCACGACGGTCACCGACAGCAGCGCCGCCGCGGCCATCGCGAAGGTCTTGGTCAGCGCGAGCGGCCGGAAGAGCCGCCCCTCCTGATCCTCCAGCGTGAACACCGGCACGAAGGACAGCGTGATGATGAGAAGGGACATGAACAACGCCGGCCCCACCTCCTTCGACGCGGCGAGCACCCGTTCCCAGTGGGGGCGGTCGGGCTCGTGCTCGATGTGCTTGTGCAGGTTCTCGATCATCACGATCGCGGCGTCGATCATGGCGCCGATGGCGATCGCGATGCCGCCGAGCGACATGATGTTGGCGTTGACGCCGAGCCAGCGGATCGCGACGAGGGCGGCGATGATGCCGAGCGGCAGGGTAGCGATCGCGACGAGCGCGCTCCGCGCGTGCAGCAGGAAGACGATGCACACGAGCGCCACGATGATCGACTCCTCGATCAGCGTCCGCTCGAGCGTGGTGATCGATCGATGGATCAGCTCGGAGCGGTCGTACGTGGTGACGACGCGCACGCCGGCCGGGAGCGACGGCGCCAGCTGGGCGAGCTTCGCCTTGACCCGGCTCACGACGTCGAGCGCGTTGGCCCCGACCCGCATCACCACGATGCCACCCACCGCCTCGCCGCGCCCGTTCCGCTCGGCGATGCCGACCCGGAGATCGGGGCCGAGCGTGACGGTGGCGACGTCCCCGACGCGCACCGGCCGGCCCTGGCCCCCGACGCCGACCGCGACGTTCGCGATGTCCTCGACGCCTCGGAAGTATCCGCGACCGCGGATGGCGACATCGCTCCCCGCCACCTCGACGGTGCGCGCGCCGACGTCCCGATTGGCGCCGCGCACCGCGTCCGCGATCTGCTGTGCCGTGACCCCGAAGGCGCGGAGCCTCACGGGATCGAGCAGGACCTGGTACTGGCGCTGGTAGCCGCCGATGCTCGCCACGTCGGCTATGCCCGGCAGGCCCTGCAGCGCGTAGCGCACCTGGAAGTCCTGGATGGTGCGCAGCTCGGCGAGCGAGCGGCCGGGGCCTTCGACGGCATACTGATACACCCAGCCGACGCCCGTCGCGTCGGGACCGAGCTCGGTGCGCGCACCGGCGGGCATCTTCGCCTGCACCGTGTTGAGCCGCTCGAGCACCCGCGAGCGCGCCCAGTAGAGATCGGTCCCTTCCTTGAAGATCACGTACACGAACGAGGTGCTGAACATGGATTGCCCGCGCACCACCTTCGTGTTCGGTACGCCGAGCATGGCGGTGACCAGCGGATACGTGACCTGGTCCTCGACCACCTGCGGCGCCTGGCCGGGGTAGTCGGTGTAGACGATCACCTGCGTATCCGAGAGATCGGGAATCGCGTCCACCGGCGTCGAGCGGAGGTAGAGCGCGCCGGCCACGAGCAGCGCCAGCGCCGCGATCGCGACGAGCCCGCGGCGGGCGAGGGAGCGCTCAATGAGGCGGGCGATCATCGCTTGCTTCCGGAGTCGCGCGTACCGCTCACATCGAGCCCCATGCCCATCTGGAGCATGAGCCCCTGCATCGCCGAAGCGAGGTTCGACTCGGAGTCGAGCAGGTAGGTGGCTGAGCCGACGACTTCGTCGCCCGCCGTGAGTCCGCTGACGATCTCGACGAGCGAGTCGGTCCGGACGCCGGTCGCGACCTCGCGCGGCACGAAGCGGCCGTCGCCGCGGTTCACGAACACCAGCTCGCGCATGCCGGTCGGGAGCACCGCCGTGAGCGGCACGGCGAGTCGCGGCGCCGCGGCGCCGGCGAGGCGCGCGGTGGCGAACATGCCGGGGCGCAGCCGGCCGTCGCGGTTGGCAACCTCCACCCGCGCGGTGAGCGTGCGGCTGGTCGTATCCACCCGCGGCTGGATGAAGGTGACGCGGCCGGCGTACTCGCGTCCCGGCAAGGCGTCCACCGTGAGCGACACCGGCGAGCCGACGCGCAGCAGGCGCGCGTCGCGCTCGTAGACGCCGAGCTCGACCCAGAGCACGCGGCGGTCGGCGATCAGGAAGAGGTTGTCGCCGGGGCGGACCGCCTGGCCCTCGGTCACCATCTTCTCCGCGATCTCGCCGCTCATCGGCGCGCGGAGGAGGAGCGTCCGTTGCGCTCGGCCGCTTCGGTCGAGCAGCGCGATCTGATCCTCGGGCACGTCCCACAGCGTGAGCCGCCGGCGCGCCGCGGCGACGAGCGACGAATCGCCGAGCCGGCGGGCGGAGAGGTACTCCTCCTGCGCGCTGACCAGCTCGGGGGCGTAGAGCGCGAGCAGCGGGTCGCCGGCGCGGACCGGCTTGCCTTGATAGTCGGCGTACAGTCGCTCGACCCAACCCATCACCCGCGCGCTCACGTAGGCGCGGCGCGGCTCGGCGTACGCGAGCGTGCCGACGACGCGGGTGTCCGCCGCGAGCCGGCGCATCGCGGCGCGCGCGAAGGTGATGCCGACCCGCCCCGCGGCGGCGCGATCCACCGGCACGCCGGCGGTGTCCGGCGCCGCCTTTTCCGCGGGCCCTTGCCGTGCCGGCATTCCCCGCATGCCGGCCATGCCGCCCCCCGACGGCGCGGCACCGCGCGCCGGCGTCCGGGAGCAGCCGCTGATCGCGCCCGCGACGAGCGTGGTTGCGAGCGCCGCGACGATCGTCCGGCGGTTCATCGGGGTTCCTCCGGCGCGACCAGCTGCTCGAGCATGATGAAATGGGTGAAGTGCTCGGCCGCGGCGCGCGCCGCGTCGAGGCGCGCGCGGTAGAGCACGTCCTCGGTCGCGAGCACCGTCACGAACTCGACCTGGCCCACGCGGTAGTTGCGCAGCGTCGCCTCGACGGTCGCCTCGGCGGCGGGAATCACCTGGCGGGTGAGGAGCCGGAGCCGGATGTCCCCGCTCGCGAGCCGAGCCCGGGCGGCGCGGATCTCCTGCGCGAGCGCGGCTTCCTCCCCGGCCAAGGCGGCACGGGCGGCGTCGGCGTCGGCCCGCGCGGCATCGGCGAGACGACCCTGCTTCCGTCCGGCGTACAGCGGCAGCCGTACGCCGACGAACGCGGAGAAGAAGTCGGAGCCGAGGGGGCGGGCGCCGTAGCGTGTCATCACGGTGAGGCCGGGGCGACTCCCGAGCCGCTCCACGCGAACCTGCTGGTCCGCCGCTTCGATCTCGGCGCGGCGCATCCGGAGGCGCGGATGCTCCGACGCCGTCTCGCCGGCCGAATCGAGCGACGCGCCCAGCTCATGCGCGGCCAGCACGGTTTCGGGATCGATCAGCGCTACGTCCAGCGAGTCGGGCCCGCGGACGTTCCTGAGCGCCCTGAGCTGCGCGCGGAGCTCGGTCTCGCTCGCCGCGAGGTCGGCGTCCTCGGCGTCGAGCCGCGCGAGCGCGACCCGGGCCTGGAGCGGATCGCTCTCCGGCGCCGAGGTCGTGGCGTAGCGGGTCGTCGCGATGTCCACGCCGGTCGCGAGCAGCGCCCGCTGCCGCGCGAGCGTCGCCCGCGCCGTCACCGCGTAGCGGAGCCGGTAGTACAGCTCCGCCGTGCGCACGACGACGTCGCGCCGCCCGTTCGTGAGATCCGCCTCGCGCGCCCGCGCCGTCGCGGCGGCCGCCCCGGTGCGCGCGCCCAGCGTCCCGGGCCAGGGAAATTCCTGCGACAGCTCGACGTCGAATTCGGTGAAGTCGCTCTCGTGCAGCGCGAAGCGGGGGAGGGCGAGGTCCATCACGCCGACGCCGAGCGTCGGGTCGGGGCGCGCGCCGGCGGCGGGGACGCGATCCGCCGCCGCGGCGGCAACGGCCCGTCGTGCGGCGAGCGCGGGATTCGCGGCGAGCGCTTCGGCGGTGAGACGGGCAAGCGCGCTGTCGCGCTCCTGGCCGACCTGGGCGCTCGCCCGTCGCGGTAGCGCGAGGCAGGCTGTCGCGAGCGCGAGCGCGAGCGCGACGGCGCGGTGGCAACGGTGTGACGACATGATGCCGAGCCTCTCCCCGAGAGTTCGTGCACGACCGGAGTGACCCGCTGCGAGACGCGGGTCGCGAACGGGACGACGGGAACGCCCGACGGTCCGGCGCGGCGCGCACCGGAGGTCGCTACGGCGTTGGGGTCGGGGTCAGGCTCTGGGAGGTGGGGCGAGCGGGGCGGCGGCCGGTGCGCTCACGCTCTGCAGTGGCACCGGATTCATCACCGGTGCCGGCAGCGCGGCGGGGCCAACCGGATCGCCGCCGGGCACGATAGCCGGTGCGACCGGTGCGCAGAACTGCGCGAAGGGACACGCGGCGGTTCCGGGCACCGTCGCGAGCGACGCGACTGCGCCGCCGTCGCCGCGTGGCGGCGGCATGGTGCAATCGGCGGCGCGGCGGGTGAGCTGCGAGCGCAGGCACGCCGCGGCACCGAAGATCGGGTGCAGTTGGAGCAGCAGGAGGAGCAGCGCGGCGAGGCGGGTCACGGCCGAACCGTACCGGCCGCGCGGGGTGGCGTCAAGCGCTTGTCGCGAGCGTACCGCGGCCGGAGCTCGACCGCCTCGGCGCGCACCTTCCGCGCTCGCAGGTTCAGCACTTCCGCCATGACCGAGAATGCGGTCGCGAAATAGATGTAGCCGTTCGAGGTGTGCTGATCGAATCCTTCGGCGATCAGGGTGATGCCGATCAGCCGCAGGAAGCCGAGCGCCCGCCGCTCAGCGACGGCATCGCTTGCGCGCCGCCGCCGAAGCCGATTGCGGTCCCGGCTCGGCCGCGGCAGGTTGCAGTGCCCATATCGGCTGCTGCCGGAGGACCGTGTCCATGCGCGCGCCAGCGTCGCGTCATCGAGTCGTCCCTCATACACGGTCACGGCCGTGATCTTCGCGCTCGTGGTGGCGGGCCTGCTCGCAGGCGGGCTCGCCGCCGTCACCGGCTTCGGGATCGGAAGCGTGCTGACGCCGGTGCTCGCCGCCGCGGCGCCGACGAAGATTGCGGTCGCCGCAATCGCGATCCCGCACTTCGTCGGCACACTGCAGCGGTTCTGGCGCCTGCGGCGGCAGGTGGACCGGCAGGTTCTCCTGGGCTTCGGCATCGCGAGCGCCATCGGCGGCCTGGCGGGTGCGCTCGCCCACACGAGGGTCTCGAGCCGCGGCCTCGGCCTGGTGTTCGGGGCGCTGCTGATCATCGCGGGAATCTCCGAGCTGACCGGCTGGATGCGGCGGGTGCACTGGGCCCGCGGGGCGGCGTGGGCCGCTGGCGCACTCTCGGGCGCGCTCGGCGGCCTGGTCGGCAATCAGGGCGGCATCCGCTCCGCCGCGATGCTCGGCTTCCAGGTGCCACCCGCCGCGTTCGTCGCTACGGCCACGGCGATCGGACTCTTCGTGGACGCCGCGCGGCTGCCGGTGTATCTGGCGACGGAGCACCGCGAGATCGCCGCGCGCTGGCCGCTCGTCCTCGCGGCGACGATCGGCGTGGTGCTCGGCACCGCGATCGGCACCCGGGTGCTTGGTCGGCTGCCGCAGCGCGCCTTCCGCCACGTTGTGGCGGTGGTGCTGCTGGCGCTGGGGGTCTACATGGCCGCGGTTGGGGGACGCTGAGGGTCACTCGTCACGGTGGGCGGCGGCGCGCGATCGTAGTAAGCATCCGGCGATGCGACTCGCGGTACGTAGATGCTCATCGTCACCTTCGGCCGCGGCTGGGCGCAGCGCGAGGGCGGGCCGATCGAGGAGATCCGCCCGGGCGACGTCGTCACGTCCCCGCCGGGCGAGAAGCACTGGCACGGCGCCACGGCCACGAGCGCCATGACCCACATCGCCATCCGGGAGGCGCTCGACGGCAGGATGGTCGAATGGATGGACCAGGTGAGCGACGAACCGTACCGCGCGGGAGGGAAGTGATGGAGCAGCGCAGACTCGGCACGCGCGGCCTCGAGGTCTCGGCGATCGGCCTCGGGCTCATGGGAATGAGCCACGCGTACGGCACCCCGGACGAGCGCGACGAGCGCGAGTCCATTCGTACAATCCACCGCTCGGTCGAGCTCGGCTGCACCTTCCTCGATACCGCCGAGGCGTACGGGCCGTTCCGGAACGAGGAGCTGCTCGCGCGAGCCCTCGAGACGCTGCCGGGCGGGCGCGACCGCGTCGTGATGGCGACCAAGTTCGGCTTCCGGTTCGACGCCAACGGCGCCATCGCCGGTGTGGACAGCCGGCCGGCGCACATCCGCGAGGCGGTCGAGGGCTCGCTCCGCCGGCTCCGGACCGATCGCATAGATCTGCTGTACCAGCACCGGGTGGATCCCGCGGTGCCGATCGAGGAGGTCGTCGGCGCCATGGCGGCGCTCGTGCGCGAGGGGAAGGTCCGCTTTCTCGGCCTCTCCGAGGCGGGCGAGCGGACCATCCGCCGGGCCCACGCGACCCATCCGATCGCGGCGCTCCAGAGCGAGTATTCGCTCTGGGAGCGGAACCTCGAGCCGGAGATCATCCCGCTCCTCCGCGAGCTCGGGATCGGGCTCATCGCCTTCGCGCCGTTAGGCAGAGGATTCCTGACAGGGCAGGTGAAGCGCGCCGAGGAATATCCGGAGGGCGACTTCCGCCGCGGCGATCCGCGCTACCAGGGCGCCAACTTCGACGCCAACATGCGGGCGGCGGGTGCCGTCCGCGAGCTCGCCGGGCGGAAGGGCGCGACCGTCGCGCAGATCGCGCTCGCGTGGCTCCTGCACAAGGGGCCGGACATCGTGCCGATCCCCGGCACCAAGCACGTAAAGCGGCTCGAGGAGAACGTCGGTGCTGCGAGTGTGCGCCTGACCGACGCCGAGATGCGGGCACTCGACGAGGTGCTGGCGCCGGAAAAGATCGCCGGCCCGCGCTACGCGCCGCAGCAGATGGCGATGGTTGATCGCTGACGGTCTGCTTCGCCGACGTGAGCTGGCATCCAACGCTATGCCTGATGCGCGCTGCGCGCGCTAATGCCGGCACCCCCGCCGCTCCCACTTGTCCTTCGCCTTTCCCTCCGCCGTGGTCTGCCACTCCATGTTGGACGGCGCATCGGCGCCGCCGCACGCCAGCGGGACCCGGTGATCCACCACGTGGCCGGGCCAGCCGTGGGGGTGGCCGGTGCTCCGCATGAACGCATCCTTGGCGGCGGCGCTCCGGTGCTCGCGGGAGTGGTGCGCGTGCGCATACGGGACGTGCGCGTGCGACGGGTGGACGTGCGACGGGTGGACGTGCGACG
>JAICWE010000081.1 GCA_025934955.1 Gemmatimonadales bacterium | reverse complement strand
GGCCGCGCGCAGCGCGCCGCACACCGCCCCGAATCACTCGACCCTCGACACTACACCCTGGTAGTAATTGGGCGGTTAGCTCAGTTGGTTAGAGCGCCACGTTGACATCGTGGAGGTCACAAGTTCGAGTCTTGTACCGCCCATGCGGTCGCAGTGCGGTCGCAGTGCAGTTGCCGGTCGTGCTCCCGCGCCCATAGCTCAATTGGATAGAGCATCTGACTACGGATCAGAAGGTTGCAGGTTCGAGTCCTGCTGGGCGCACTGAGGGCCGCTTCCGCGAGCGGCCCTTTTTTGTTGCCCGGAAGCTGCGCCGGTCACGGCATCTGACGCAGCTCGCCGCACGCCACGGGCAGGGTGAGCTGCGCCGGAATCGTGCCGAGCGTCTGCACCGTGCTCGGCAGCGGGGTGGCGAGATCCACGCCGTGAACCACGACGTGGCGGCTCGGCAGCGCCAGCGGGTGGCCCAGCGCCGCCTCGATGTCCGCGACTGCCGCGCTCGCGCTGTAGTGGTAGCTGCCTCGGACGCCCTCGCCCACCGGGAACGTCGCGATCTGCGAGCTGGTATCGGCCAGGTTGCCATCGAGCGGAACCATGATCGGCCCGTACTTCGGCAGCCCTTCGATCACGTCCACGATGCCGTCGCCGTTGGCGTCGTCGGCCATCGTCGGGCACTGGGTCGCTTCGTGGATGTGCTGCGGGTGGAGTCCGTTCGGAAAGGCGCCGACCGCCGGGGCCGCGCCATTGACGTCGACCACGGCCTGGAGCTCGCCGTTCACCACCCGGAAGGTGGCCTTCCCTTCCACCACGCCGTGCTGCGAGTTGGGCGGGAGCTGCTGGATTCGCGGATTCAGCGGATGCAGGTCGGCGACGTACAGCGCGCCTTCCTGGAGTCCGGCGGCGCCGCCGACGGCATCGCTGGGGGTGCGGGTGCCGACCAGCGCGCTCGGCTGGTCGGAGCATGCGGCGACGGCTGTGAGCGAGAGCCCGGCGGCGAGCATCGCGCGAACTGCGCGAAGGGAGGAGAGCGGCATGATGGATTCCGTGAGCGGGGGATGGAGTGTGGCCGGCCGGCCCGCACGGCGGGCCCGGTCCGGTGGGTCACCTCTTCTACGCCGGACGCGGCCGTCCGGATTGCACCCCGCCGCCGCGCATGTGCGCGATCTCACCGCGCCTCGCCCCGGCCCGCTCTACATCTGAGCGTGCGCGGCGAACTCCGTCTCCGCGTTCCACCGGCTGGCATAACGCGACGCCTTGCGACCCATGACTTCGGACCGGCCCGCGCCACTCAAGCACGTCCCCGAGCTCGACGCGGTGCGCGGCATCGCATTCCTGCTCGTGTTCTGTGCGCACCTGTGGCCCGGCGCGCCCGGCTGGTCGTGGCTCAACACGCTCGCCCGCTACGGGTGGGCCGGCGTGGACCTCTTCTTCGTGCTTTCCGGCTTCCTCATCACATCGATTCTCTGGCACGACCGTCAGGCCCCGCACTACTTCCTGAACTTCTACGCCCGCCGAGTGCTGCGCATCCTGCCGGCGTTCTACCTGCTGTTCCTGGTGCTCTGGCTCCTGAACGGCGCTCGCGGCGGGCTCGAGGCCCCGGGCGGCCAGGAGCTCGCGCTCCCCTCGGTACTGCCGCACCATGCGCTGCTCTACCTCTTCATGCTGGCGAACCTCTCGGCGGCGATCTACGGCGGCCTCTACGCGCCACTCGACGTGACCTGGTCGCTCTCGGTCGAGGAGCACTTCTACGCGCTTTGGCCGCTGGTGGTGCGGCGGCTCAAGCTCCGCCCGCTGATCATCCTCCTGTTCGCGATTCTGCTGATCGAACCGGTGCTGCGCTATGGCGCCCTCCGATCCGGCTTCACCGACGAGCAGGTCTACATCCTGACCCCGTTCCGGCTCGGTGGGCTCGCGTTGGGGTCACTGCTGGCGCTCGCGCTGGCGAACGACCTCGTGTCGGTACGCGGACTCCGCAACGCGGCGCGCTGGACCCTCCTGATCGGTGGCACCGGCTTCATCGTCGCCGGCGCCGGCGGCTGGATCGTGCCGGCGTCCGAGTCGGCGCGGCGCGGCACGCTGATCTACACGCTCATCGCGCTCCTGATGAGCGCGCTGCTGGTCACCGCGCTCTTTCCCGGCCGCCTAGGCCAGGCGGTCTTCCGCTTCCGCCCGCTCCAGTACGTCGGGAAGATCAGCTACGGCTGCTACCTGTTCCACTGGATCTGCGCCGTGATCGTCAACGCCCTGCTCCGCCGCTTCGGCTATCAGATCACCTGGAACGAGACGCCGATCGGGCAGTGCGTCGGCTATGTGCTCGCCGTCCTCGCCGTCACGCTGCTCACCTGCACCATCATGTGGCGGGTCGTCGAGCGGCCCATCCTCGGGCTCAAGCGCTACTTCGACGCCTGGGGCGGCCGGCTGCACGGGCCGGTGCGCGCCGCGGTTCCGGCCGCGGTGGTCGAGGCCGGAGGCCACAGCGTCGCGCTGCCCGGCGCCGCGCCTAACGCACCCGCGAATCGAGGAAGCTGACCAGCTCGCGCGTCAGCTCCAGGTGGCTGGGGCTGATCGGCTGCCCGTTGACCGACTCGAGGCCGTGGTCCGCGTTGGCGACGATGGTGAGAGTGAACGGCACCCCCTTCGACTGAAGCGCCAGCGCCATCCGCTGCGCCTGGGCGACGTTCACCTTGGGGTCGTCCTGCCCATGGATCAGCAGCGCCGCGCCGTCGCCGCCCGAGACCCAGTGCAGCGGGCTCGCGTTGGTCAGCTCGCTCGACGTGCTGTCGGGCCAGGTGACGAAGACCTGCTCCGGGCCAGGGAAGGTCAGCTCGCCGGGCCGGGTGAGATCGTAGATCCCCGACACCGACGCCACCGCCTGCACCCGACTCGACTGGTCGGCAAAGCCGCCCGCATCGTCGAAGCCGGCCGACGCGTCGGTCACGTCGGCCAGCGCCGCGAGCTGTCCGCCGGCGCTCTCGCCGAAGATGCCGACGCGGTTGCCGTCGATGCCGTAGCGCGAGGCGTGCGCGCGCAGCGCGCGGATCGCGCACTTCACGTCCTGGATCTGCGCCGGCCACTTGTACGTCGGCGCGAGGCGGTAGTCGACCGAGACCACGATGAAGCCGCGGTTCAGCAGCGAATCGCGCAGCTCGGGAAACCAGGGAGAGCCGGTCTTGTCGCCGGAGTTCCACCCGCCGCCGTGGACGTACACCGCCGCCGGCAGCGGCCGCGCGATGTTGTTGGACGGGATGAACACGTCCATGAGCTGGGTGGAACCGCCCGCGCTGCAGGAGACCTCGTTCAGGCGCGCGCCAGCCCCGTCCGTCACGGCCACCGCCGCCGTGCCGCTCTTGCCGCCGCTCGCGGCGGTGATCGTGGCCGACCCGGCGTTCACGCCCTTGACGAGACCGGACGACGAAACGGTGGCGACGCCCGGGTCGCTGGTGGTCCAGGTGAAGGTTGCGCCGGGGATCGGCTGGCCGCGGGCATCGCTCGCGGCCGCCGCGAGCTGCGCGGTCGCGCCGCCGAGGAGCGCGGCGCTCGCCGGCGTGACGCCGACCGTCGCCACCGGCGGCGGGTGAACCGTGACGGCTGCCGTCGCGCTCTTCGCTTCGACCGTGGCGGTGATCGTGGCGCTGCCGAGGCCGAGCGCCGTCACCAGGCCGGTGCTCGAGACGGTCGCGATCGCCGCATCGCTCGTCGCCCATGTTACCGCAATGCCGGGAAGCGCGTCGCCGGCCGCATCCCTCGCCGTATCGGCGAGCGTGAGCGTGTCGCCGACCGCGAGCGACGGCTGCGCGGGGCTCACCGCGATCGATGCAACCGGAGCCGGCGTCACGGTCACAGTAAACGAGGTGCTCGCCCCTCCGGCGCTCGCGATCACGGTGGTCGTGCCGGCCCGGCGGCCCGCGAGCACACCGGAGCCCGAGACGGTTGCGACGGCGCTGTCGGAGATGGTCCACGTCGGCGAGGCGCCGGGGACCGGGTTTCCCTCGGCGTCGGTGACGCTGGCCTGGAGCTGCAGCCTCTGCCCCGCGGCGACACTCGGCGTGGCGGGGGCGACCGCGATCCGCGCCGGCGCGCCCGGATCCACTGTCAGCCGGAGCGAGTCGGCGGCACGACCGGCGCTGGCACGCACCGTGGCCGAACCGACGCCGCGACCCGCCGCCACGCCGGCGGCGCTGACCTGGACGATTGCCGTGTCACTGCTGGAATAGGTGATCCTTACCCCGTCCACCGCGCGACCGGCCGAGTCGTGTGCGGCGGCGGAGAGCTGCACCTGCGCGCCGGCGGCGAGAGTCGTATTCGGGGCGCTCAACGAGATCGTGGCGACGTTCGTCGGGGCGGTCAGATCACTGCCCCCGCAACCGACCAGCGCGAGACAGAACGCCGCGACGCATGCGAGGTGTGCGCTCGTGCGTTGGATGCACCGACGAACCGGCACACCGCCTCCGGGATGGGCCCCCGCCGCGTGACTGTGGGCCACCCACGGTAGCGGCCCACGGCCACGCGGGCGGTGAGATATCTCACCGCCCGAGCCCGCGGCGGCCTTGCGCCTCGCCAGTCGACGAGAGATACTTCCGCCCTCGCGGGACCCGGCGTTCGGCCGGTCGCCGCTCGTACGGGGCGTAGCGCAGCCCGGTTAGCGCGCCTGCTTCGGGAGCAGGAGGTCCCGGGTTCAAATCCCGGCGCCCCGATTTGTGAATAGCGACGCCGTTTCCCTCCGGGAGGCGGCGTTTGTCGCGTTCCAGCGTGGGCGGTCCTCGCCCGAGTGCACTCCGTGCCGTCGCGGGAGTCGTGAAGTACGGCCGCGACGGGAACGCGGCATGGGACCGCGTGGTTGCACCGGTATGTAACGATTGTTACCGTGGAAGTATGAGATTCCTCGGCGCCCTTCCCCGCGCCGGCGGCACGGCCCCCTCCGTATCCGGACGCCATGGAGGATGTATGCCTGCGCTCCCCACTCGTGACTCTCTCGGACTCCTGACCGCCGCCGGACATGGGGGCGCACGGCAGCGTGGCGCTTCGCTCCGTGTCGCCGCCTGCGTGACGGCAATGCTGCTCGTCGCTGCGTGCGACGGCGGCCGAGCACGCGAGGGAGAGCAGGGCAGTCGCGACGTCGCGGTCACGTCCGCCGCCGCCCGCATCTCAACCGGGGGCGCCGGGGCACCGCAGCAGGCCGCCACGGATTCGGCCGGGGATTGGAGAGCGGTCGATCAGGCGATGGGTCGTGCGGGCAAGGCGCAACCGGGCGGTGTGCAGAAGTACGGCTTCCCGCGTTCCGACCTGCACGTCACCGTCGGCGGCATCGCCGTCAAGCCGGCGCTCGCCCTCGGCTCCTGGGTCGCGTTCAAGCGCATCGGCAGCGGCGACAGCAGCGCGATGGCGATGGGCGATCTCGTGCTCCGGGAGAGCGAGGTGATGCCGGTGCTCACGAAGCTGCAGCAGATGGGCGTGCAGCAGACCGCGCTGCACAATCATCTCCAGGGCGAGTCGCCGCGCGTGATGTACCTGCACATCGCGGCACACGGCTCGCCCGTGCAAGTCGCCCGGGCGGTGCGTGCGGCGCTCGCCCTCACCGCGACGCCACCGGCCTCCGCCGAGCGGCCCTCCGATGGAGCGGGCACCGAACTCGTCGGGTTCGACACGGCCGCGGTGGCGCGGGCGCTCGGCTATTCCGGCAAGGTGAACGGCGGCGTCTACCAGGTGAGCGTCCCGCGCGCCGGGGCCGTGCGGGCGGACGGACTGGAGGTCCCACCCTCGATGGGCGTAGCCACCGCGCTCAACTTCCAGCCGACGGCGGGCGGTAAGGCGGCGATCACCGGCGACTTCGTCCTCGCCGACTCGGAGGTGAATCCGGTGATCCGAGCGCTGCGCGACCACGGCATCACGATCACGGCGGTCCACAGCCACATGCTCACGGAGGAGCCGCGGCTCTTCTTCATGCACTTCTGGGCCCACGACGACGCGACGAAACTCGCGCAGGCGCTGCGGGCCGCACTCGACCGCGTGGCCGTGAAGCGGCCCGGCGCCTGACGAGGACCGGCGTCCTCATGCGGGTGCCGGTCCTTCGTATCGCTTGGGCGCAGCACGTCGGCGCCGCCACCTGCGTGCTCCTCCTCGCCTGTGCCCCTGCCCGATCGGCTGCGCAGTCGCGCGCGACTCTCTCCACCTGTCGCGAACAGTTGCCGGACGCGACCGCGACCTCGAGCGACGCTGCATCGCGGTCCGCCATCACAGCCGATGCCGCCGCGACGCTGCACGTCGCGACTGACGTCCCGCTCCCTGGCGCTGCGGTCCGCTTCGATTACCAGAGCCTCGACACCGTGAGCGGACGCCTGTACCTGGCCCACATGGGGACAGGCCAGGTGATCGTCTTCGACACGCACACGCAACGCGTGGTGGGCGCGGTCAGCGGAGTGCCCGGAGTGACGGGTGTCTGGGCGGTGCCGGAGCTGGATCGCGTCTACGCCTCCGCGACCGGTCTCCACCGCGTAGCCATTATCGATACGCGCACGCTCGCGATCGTGGCGCGGGTGGGCCCGATCGGCTTCCCGGACGGCATTGCCTACGCACCGGGGGCCAGGAAGGTGTTCGTCTCGGACGAGTCGGGCGGCGGCGAGCTGGTGATCGACGCGGTCCGGGACCGGTCCACCGGTACGATCCCGCTGGGCGGGGAGGCCGGCAACACGATCTACGATCCCGGCTCCGGCTGCATGCTCGTGGCCGTGCAGACGCGGAACGAGGTCGTCGCCATCGATCCCGCCGAGGAGCGGGTGGTAGGCCGCTTTCCCATCACCGGCGCGCGCCATCCGCACGGGCTCTCGGTCGATGCGGCCCGCCGACTCCTTTTCGTCGCGAGCGAGGGCAACGCGACGCTCTCGGTGGTCGACCTCCGGACGATGCGGGTACTTGGCCGGCACCCGGTGGGCGATGATCCCGATGTGCTCGCCTTCGACCCTGCCTGGCATCGGCTCTATGTCGCGGCGGAGGCCGGTCCAGTCACCGTCTTCGATGAGCGCGGCGATTCGCTCGTCCGGATGGCCTCGCTCCGGATGCC
>JAICWE010000100.1 GCA_025934955.1 Gemmatimonadales bacterium | reverse complement strand
GTCGCCTCCTACCTGCATCACAATGGCATGGTCGGCACGCTGGTCGGTGTCGCCGGCGCGGGGGATGACGCGGCGGCGGCGATCGCTAGGGACATCGCGCTGCACATCGCCTCGGCCGACCCGATCGCGGTCCGGCCCGAGGACGTGCCGGCCGAGCTGGTCGAGCGGGAGCGGCGCATCGCCGAGGAGCAGGTGGTGCAGGAAGGGAAGCCGGAGAACATTCGCGGCAAGATCGTCGAGGGCAAAGTGAAGAAGTTCCTCGCCGAGCGCTCTCTCACCGAGCAGCCGTTCGTCAAGGACGAGAGTCGCACCGTCGGCCAGCTGATGAAGGGCGCTGCCGGCGCCACCGTGCAGCGATTCGCCCGCTTCAAGGTCGGAGAAGCCTGAGGTGGCCCTCGCCTATTCCCGCGCCCTGCTCAAGATCTCGGGCGAGGCGCTGGGCGGCGAGACGGGGCAAGGCCTCGATTACAAGGTGATCGAGGCCTTCGCCGAGGAAATCAAGGCGGTGCACGCGCTGGGTGTGCACCTTTCGCTGGTGGTCGGCGGCGGCAACATCATCCGCGGCGCCACCGCGAGCCGGCAGGGACTCGATCGCGTCAGCGCCGACTACATGGGCATGCTGGCGACGGTGATCAACGCGCTGGCCCTGCAGGACGTGCTGGAAAGCGCCGGCGTGGACACCCGGGTGATGACCGCCATCCGCATGGAAGGCCTGGCCGAGCCGTACATTCGCCGGCGCGCCATCCGTCACCTGGAAAAAGGCCGGCTGGTGATCTTCGCCGCCGGTACCGGCAATCCATACTTCTCCACCGACACCGCCGGCGTGCTCCGCGCGCTCGAGATCGACGCGCAGGTCATCCTCAAGGCGACCAACGTGGACGGCATCTTCACCGCCGACCCGCGCAAGGACGCGTCGGCGACGTTCATCCCCGAGCTGACCTACCAGGAAGCGCTCATCCGCGGCTACGCGGTGATGGACGCCAACGCGTTCGGCCTCTGCCAGACCAACAAGCTGCCGATCGTCGTCTTCAACATCAACGAACCCGGCGCCACGCGACGCGTACTTCAGGGCGAGCGGGTGGGGACCATCGTCCGATGAGCACGATTCCCGAGTTGGCCAGGCACGCCCGCGAGGCGATGCACAAGGCGGTCGAGAGCACCAAGCGGGAGCTGAGCGGCATCCGGAGCGGCAAGGCGAGCACCTCCCTGCTCGAGATCGTTCGGGTCGAGGCGTACGGCGGCCACGTGCCGATCAATCAAGTGGCGATGGTGGCGGCGCCGGAGCCGCGCATGCTCACGGTGCAGCCGTTCGACAAGGGCCTGACCAACGCCATCGAGAAGGCGATCCGCGATTCCGATCTCGGCCTCAATCCCGCGACCCAGGGCAACTTGATCCGGGTGCCGTTGCCGCCGCTCTCGCAGGAGCGCCGCAAGGAGCTGGTGAAGGTGGTGCACAAGCTGGCCGAAGAGGGCCGCATCGCCGTGCGCCACGCGCGCACCGACACGATGAGCAAGCTGAAGAAGCTGGAGAAGGTGGCCGAGGACGAGCGCACCCGCGGCGAGAAGGAAGTCCAGAAGCTCACCGACGAGCACATCAAGCAGATCGACGGGCTGATCTCCGCGAAGGAAGCGGAGATCATGGAAGTCTGAGCCGATGAGCGAGGCGGGCGCGCCCGGTGGCGCGGACGAGCTGCTGCAGCGGCTCCGGCTGCACGGTGCCGTGCCGGCGCACGTCGCGGTCATCATGGACGGAAACGGGCGCTGGGCACAGGGACGCTCGCTGCCCCGGCCGCTGGGGCATCACGCCGGCATGACGGCGGTGCGCGAAGTCGTGGAGGGCTGCCTCGCGGCTGGCGTCGAGGTGCTGACGCTCTTCGCGTTCAGCCAGGAGAACTGGCGGCGCCCGGTGGACGAGATCGAGTCGCTCATGAACCTCCTCGAGGAGTACATCGCGAAGGAGGTGGACGAGCTCCGCCAGCAGGGCGTCGTGGTGCGCATCCTCGGTGAGACCGACCGGCTGTCGCCCAGCGCGCGGCGCGCGGTGGACCGCATCATGGGCGAGACGTCGGACGGCGCCGTGCTCTCGCTCAATCTCTGCATCTCCTACGGGTCCCGCGCCGAGATCGCGCGGGCGGCGCGGCTGATCGCGGAAGACGTCGCCGCCGGCAAGCTCGATCCCGCAGACGTGGACGAGGACGCGATCGCTCGGCACCTGTACACGGCGCCGTGGCCCGATCCCGATCTCCTCATCCGCACCTCCGGCGAGCAGCGCCTCTCGAATTTCCTGCTCTGGCAGCTCGCGTACGCCGAGTTCTACGTCACGCCCGTCCTCTGGCCCGACTTCACCCGCCGGCATCTGTTCGAGGCGATCCTCGAGTTCCAGCGCCGCGATCGTCGCTTCGGGCGCGTCTCCGTCTGATGGCCGATCACAACGACGTGCGCCGGGTCGCGTTCGCCGCCGTCGCGATTCCGCTCGCCCTGCTGGTGGTCTGGTGGGGCGGGTGGCCGCTCACGGCGGTGGTCGCAATCGTCGCGGTGCTCGGCGTGCGCGAGCTGTACGCGTTCGCGGTGCTCCAGGGCGTGCGGCCGCTGGTCGTCACCGGGGAGGCCACGGCGCTGCTGCTCCCGTTTCTCGTGCTCTATGCGCTCCGCTACGAGCCGGTGCTGGGACTCGACCTGCCGTACTGGGCCGCCCTCTGGCTGCTGCTCGTGCTGCTGGTTGCGCTCGCGCGTCGGGCGCCGACGGAGCGGCCGCTCGCCGCGACCGCGGTGACCGTGTTCGGCGTGGCCTACGCGGCGGCACTCCCCTGTTTTCTCCTCGCTCTGCGCCACCTGCCCAACTACCCGGCGCGCGACTGGTCCGGGACCTGGCTCGTGTTCACGCCGCTCGTGGTCATCTGGGTGGGCGACACGGCGGCGATGTTCGGCGGCCGCGCGATCGGCGGGCCCAAACTCGCGCCGCGGGTGAGCCCGGGTAAGACATGGTCCGGGACGATCTGCGGCCTCCTCGCCAGCATGGCC
>JAICWE010000034.1 GCA_025934955.1 Gemmatimonadales bacterium | reverse complement strand
CCAACATCGCTTGGGTCGGCCCGGGCGACAGCGATACCTGGGAGATCTTCGCCTGGAACCCCATCTGGGGCGGCGCGGGCGGCACCATCCCCGCCGACCAGTACATGTGGATGGATCAGTACTACGCCAGTGGGAAGTAGGGCAGGCGCGCATCATCGCCGCAGCCGATCGCTCAGTTTGCAAAGCGACTTCCCAACTCAGGCGGCGGGTGCCGCCGTGAGCTCGCCGGCGCAGACACGCGCCGCCACACGTCCGTGCACGCTTCTTGCTTTGCCCGGCCGTCACCTTTTTGTCTGATCATCACCTCGCTGCCCGATTCTTCAAAGCCGAACCGTCACGCGCGGACCGGGAGGCAATTGCGTGCTGTTCAACAGCTTCGTTTTTCTCGGGCTGTTTCTGCCGATCACGTACGTCGTGTTCTGGTCTCTCCGTACGGCCGAAGGGCGGTACCGCTGGCTCGCCCTGACGGGCTACGTCTTTTACGGCTACTGGGATCCGCGCTTCTGCGTGCTGATGGCGTTCGGCACGATCGTGAGCTACGTCGCGGGACTCGGCTTCGCCCGGTACTCTGACCCCGTCCGCGACGCGCGCGTACGCCGCTGGTGCCTCGTGGTGCCGGTCACGACGGATCTGCTGCTCCTCGGCTTTTTCAAGTACGCCATGTTCGCGCTCCGGTCCCTCGAGGCCGCGCTGCACTGGGCAGGCGTGGGCGCCACATTTCCGCACTGGCAAATCGTGCTGCCGATCGGAATCTCGTTTTATACCTTCCATACGATCAGCTATATCGTCGACTGCTACCGCGGCGCCGTGCGTCCGACCCGGCGTCTGTCGGAGTTCGCCGCATACGTCTCCCTGTTTTCGCAACTGATCGCGGGCCCGATCGTGCGCTTCCGGCAAATCGCGCACGACCTTGAGGCGCTCGGCCACGCCGACCGGACGCGATGGGCACGCCTCGGGATCTCGTTCTTCATCACCGGCCTCGTCGAGAAGGTACTCGTCGCGGACAGTTTGGCTTCGATGGTGAATCCGGCCCTGCATCATTACGCCACGCTTTCCACGGGCGGCGCGTGGCTGGCGATGGCCGGCTACGCACTCCAGCTGTACTTCGACTTCTCCGGATACAGCACGATGGCCGTCGGGCTCGGCTATCTCTTCGGGCTCCGCATCCCGCAGAACTTCAACTCTCCGTATCAGGCGCTCGACCCGTCGGACTTCTGGCGCCGGTGGCACATCTCCCTGTCGACATGCCTGCGCGACTACCTCTACATCCCGCTCGGGGGTAACCGGCACGGCACGGTGCTCACCTATCGCAATCTGATGATCACCATGCTGCTTGGCGGATTGTGGCACGGCGCGAACTGGACCTTCGTGCTGTGGGGCGCGTACCACGGAGTCCTGCTGAGTATCTACCGCGCCTGGGGGGCCGCCTGGAATCGCTTGCCGCGGGTCCCGCGCCAACTCGGCATGGCATTCCTGACGCTCCTCGGTTGGGTGCTCTTCCGCAGCACCGACTTCGGCATGGCCGCGCACCTGTACCGCGTGATGTTCGTGCCGACAGCCGGCACTGCCGCCGCGGCGCCGACCTGGGCCGCCCCGCTGGTGTTCGGTGCCGGTATGTGGGCGCTGGCGGGTCCGAACGCCTTTGAGCTGCACCAGGATTGGCGGCCGCGCCGCAGATATGTGCTCGCCGGCGCAGCAGCGTTAGGCGTGTGCGTTGCCTTCATGCTGGGCGGTGCGGCAACGCCTTTCCTCTATTTCCAATTCTAGGGCGCGCATGTGCCCCGGTGTGGCGGCATCGTGGCGCTGTGCTGCCGGTCGGCCTTGTCCTGACGGCGCCGTCACGCACCCGTCGCCGACGCGTCGCGTGAACGACAATGGCCTCGGCTTTCCGAGCGACGACCGCTGTCGGCAGTCCAGGGCGCCGTCGTCGGCGCCGATGCGGCGCTCTCCAGCCGGAAGACCCTTTTCAGGACAGTATGTGATTCGATACGAGGGCGGTGCGCACATGGCAGGGCTGTTAGCCCAATCGCCTCCGAGCGGGAGGACCGACCGCGCCCCAAGTCATGCGACCGCCTCCGCGGGCTGCCCCGCAGCGCCCAGTGCGCGTACCGGCCCGGTGCCGAGCGGTCGCTGGTGCCCCGCCACCGTCCCGTTGTCGTCAGCTCGGACCTACCGATGAGCTCGCCACGGCCCACGACGCGGCCCGTTTCGCCTGAGACTATCACGCCGGGCACCAGTCGGCGTTCGCGCGGCCGGAACATCGGGCCGGTCGCGTTCCTGCTCATGGGTATGTTGGCCTTGGAGCTCACCTGCCGAGTCCAGGACCTGATCGCGTTCGGTACGCCGTTGCTTTCCGCCTACACGGCGCAGGATCAGTTGATCGTCCGTGACGCGGACGGAATGCATGGACGCCCGCACGCCCGCTTTCGCAAATGGATCATGAACGGGCTCGGCATGCGCGGCCCGGAGGTACCGGACGCAAAGGGGAGCATGTTGCGCGTGGTCACGGCCGGCGCCTCCGAGACGTTCGGACTCTATGAGACGCCTCGCCACGAATATCCGCGCCAACTCGAGGACTCGCTCGCAGCGCACGGGTTGCCGGAACCGCAGGTGCTCAATGCCGCGCTGCCCGGCATGTCGCTGCCCACGGTTGAGGAGGACGTACGCAACCGACTCCGACGACTCGGCGTGGACGTGCTCGTCTACTACCCTTCGCCGGTTCAGTATCTGGAGGACGAACGCCCGGTGGCGGCTGCGCCCGACAGCGCAGCAAACGATCAAGATCCACCGCGCTTCCGTGCGCTCATCCCGCGGGTAGTCGGCAGGATCCGTGAACGGATCAAGCAGGCGGTTCCGGCATCGCTGACCACCTGGATCCGCGAGCGGGAGATCGAGCGTGCCGTCGCCTCGCACGGGGCCGACTGGCGGTTCGCCACGCTGCCGGAGGACCGCCTCGCCGCGTTCGACGCCGATCTGCGCCTCCTGGTCGGCAGCGCGCATCGCATCGGCGCCCGTCTGGTACTCGTGACACATGCCAACGCGTTCGCTGCGGCGGAGCCGGCCGATTCCGAGTGGCGCACCGCGTGGGAGCGATTCTATCCCCGCGCGCCCGCGTCGATCCTGATCGCGTTCGACTCTGCCGGCGCGGAGGTGACGCGCCGCGTCGCGGCGGACTCCGGCGTTGCTCTCGTGGATCTGCGCCGCATCAGCGCGTCCGCCCAGGGACAGCTTTTCGCGGATTACGCGCACTTTACCGACCGCGGCGCCGCAGTGGCGGCAGGCGCGATCGCACGGGCGGTGGTACACTCATCGCCGCCCGTCGCGGCACAGTAGCCCGGCCACATCAGGCCGGCGGGGCACACCCAGGGTGCGGATGACGGCGGCGCTGCTGAAATCATCTCTCGAGCATCTTCTCATGCTGGGGCCCGCCCGATGGGCACGTCGGCGGGTCCGCGGCCGTACGCTCGTGCTGGCCTATCACGACATCGTACCGCGGGGGGAGCGCCCGAGCGGCGATCGGCCGCTCCACCTACGTCAGGAAGAGTTCGGCGCACAGCTCGACGTGCTGGCACGTGAGGCGGACGTGATCTCGCTCGCCGAGCTGGACAGCGGCGCGCCGCGTGGGCGCCCCCGGGTCGTCATAACGTTCGACGATGCGTATGCCGGTGCACTGACTGCGGGCATCGAGGAATTGTCGCGGCGGGGCCTCCCGGCAACGATATTCGTTGCCCCGGGGCTCCTCGGCCGACGCGACCTTTGGTGGGATGCACTGGCCGACATCGGAGAACTCACCGCCGCCACACGCGAGCGGCTGCTGCACGAGTTCCGTGGTGAGGACAGCCAGGTCCGTTCATGGGCGCGTGCCTCTGGCATTGACCTGTCGGCCTCACCTGCATGGGCGCACGGCGGGACCGAAGAACAGCTTCGCGCCGCGGTCGACGCGGGCTGTTCGCTCGGGACGCACAGCTGGTCGCATCCCAACCTCGCCACGCTGCAGCAGGACGAGCTGCGCGAGGAGCTGGTGCGCCCGCTGACGTGGCTCCGGGAGCGGTTTCCCCGCGCGCTGCCCTGGATGGCTTATCCCTACGGTCTCGAATCGCCCGGCGTCCGCACCGCGACTCGCGCGGCGGGGTACGTCGGCGCCTTTCTCGTCGGCGGCGGCTGGATGGCGGCGGGTGACGATCGCTGGGCGCTGCCGCGGTTCAACGTCTCTGCCGGCCTTTCGCTCGCTGGCTTTCGCATTCGTCTGGCCGGCCTCCTTCCAGGCTGATCCGTGGTGCGCTCGCATCTCAGTCGTGGTGCGGGCGCCACGATGTGCCGCAAGTCACCAACACTCAGATTCGCACTCCGCTATAGTTGAGCGGTCAGTCGGACCCGCCGCAGCTGCCGGCCGGCGACAATCTTGCTCGCTCCGGCCGGCCGAACCTGTGACTCGAGGTATGAATGACTGCGGTACCGATCCAGCGGCGGCGTGGCGGGGCAGCGCTCAGCGCTGGAGTCTCGAAGGCGCTGGAGCCGGCGCGGGATCCGTATCGCAGGATGCTCTTCGTGCTGACCATCATCACGATCAGCCGGGTTCACCAGCATTGGCCGGTGCTGTCGCACCTGCGGCCCGCCCTCGTGATGACCGCGCTGATCGCGGCCTACGCGTTTCTGAATCCGAAGTCGCTCAACTCCGACAGCGTGCTGCAGACATGGCCGGCCAAGCTGGTTGCCGTGATCGGCATTTATGCCTGCATCTCGGCACCGTTCGGGATCTCGCTCGGCAGCTCAGGCAAGTTCATCCTCGACACCTACTCGAAGACCCTGCTGTACTGCTTCCTGCTGATCGTATCGGTGAGGTCCAGTCGTGACCTGCTCACGCTGGTTTGGTCCTACGTCATCAGCACGCTGATACTGGCCTGCCTCTCGCTCTTCTTCTTCAAGCTGAGCACATACAACGGCTATCAGCGCCTCAGTGATCTCTACACGTATGACGCGAACGACATCGGCTGCATCCTGATGATCGGCCTGGCGCTGACGATCCTGACCCTTCAGGTGGCCGGCAAGCGAGGCAGGGTCATCAGCGCCATCACCGTTCTCTTCATCGGTGCGGCCATGGCACGGTCGGGATCCCGCGGCGGCTTTCTCGGGCTTGTAGCCGTGGGTGGAATGCTGTTGGTCATGCTGAACCGGGTGTCCATCGTGAAGCGGCTCGGGTTTGTGTTCGTGGTCGGACTCGGCCTCGTCATCTGGGCACCCGAGGGCTACTGGACCCAGATGAGCACCATCTTCCGACCCACGCAGGATTACAACTGGAGCTCCAAGGACGGTCGTCGGGAGGTGGCCAGACGCGGCATCGGGTACATGCTGTCCTACCCCGTTTTCGGACTCGGCATCAACAACTTCCAGAAGGCCGAGTGCGAGATGTCGGTGAAGGCGCAGGAGCACGTCGCGGGCACCGGCCTCCGCTGCACGCCGCCACACAACAGCTTCGTGCAGGCCGGGGCCGAGCTTGGGCTCCCCGGCCTTGCCATGTGGATCTGCCTCACCGTCGGTGGCGTACTCGCGATGTTCCGTTTGCGCCGGCGGCTGCCGCACGCCTGGGTCAACGGAACCTCCGAGGAACGATTCCTCTATCTGGCCACCGGCTACTTCGCCGTCGCGATGGTCGGATTCTCCGTCACCTCGTTCTTCGTTTCGTTCGCGTGGATGGACGCCGCGTACTTCGTCGCGGCGCTGATGAGCGGGCTGTACATCTGTGTGGACAAGCGCCTCGCGCATGATCGCGGAGTGGCGATCGCTGCGCCTGCGGCGGCATTGCCGGCCCTCCCGCAGTCGCGCCGTCGCGGGGCACCGGTCCGGACGAACTTCATCACTCCGCCGAACACCTGATTTCCGCGCCCGACGCCACCGGCGTGGCCCGCACCGTCGTCGTTACCGACGGCGAGCAGCGCGCCGCCCTTGCGGTCGTGCGCTCGCTCGGCCGCGCCGGCTATCGCTGCGCCGTCTGCTCCGCTACCGGCCGCTCGCTCGCGGGCGCGTCCCGGTTCGCCGCCGCGGACCACGCCGTCCCCAACGCGCTGCGGGGTCCCGCCGCGTTCGCGGCGGCCATCGTCACGCTCGTGGCGAACGAGCACGCGGCGCTGGTCGTTCCGGTGACTGAAGCCGCGATGCTGGCGCTCCTCCCCGAGCGCGCCAAGCTCGCGCCGGGGGTGCTGCCGTTTCCCGACGCCGACGTCTTCCGCCGCCTTACCGACAAGGCGGAGCTGCTTCGCGTCGCGCCCGAGGTCGGGATCGCCGTGCCGCGGCAGCTCGTCCTGGCCAGGCGTGCCGCCGCCGATGCGCTGGCCCCGGACCAGGTGCGCATGCCGGCGGTACTCAAGCCGTCACGGTCTGTCGCCGGGGCGGGAGGCGCCCGGCTGCGACTGGCGGTCCGCCACGCCGCCGACTGGTCCGAGTTCCGCCGAGTGATCGCCGAGCTGCCTGCGGAGGCGTACCCGCTGCTCCTGCAGGAGCGCATCGTCGGCCCCGGCGTCGGTATCTTCCTCCTGCTCTGGAACGGCCAGCTCGTGGCGCAATTCGCCCACCGCCGGCTGCGGGAGAAGCCGCCGTCCGGCGGAGTCAGCGTCTATCGCGAGAGCATCGTGGCCGATCCGGAGCTGGTCGCGCGCTCGCGCGCGCTGCTCGAGCGCTTCGGTTGGCGCGGCGTGGCGATGGTCGAGTACAAGCTCGACGCGGCGACCGGGACGCCGTACCTCATGGAGATCAACGGCCGCTTCTGGGGCTCGCTCCAGCTCGCGGTCGATGCCGGCGTCGACTTCCCGGCACTCCTCGCGGCGGTCGCATTGGGCGAGCCGGTCGAGCCGATGCCGCACTATCGCGTCGGCGTGCGGAGTCGCTGGTGGTGGGGCGACGTGGATCAACTGCTGCTTCGGCTCCGCCGCTCGAGTGCCGAGCTGAGCCTTCCGCCCGATGCGCCGACCCGCGCCGCCGCGCTCGCCGCCTTCCTGCGCCTGTGGTGGCCGGGCGACCGCAACGAGATCCTGCGCTGGGCCGATCCGGGGCCGTTCTTCCGGGAGACGACGTTGTGGCTTCGCGGACAGTGAGCGTGACACCATGAGCGGCCAGGTCGGCATCATCCACGTGCATAGCAACTACTCGCACGACGGGCGCGATTCGCTCGCCCGCCTGCGCGAGCTGTCGCTGGAGCGGGATATCGCGTTCGTGGCGCTCTCCGATCACGCGGAGGACTTCGACGCCGGGATCTTCGCCGCGTTCACCGCCGAGTGCGCTCGGCTGTCCGACGCGCGGCTCCGGCTCATCCCGGGGCTCGAGTATCGCTTTGCCGGGTTCAAGGGAATGCACCTGCTCGCCTTCGGCCTTCGGGAATGGATCGCGCCGGAGACGCCGGCGGACTTCGCCCGGCTCGCGCCCGCCGCCGCCGCGCTCACCGCCGTCGCACACCCTGTGCTGCCGCGCTACCGGATCCCCCCCGAGGTGCTCGACGTCGTGGACGCGATCGAGATCTGGAATGCCGGCTACAACACCCGGTATCTGCCCGATCCGCGCGCCATCCGGCTGCTCCAGCGGCTGCGCCGTCGCCGTCCCGAGGTCGTCGGCTTCGCCGGACTGGATCAGCATGACGCCTCGAACGACCGCGAGCTGCGTCTCCTGCTCGACCTCGACGAGCCCGATCCGCTCGCGGCGATCCGCGCCGGCCGCTTCCGCAGCCGGGGGCGCACGATGGGCATGGACGCGACCGTGAGCTGGAGCGCGGCACGCCTCGGCGCTTTGCGCGTGGCGCGGCTGTTCTACGATCGCGTCGAGCGCACCCAGGACAAGGTGGCGCGCTGGGTGCGCCGGCCGCGGTGACTCTGCTCGAACGTCCGCGCACGATAGCGCTGATGCTGGAGAGCGACGGCCCCGGCGGCGCCGAAGTGCTGCTGCTCCAGCTCGCCGAGGAGCTGCGGCGTCGCGGCCATACGATTGTGCCGGTCGGGCCGGAGCACGGGGTCGGCTGGCTCGGGGCGCGACTGCGCGAGAGCGGGTTCGAGCCGGCGACGTTCCGGCTCGATCGTACGCTCGATCCCGGTCTCGTCCGCCGGCTCGGTGCGCTGTTCGACCGACGCGGCGTCGACCTGGTGCACGGCCACGAATTCACCATGGCGGTGTACGGCGCCGCGGCCGCGCGTCGCCGCGGACTGCCTAACGTAATCACCTTTCACGGCAGCCAGACGATGTGCCGCGCTCTTCGCCGGCGGGCGGCGGTGCGCTGGGCTATGCGGCGGAGCGCCGCCACGGTCGCCGTCTCCGACGCAACCCGGCGGCAGCTTGCGGCGGACCTCGGCGTCGCGGGGGATCGCATCACCACCGTGGTGAACGGCGTCGCGGTGCGTCCCGGCAACCCTGCCACCGTGCGCGCCGAATTGGGGGTACCTGACGGCGAGCTGCTGCTTCTCGCGGTCGGCAACCTGTCCGAGCGCAAAGGTCATCTGATTCTGCTGCAGGCCCTCGCCCAGCTCGAGCGCGAGGGGCTCCGGGCGCCATGGCGGCTCGCCATCGCCGGCGGGCGCGGCGGCGAGATGCACCAGCCGCTGCTTCGCTTCGCCGGGGAGCACGGCCTCGCGTCCCGTGTCCACATCCTGCTGAATCGCGCGGACGTACCGGATCTCCAGGCCGCCGCCGACGTCTTCGTCATGCCGTCGCTCTGGGAGGGGCTGCCGCTGGCGGTGCTCGAGGCGATGGTCGCGGGAAAGGCGATCGTCGCCTCCCGCACGTCCGGCATTCCCGAAGCGATCGTCGACGGCGAGCACGGCCTCCTCGTGCCGCCGGGCGAGCCGGGGCCCCTCGCTGCGGCCTTGCGGCGTGTGCTCGAGCCGGGCGATCTGCGGCACCGCCTCGCCGCCGCCGCGGAGCGCCGAGGCCGCGCGGAGTTCACGATCGAGGCGATGGCGGACCGCTACGAGGCGGTGTACCGGCGGGCACTGATCCCGGCATGACGGGGCCAGCATTGGCACCGCTCTTGCCCATCGCGACCCCTCTCCTCCATCCGGACCCGGGCTTCTGATGATCAGCGTCGTCATCCCGTGCTACAACGCGGCGCGCTTCCTCGGTGAGGCCCTCGGGTCCGTTGCCGCACAAAGCCGCCTCCCGGCCGAGGTCATCGTGGTGGACGATCGCTCGAGTGACGACTCGGTCGCGATCGCCCGGGCGCTCGGAGCGCGGGTCATCGAGATGCCGGCGAACCAGGGTCCCTCCGCCGCCCGCAACGCCGGCATCGCCGCCGCCGCCGGCGACGTGATCGCCTTTCTCGATGCCGACGACCGCTGGGACCCGACTCATCTCGCGCGGGTCGTCGCTCTGCTGGATCGGTTCCCCGACGTCGGCCTCGCCTTCGGCCTCGAGCGCCGCTTCGGCGCCTGGAGCGGCGACGACGTCGCGCACCTGCCGGCGGATCAGCCGGTCGACGCCTTCTGGGCTTGCGTACGCCGCAACCCGATTTCCACCAGCGGCGTGGCCGTGCGCCGGGGCGAGCTGCTCGCGGTGGGCGGATACAACGCACGCCTCCGCTACGCCGAGGACTACGATCTGTGGCTCCGGCTGTCTCGACGGACCCGGTTCGCCTGCGTGGATGCGATCACCTGCTTCCATCGGGGACACGAGGCGCAGGCGAGTCGCGCGGCAACGCTCATCGCTGAAGGCGCATTCCGCGTGCGTCATCGCCTCTGGGAGAACGGCTCGCTCGAGGCCTCGGAGCGGGCTCGCTTCGCGGCGGTCATGCGGGCCTCGTGGCGATCGCTGCTTCAGGAGACCTGGCGCGCCGCCGATCCCGCCCGCTTCGATGCGGCGCTCGCGCTCGGCGCCTTCGTGCCGGAGAGCGCGGCCATGGAGCGGCAGTGGCGCCGCGCCGCGCCGCTGCTGCCATTCTGGGCGGTTGCGCGGCGCGCCCTTCGGGGGATGCGAAATCGCGTACGGGCGGGTGCGCCCGCCGGCACGCAATCCCATTGACGCAGGTCACCGCCTCGCCGGGCGCGGAGACGTAAGATCGGGCATCGTTCCGATCGCAGTCCTCCGCGCAGTCGCGAGATCCGATGACGTCAGTCGCTGGCCTTCATACGCCGGGCACGCTGGACCCCGGCCCGCTGCCCGAGCGGCGTGCCGCCCCGCGCCGCTGCGTCGTGTCCGTGGTGATCCCCTGCTACAATGCCGCAACGCATCTCGCCGACGCGCTCGCGTCGGTCGAGGCGCAGCGTCGCCCTGCGGATGAGGTCATCTTCGTGGACGACGGCTCGACCGACGACTCGGTGGCGATGGCTCGCGCGGCCGGAGCGCGCTGCCTCGCGACCGCCGGGCGATGCGGCCCATCGGCGGCGCGGAACGCGGGCATTCGCGCCGCTCGCGGCGACGTCCTTGCCTTTCTCGACGCCGACGACGTATGGACCCCGGACCATCTCGAGTGCGTGATCGGGCTGCTCGAGCGCTTCCCGCAGGCCGGGGTCGCGTTCGGGAGGGAGCAGCGCATCGGGCTCTGGGCGGGCGAGTCGCCGCCGTCGCTGCCGGCCGAGCAGCCGGTCGACGCGTTCTGGCCCTGCCTGGCCGGCAATCCGGTACCGCAGATGGGCGTTGCGGTCCGCCGTGCGCTGCTGCTGGCATTGGAGGGCTACGACGAGTCGCTCCGCTACGCCGAGGACTACGATCTTTGGCTTCGGCTGGCGCAGTTGACGCCGTTCGTCTGCACCCACGCGATCACCTCGCTTCACCGCGGCCACAATGCCCAGGCGAGCCGCGACCCGGAGCGCATCGGCCGGGGCGCGATCGAGGCACGCCATCGGCTGTGGCAGGCCGCGGAGCAGTGGGATCCGCCGACGCGCGAGCGGATGTCGGCCGTGCTGCAGGCAGGTTGGGAGCAGTACCTGAGCGAGTGCTGGCGCGCGCGCGACCAGGACCGCTTCGACGGGGCGCTGGCCTTGGGGAACTGCGTTCCGGACTCGGAGGAGATCCATCGTCGGTGGGTGCGTCGGCGGCCGCTGCTGCCGCTCTACCGCGCGCTTACGCGGCTCTGGGACCGGCTGCCGAGCGGCACGCGCGCCGGTATGCGGCGGCCACTGCGGCGGCTGTGGCGGCTGGCGTAGCTCAAGGCTGGCGCGATCAGTACGCCTGCGGCGCGCGGGGCTCCGCCTGTCCGGCCGCGCGGTACCACAGCTTCCGTGCGAGACCAGCCGGTCCGAGATCGAGCGCCCGCAGCGCGGCGCGGGGGACTCGCCGGCGCCACCCGAACCGGCGCCGCACCCCCACCGGTGCTCCCGGAACCAGGTCTCCGCAACGGTAGAAGACGTCGAGCAGCGCCATATCGCGGTCGCGCCAGCAGCTCTCCAGGTCGTCCACCCAGATCGCCCGCATCCGCTCTTCCATCTGGGCCGCAAGCGGGTCGCCCTCCCGCCGTGCATGCTCCAGCAGCCTGTGGCGCACCTCATAGGTCGCGCGGTACTGGCGGTCGGGGCGGCGGCTCAGCTGAGCATCGTGCTGGCGGTAGCTGGCCGTAATGCGATGCGTGGCGACGAAGGGGTAGCGGCGCGCCAGCCGGGTCCACACCTCATAGTCGTTCGCCACTCGCTGCGCCTCGTTGTAGCCGCCGACCGCGAGCAGGGCGTCGCGGCGGACGATCGCGGCCGACTGGGGCCCGGCCGTCTTGTGGAACGCCACCCAGAACGCATCCACCGGCTGGTCCGGGGGAAACCGCGAGACCATCGTCGCGGGCAGCGCACCGACGAAACGCACCCCGCCGAAGGCCACTGCCGCCTCGGGAAAGCGGTCGAGCAGGCCGCCGACGATCTCGCAATGCTCCGGCTCCCAGAAATCGTCGGCGTCGAGCCAGGCGAGGAGATCACCGGTCGCTTCGCGCATGGCCCGATTGCGGGCCGCGGCGTTCCCCGAGTTCACGTCCAGCCGCACATAGCGCACGCCGTAGCGTCGGGCGATCGCGGCGGAGTCGTCGGTCGAGCAGTCATCGGCCACCACGATCTCGTGCACCGGCCGGGTCTGCCGCTGCACCGACTCGATCGCCTGCGCCAGATACGGCGCGGCGTTGTAGCAGGGAATGACCGCGCTGATGGTCGAGGTCATCGCGGCGGTCAGCCCGAGGCGGGCGCCGCGGCGTCGAGCTGGACCGTCGCGTTGAGCTGGACGGAGCCGTCAAAGTCGCGCCCGGGGACGACCTCGACATAGGTGCTCGGTCCGCCACCGATCATGGAGCCGCGGGTGCGGTCCCACACGTTGGTCTCGATGCCGTAGATCCCGGGCGGCAGATTGGCTTGGAGCTCTGCCGTGATCGTGAACGCGCCCTGCTTCGGCAGCGCGATGCCGCAGCGTGCGGTGGTGGTGCCGAACACCACGGAGCCGGACTGCGCCGAGCGGACGGTGAGGACCACGCCCTCGATGTTGTCCGGCAGGCCGCCGTCTCGAATGCGGCCCTCGAGCGTCAGCCCGAACCGTTCGCCCGAGCGCACGGTGCCCGGCGCCGTGAGCGCGAGCGACTCGAGCAGCACCGGCTCGTGGCCGCGCGCTTCGGCCGTCTGCTGCGCCGCGTTGAGCGCGTAGCTCGCGATCACCTCCGCCGCGCTCCCCTGCCGGAGCACCTGGCCGCGGCTCAGCAGGATCGCCTCGGTGCAGAGCTCGGACACGCGGTCGAGCTGGTGACTCACGACGACCACCGGGATGCCGCTGGCGATCATCTCCTTCACCCGGCCGAATGCCTTGGTCTGGAATGCGAAGTCGCCCACCGCCAGCACCTCGTCGATCACCAGCACGTCGGGGTCGAGGTGCGCCGCGATGGAAAAGCCGAGCCGTGCGTTCATGCCGCTGGAGTAGCGCTTGACCGGCGTGTCGATGAAGTCGGTCAGCCCGGAGAACTCCACGATCTGGTCGAACTTGCGCGCGATGTCCACCGCCGGCATGCCCATGATCGCGCCCTGGAGGTAGACGTTCTCGCGCCCGGTCAGATCGGGGTGGAAGCCCGCCGAGACCTCGATGAGCGCGCCGATCCGCCCGCGAACGATGCAGCTGCCGCGGTTCGGCCGCAGGATGTGGGTCAGGATCTTGAGTACCGTGGACTTGCCGGCACCGTTAGGCCCCACGATGCCGAGCGCCTGCCCCGCGCCGATCGCGAACGAGACGTCACGCACCGCCCAGAAGTCGCCGGCTTGCAGCTCGTTCCGCCTGGGACCGGCGCGCCCCACCAGGCGCCGGCCCATCGCCGGAATCAGGTCGCGGAGACTGTCGTGCACCTCGCCGCGGCGGAACTTCTTCCAGACGTGGTGAAACTCGATTCCTGCGTTATGCATGGCTGTCAGATGTACTCGGCGAAGACGAACTCGAGACGATGGAAGAGGAGCGCGCTGCCCAGCAGCCCGCCGATGGCCCACGCCGCGGTGTAGGCAAGGTACCACGGGTGCCACACGGTGAACGTGATGCCCTTGTGGCTCGTGGCGACGAGCGGCTGGAGCAGGTTGTGGTGCTCCACGATGCAGAGCCGGAGACCTTCGAGCACCGGAGCGACCGGGTTGAGCATGATGATGCTCGCCGCCGTCGGACCCACCATCACCGGCTCGAACAGCACCGGTGTGAAGAAGATGCCGAACGTCAGCAGGACCTGGACGATGTACTTCACGTCGCGGAAGAAGAGGTTGCCGCAGGAGAGCAGCAGGCAGGTGCCCGCGGTCAGCGTCACCAGCAGCAGCACCAGCACCGGGATCCAGAGCCACGAGAGCGACGGCGTGATGTGGAAGGCGAGCAGCACGATCAGGAGCCCGAGCGCGCCGATGCTCGTGTCGAACAGCTGCGCCAGCACCGACGAGACCGGCAGCACCTCGCGCGGGAAGTACACTTTCGTCACCAGCGTCATGTTACCCGTCAGACTGGCCACCGCGAAGCCGAGCGCGCCGACGAAGAATGCCCACGGCAGCGATTTCACCGCGAGCCCCGCGATCGCCGTGCGATCGAGCCCACCACCCGACATTGTCGCCATCGCGAGCCGGATCAGCATGCCCGCGAGGATGATGAGGAGCGGCATGAAGATGGCCCAGCCGAAGCCCATCACCGCCTGCTTGTAGCGGATGCGCACGTCTCTGAGGGTGAGCTGGTAGAGCAACTCCCGGAAGCGCCAGAAGTCGCCCATGACCTCGCGGAGGTCGGACAGGACGCCGTGGCGCTCGTCGGCGAGCCCGACGGTGGTCATCGCGACCGGTGCGGCGGCCGGAGAGCCTTCGGCGATCGTGCGGCTAGTGACGTCGGTCACGTCCTCGGCCCGGAGTAGAAGGAGGCGCTAAACATAGCCAGCCGCACCGCGGTACCGCTGACCGGAGGCGCACTGCGGCGGGCAAGCTTCGGGCCAGCATTCCTCAACGCGAAGCCTCGGCCGCGACTTCCGCGAAGATCGCCTCCAGCTCGGCCGCGAGGCGGGAGGCGTCGTGCCGTTCGAGCACCAGCGCCCGCCCCGCGACAGCCATCGTGCGAGTGGCCGCCGGATCGTCGGACAAGGCGCGCACCGCTCCGGCGAGCGCCGCGACGTCGCGCTCCGGGGCGAGGCGGCCGGTCTTGCCGTGGATGACCAGCTCCGGAATGCCGGAGTGCGTCGTCGCAACCACCGGGATGCCGCTTCCCATCGCCTCCATCAGCGCCACCGGGATTCCTTCGCTGTCGCCGTCCCGCGCCGTCACGCTGGGGCAGAGCAGGGCATCGCACCAACGGAGCATGGCCGACACGCTCGACTCGTCCCGGGCACCGAGCAGCTCGACCTGCGAGCCGATGCCGAACTCGATCGCGAGCGCCGCCAGCCGTTCCTCCTCCGGTCCCGCGCCCACGATGCGGTATTCGACGATGGTGCCGGCGCGCGCGAGCACCGCGACCGCCCGGATGCCGTACTCGATCCCCTTCTTCTCCACCAGCCGGGCAACGCTGAGCAGCCGCAGCGGGCCCCCATGCGGCCAGGGCGCGTCCGGTGGGCGCACCGGCAGCCGCGCGGTTTCGATTCCCATGCGGTGCACCGTGATCCGCTCCGCGGGGCAACCCAGCTCGACCAGCCGCCGCCGCCACGCGTCGCTGATCGGAAGGAAGCGCGCGCCCTTCGCGAACAGCTCGCGGTACACCCCGGGCGATTGCTGCTGCACGTACGCGCTCATGTCGTAACCGTGGAAGGTCGTCACCAGCGGCCCCCGCAGCACGCCGAGGCTCTGGAGCTCGAGCACCCGCAGCCCGTTCGGGCCGAAGTGAGCGTACACCACGTCGTACGGCGGTCGGCCGACCACCGGCTCGATTTCGAGGAGAACCCGCAGCGACACCGCCCGCCGGCCTCCGCGCAGCGGGTTCACGCTGCGGAGCAGCGGAAGCGGGTCGCTTGCGGCGTGGCGCGCCACGATGCCGAGCGCGCGGCGGGCACGGGCCCCGAAGGTGAGATCCGGGCTCGCCGGCGGGTGGGTCCGCGCCAGCAGCCCGTACTCCAGGACCTGCGGCTGGACGACGGACGCCTCGGAGAGGCGAGGGGGAAAGATGTCCACCTCGTGGCCCCGGTCCAGCAATCCGGCGATCTCCCGTACCACGAACGTCTCGCTGACGGACGGGAAATCAGCGACGAACGCTATGCGCATCCCGCGTCCCCGGGAGCGGGCCGCCGCCGGTCCAATGTCACTGACGACTCCCCGGTTGTGGTGCGATGGCAACGCCCGATCCAAGTGCCGCGGCACGCGCGCAGCGGTTATCTTGGGGCATCACAGAGGCATACGGCTTGCTCGACGGCGGCCCCAATGATCGCCAATTCTAATCGCTCCGAAGGCCGGGACGAGGCGGCAGCTCCCGACCATGCGCTTCGGCTTGCGCTTGCGATCGTCGGCGTCGGGCTTCTGCTCCGTTTCGCGATCCTCCCGTTCCGCTGGGTCAATCCGGACGAAGGCGCGCACCTGATGGACGCGCGCCTGCTGCTCGACGGCCTCGTGCCGCTGGTCCATTACGGCGCTCGCCAGCCCTTCTACGTGCTGCTCCTGGCCGGCTGGGTACGGGTGGTCGGCACGGACCATACCTGGGCTCGGGTGCTGCCGATGCTCGCCGGCAGCGCGACCGGCCTGCTCGTCTTCCTCCTGACCCGCCGGCTGTTCGGTCGCACCGCGGCTCTCTGGGCGGTGACGCTGATGACATTCTACCCGTTCATGGTGATCTGGTCGACGATCGTCCACACTCAGCCGTTCACGGTGATTCTCTGCACCTTCGCGATGTACCTGGTGACCCGGTACATCCAGGGCGACGGCGGTCGTGGTGTCCTCGCGCTCGCCGGGGCCATCCTCGGGCTCGCGTTTTACGTGCGCGAGTCGAGTCTCGCACCGCTGCTGGCCGCCGCCCTCGTGCTGCTGACAACGCAAAGCGCCCCGACCGTCCGCCCGCACGGCAAAGCCGGTGCGGCGGCAACGCTCTTCGCGGGATTCGCCGCGGTCGGCACGGGGGCGATGCTGCTCTACAGCCATTGGCTCGGGCTCGCCGGCGTGTGGGCCAGCGATATCAATCCGCTCGGCATCGTACGGGATGGTGTTGCGGCGGCCACTCGCGCCTTCGGCCACCGGCCATCGACTGTCGGCGCCGCATCTCATTCGCCCCGCGCTTTCCGCGACCCGACTCAGAGCTGGAGGGAGACCTTCGGATACGTTCGCACCGCCGTGCGACTCAACGCCCCGCTCATCGCCGCAGTCGTCGTTGCGCCGGTCCTGATGCTCTCCGGCGATTCGCCGGCCGAGCGGCGCGACGCGCTCCGCCGGCTGGCGCTGCCGCTCGCCTGGATCGCGTGTCTCTGCCTGCTCTATGGCTACTGGTTGCTGCGGCGCGGCTTCTACCCGCAGTACGCGCTGGAGTTCCTGCCTCCGCTCGCGGTGCTCGGCGGGGTGGCGCTCGCCCGGTTTCCGCGCGCCGCCGGGCTTCCCGCCCGGAATGTCGCCGTGGTGGGCGTGGTCCTGTTCGCGCTGGTCGCCGTGGCGCACCACTTCAGGGTGCTGGACCTGTCGAATGTGGCGATCGTGGGTGCCGCGGCCGTTTGCGTGCTCGCGGCGACCAGCCCGATCGGCCGCAGGCCGCTGCTGCTCGCCGCCTCCGTCGCGGCACTCGTTGCCGCCGAGTTCGCGTCGGCGCGTCTCGGCCCGGGGCGTGGTCCGCTGGCATCGGTGGCCAAGCTCGGCCTCGTGTTCGCGGCGGTGACGGTGCCGGCGCTGCCCTGGCTTCGTCGCGGCGCCACCGGCCTCGGCTGGGCCCGGCTTGGCGCGGGGCTGATACTCGCGGCGACGCTCCTCTTCGCCGCGGTCGCTTCCGGCCGCACCCTCTCGCTCGCCTATGAGTGCGTCTGGTCGCCCGCCACGGTCCGGGCCGTCGCACGGGCGATCGCCTCTCGCGCTGCCGCCGGAGACCAGGTGCTCTCGGGCGGCGTGATCTGGGACTTCGACTCGGGACTTCGAGCCGTCGCGAACATCTCCCATCCGCTGTCGTTCATCACCGGCATTCCGCCGCGCGATGAAGCACGCCTGGCGCGAGCTCTCGCGGCGGGGCAGCCGCGCTTCGTCGTACTCGACGGCTACACCGAGCAGACCTATCTGCCGTACTCACCCACGTTCGAGATGGCGCTTTCCACCCGCTACCGGATGCTGGGTCGCTTCAGCGGCTCGGAGTATCCGGTGCTTCTCTACGTGCGCGCCGAGTGATCGGGCGCTGAGCCCGGAATCATCGACCGATGTGTGGCATCGCCGGATACGTCCTGCGTGCGCCGGTGGCGCACGGCCAACTCGCGGAGCGACTGCTCGGTCCCATCCGCCTGCGCGGGCCCGATGACGAGGGCGCCTGCATCATCGCAGACGACCGCGCCGTGGCCCACAGGACGCCGCGTTCGATCGCCGCGGTCGGCGACCGTCCGCTCCTTGCCGGAACGTTGCTGCCGCACACTCGTGCGTTGCTGCACACCCGGTACGCCATCATCGACCTCTCCCCCGGCGGGCACCAGCCGTTCGCGAGCGGTGACGGCGTGCTCCAGCTCGTCTTCAACGGAGAGGTGTTCAACTACGTCGAGCTGCGCGAGGAACTCGAGCGCCAAGGCGCGCGCTTTCGCACCGCAACCGATACCGAGGTCATTCTCAAGGGTTACCGGGCCTGGGGCGACGGCGTGTGGAACCGGCTCAACGGCTTCTGGGCCGTCGCACTCTACGACGGTCGCACCGGAGCGCTGGTGCTGTCGCGCGACCGGCTCGGCGTCTCTCCGCTCTATTACCGGGAGACCCCTCAGGGCTTCTTCTTCGCGAGCGCCATCCGTAGCCTGACGGAGCTCGGCGGCGAGCCGGCCCGCATCGATGTCGACCGCGTGCGGGGCTTCATCGACACGTCGATCAAGGATTTCGATGATGCGACGACGTTCGGCGAGATCCGGAGTGTGCCGCCGGCCACGAGCGTGACATTGGCGCGCGACGTGTACCGTGTGAGCGACGCGGTCGTCGCATCCTACTGGTCGCTGCCGGCCGGTCGGCTCGGCACCGCGGATCTGTCGTTCGAGGAGGCGGTGCGCCGGCTCCGGGATGCGCTCTTCAGCGCGGTGGAGCTGCGCCTTCGGGCCGACGTCCCCGTCGCGTTCGAGCTGAGCGGTGGCATGGACAGCTCGTCGATCGTCGCGATCGCGGCGCTTCTCCGCGGTCGTGACGTGCGCACCTACACGATCCGAGTGCCCGAGGCCGACGAGGAGCCGTACGCGCGGGCGATGACCACGCGCTATCCGATCGACTACCACGTGCTTGATCGGCCCGAGGCGGGCTTCTTCGACGACGTGAGGAGCTTCACCCGCCTCATGGAGGAGCCGTACCATTCGCCCAACATCTACACCCATTTCCAGATGCGCTCGGCGATGAAGCGCGAGGGCGTCGCCGTGGTGCTCGCGGGTGCCGGCGGTGACGAGGTGCTCGCCGGCTATGAAAGCGACTTCTGGCCCACCGCGCGGCGCGATCTCAAGCGCGACGGCTGCCGCGTGCAGGCGCTCCGCTACGAGCTGCTGCGGCGGACGGCATCCGCCAGCCGCATGCGTGGCGCCGCGCAGGATGCGTACTGGGCCGTTCGCCGGCAGCTCTTTCGTACGGCAAAGCGCATGGGCGGCCGCAATCTCCTGCCTGCCGCTGAGCGGCGCAACATGTCATCGGCAGAGGCGATGCAGAAGGCCTATGGAGCGCTCGGCTTCCACGAGCAGGCGGTCTATCATGTGCGGCGCGCGCTCCTGCCGTACTACATGCGGAGCAACGATCACTTCACCATGGCGATCCCGCTGGAGCACCGATTCCCGCTGCTCGACTACCGGGTGGTCGAGATCGGGCTTCAGATGCCCGCGGCGTATCTGTTCCGCGATGGCTGGACCAAGTACGCGCTTCGCCGTGCCATGGAGCCGTATCTTCCGTCCGAAATCGTATGGCGCCGCGACAAGATGGGGTTCCCGTTTCCGTACCAGCGCTTCCTGCGGGAGAATCGCTCGCGCCTGCAGCCGACCCTGGGCGCGCTGGGTCGGGTCGGGCTGGGTGGCGCCGCGGACCGCTACGACGGGCTGATCTCCGCCAACCCGACGCGATTGTGGCGCATGTGCTCGACCGCGCTCTGGCTCGAGCTCGTGGCGCCGCAGTCATGAGCGCTGCTCCGGTGCTCCACGTGCTCGCTCCCGGTGCTGTGGGGGGCCTCGAGAGCGTGGTGCGCGCGCTCGCCGCCGGTCAGCACGCGCGCGGTCGCGCGGTGACGGTGGCACTCGTGCTCGAGCCGTCCGGCGCGACCAGCCACACCCTGGCCGACGCGCTCGAAGCGGACGGGGTCGCAGTGGACCGGCTAATCGTCCCGCCGCGCGCATATGTCGCGGAGCGCCGCGCCGTCGCCGAAGCGATTCGCCGGCACTCGCCGGGGGTGGTCCACTGCCATGGCTATCGCGCAGACGTGCTGGCTCGAGGTCCCGCCGGCGCCGCCGGCGCGCGGACCGTCACTACCGTGCACGGTTTCACCGGCGGCGGCTGGAAGAATCGCCTGTACGAGCGACTCCAGCGTCGCGCATTTCGGCGCTTCGATGCCGTCGTCGCGGTGTCGCGCCCGCTGGTGGATCTGCTCGCGTACCGCGGCGTGCCGCGCGCGCGGATCCACCTGATACCGAACGCGTGGGCCGAGCGGGCGCCTCTCCTTTCCCGTGCCGAAGCCCGGGCGGCCTTGGGCCTGCCGGCCGAACGTGTCGTGGCCGGCTGGGTAGGCAGGCTCAGTTGGGAGAAGGGACCGGACCTCTTCGTCGACGCCCTGGCGCAAATGGGTGACGGGGCTCCGCTCGGCTGTTTCGTAGGCGATGGCCGGGAGCGCGCCGCGCTCGTTCGTCGGGCCGCGGCCGCCGGCGCGGCCGCGCAGTTCCGCTGGGTGGGGTTGATGCCGGACGCAGCCCGGCTCTATGCTGCATTCGATCTGTTCGTACTCAGCTCGCGCACCGAAGGCACACCCATCTCGCTATTCGAGGCGATGGCCGCCGGCGTGCCGGTCGTGGCGACGTCGGTCGGCGGCGTCCCCGACGTCGTCGGCAAGGGTGACGCCGTGCTGGTGCCGCCCGATGCCGGCGCCCTCGCCGGCGCCATTCGCGCCTCCCTCGCCGATCCCGTCGCGGCCCGCCGCCGCGCGGCGTATGCCCGCGAGCGGCTTGCGCGAGAGTTCGGCGCTGAGCGCTGGCTCGATCGCTACGACGCGCTCTACGCGTCGCTCACTCACCCGCTTCCGTGACCGACATGCTCTCTCAGCTCGGCTGGACGTTTCTGCTCTCGCCGGTGGTGATGTTCGTGTATGCGTACGCGCTCTATCCGGCGCTGCTCCGGCTGCTGACGACCATGCGCGGCGGCGCGGCCCTGCCGGAGGAGCCGCGCGAGTGGCCGTCGATCACGGTCACCATTCCCGCGTACAACGAGGCCGGCTCCATCGGCGAGACGATCGACAACGTTCTGTCGGCCGACTATCCGGCGGATCGGCGCGACGTCCTGATCGTCAGCGATGCCTCCACCGACGGAACCGACGACGTCGTCCGCACCTACGCCGACCGGCGAGTCTCGCTGGTGCGGCTGCCGGCGCGCGCCGGCAAGACCGCCGCCGAGAACGCCGCCGCCGCGCATCTCGGCGGCGACATCGTCGTGAACATGGACGCGACGATCCGGCTGCCCCCCGGTGCGCTGCGACGGCTCGTGCGGGTCTTCCAGGATCCGACGATCGGCGTCGCATCCGGTCGCGATGTGAGTGTCGGCGACGCCCGGCGTGAGGGCAATCAGGGCGAGTCCGGCTATGTCGGCTACGAGATGGGAATCCGCGCACTCGAGACCAGGCTGGGCGGTATCGTCGGCGCAAGCGGTTGCTTTTACGCCATTCGCCGCCCCCTGGTGCGCGCGCTGTTTCCGGCCGCGCTGAGCCGGGACTTCGCCAGCGCGCTCATCGCGCGCGAAGCCGGATACCGCTCCGTCTCGGTGCACGACGCCGTCTGCTACGTGCCGCGCACCCGGTCGCTCAAGGCCGAGTATCGCCGCAAGGTTCGGACGATGGCGCGAGGGCTCGAGACGCTTGGCTATCTCTCCCGCATGATGAATCCGTTTCGCTATGGGCTGTTCGCCTGGATGCTGTTGAGCCACAAGCTCTGTCGCTGGCTGGTTTTTCTTCTGCTCCCCCTCGCGCTGATCGGACTCGTCCTGCTGCTCCCGACGTCGGTGGCCGCGCGCTGGATCTTCATGGCGTTGATCGCCGGCGTGCTGCTGGGAGTTCTCGGCATGCGCTGGCCGCAGGGCCGCCGTCCACCGCTTCCGATCGCGCTGAGCGGATTCGCGCTGGCGTCGGCGCTCGCGGGTCTGCTTGCCTGGAGCAAGGCGCTCACCGGCGAGCGCAACCCGATCTGGGAGCCCACCCGCCGTTCCACCTGAGGAGGCCGTCATGCAGGCCCAGCTCGCGCCCCGCCGCTTCGTGGTCGGCATCAACGCGGTCGGCATCGTGCTGATCGTCGCCCCGCTGCTCGATGTACTCCTCCGCATCCTCCCGCCCAATCCCGGCGCGGTGAGCTGGCGATTCGGCGCGCTGGGGCTGCTCTACAACTTCCTGCTGCTGCCGCTGGTCGGTGCCGCCATCCTGCTCGGCAGCGCCGTTGTGCTCCGCCGGCGCGGTGCCGCGCGTGGGCTCGGTGCGGCGTTGGTCGTGATCGGCGCGCTGCTGGGCGTGAGCGTGCTCGTGTTCGCGCTCGATTATCTGCAGATGCGGGGAACCATCAAGCTCGAGGCGCGCGCCGGCTTCGACGTGGCTGCGGGGAAGGCGATCGCGTACGCGGTGCTCCTCGCGGCGGCGACGCTGCTACTCGGGTCCGGTGGGGTATCGGCTGCGCGGATCTGGGCGGCGGAGGCTGCGCGGCATCGAGGGGAGCCGGTGGGGCTGGTGGTGGGACAGGACGGCTGATCCGGGCCGACTCAGGCCGGCAGCACCTGATACACCTGTGGAATGAGCCGCTGCGCCACCCGGTCGGCGAGCGCTTCGGCGTCGGCGTCCCGGGTCGTGTCCGAGAGCGGTACCACGATGCGCACCAGCGCCTCCTCCGTTCGCCCGCGCAGCGCGGCATCGCGCATCAGCTCCACCTTCACGCGGTACTCGTTCGCCTGAATCCGGCCGCGGCCCTGGTACCAGTAGTAGACCAGCGCACGGTTGGCCTTGTTGGCGAGCAGATACCGATTGACCCTGATGGGCCCCGCGCCGGTCGCAATGTCACGATAGCCGGCGGACAGCGCCTCCCAGCCGGCGCCGGGCAGGCAGTTCTTGGGCGAGTGGATCGTTCGGCCCTGGGTCTGCTGCGCGTAGTAGCCGACGTAGACCGAGAACGCCGAGGCCGCCGCCGTCACTGAATCGGCCGCGCGGCCCGCGGGAGCGAAGAACCGCAGGATGTAGTTCGTCATACCCGCCACCCGCTGTTCATCCGCGCCGATCACCTGGTCGTGCCCGATGTAGCCGGCCACGGAGTCGGGCAGCGTCCGCAGCTCCGCCCGGAGCGGCATCGCGCGCTGCGCGCTCACGCTTGCCAACAGCACGCATCCCGCCGCGAGCAGCGCCGCCGGCATCCAGCGGTGGAGGTCACGCATGGCCGGTCGCCCTCTGCGGAAGCAGCCGCTCGCCGCGACCCAGAAGCCAGGTGAGCCCGCCGAGAATGCCGAACGACACGATGAACAGCACCCAGCCCTCGGTCAGATGCATGAAGCCTTCGCCGAACTCGGGACTCACGAAATACACCAGGAATCCGGTGAGGAAGACCCGCACGCCGTTAATCGCGATGGCGACGGGGATGGCAAGCGCGATCAGCAGCACCCGGCTCAGCGGCAGCCGTAGCGACATGCCGCCGAGCAGCACGCCCAGACTGAGCAGCGCAGTGAGTGACCGAAGGCCGCTGCAGGCCTCCGTGACGAACAGGCGATGTCCCGGCAGCAGAATGACGTTGCCGGAGAGGCGCACGGGGACGTGCCGCATCTCCAGCAGCGCCGCTCCCATGCGGGACGCCTTGAACTGCAGCGGCAGAGCGAGGGAGTTGGTGACGATCGACGGCAGAGGGATCGAAAGCAGCAGCAGGATGCACGGAAGCCACCAGTGCCGAAGCTGCCGGGCGCCCCAGTAGAACACCACCAGACCGGCCGCGGCGACGATCATGCTTACCCGCATGGTGAACAGCTCGGCCGCGAGGCCGGAGAGATAGCGCAGCAGTACCGCGCCCGCGAGGATCGTGAGCCCGAGCTTCGGTTGCGGCGTGGTGTCGTCGCGGATGCCGGCCCGCCACGCGAGCCACAGCGCGAGCGGCGCGAGCAGCAGCCCGTGGCCTGCTTCCGGGTCGTTCCACCAGTCCGACGCGAGCAGCCGCATCGGCTGCGCGAACAGCACGCCGAACAGCAGGAGCGCCGCGATGACCGCAGGGGTCACACGCGTACGTCCCGCCGCGACGACGGTCGACACCCGCTCGATGCTGGCAGACACTGAGGCTACCAGCCCCCTTTACGGAAGAGGATGACCGGAACCGTCTTCAGCATGATCCGCAGGTCCTCGACGAGGCCCTGGCGCCGAATGTATTCCAGGTCGTATTGCACCTTCTTCCGAACGTCGTCCAGACAGGCGTCGTAGTGATGATTGATCTGCGCCAGGCCGGTGATGCCGGGCTTGGCGAGCTGTCGCAGAGGATACTCCTGGATGTTCTCCCGCAATTGAGCGAAGATCGTCGGCCGCTCGGGGCGGGGCCCGACGATGTTCATGTCGCCGAAGATCACGTTCAGCAGCTGTGGCAACTCGTCCAGCCGGTACTGGCGGAGGAAGCGCCCGACCGCGGTCACCCGAGGGTCGCCGCGCGTGGCCCAGACCGCGCCGCTGCGCTGCTCGGCGTTCATGTACATCGTGCGGAACTTGTAGATCGCGAACGGCCGGCCACCGATGTCGCTGAGGCGGCGGTGATTGGTGTTCTCGGGTAGCGGTCCCCGCCGGTCCAGTCCGACGCGCGTCTGGGTGTAGAAGATCGGGCCGCGTGAGGTAAGGCGGATCAGGATCGCCACGAGCGCCATCATCGGAAGTGCGATCAGGAGCGCGATGACGGCGATGAGGACATTCGCCGTGCGCCGGAGCGCCTCTTCGGCACGGGACTCCGCGCGCGGCTGAAGCCGCCGCTGTGAGCGCAATGCGGCGAATGCCGCTCGCTCCGCTGAGGTCGCGCCGCGATCATACCGGGGCGGGACTGCGGGTCCGGAGGCCCGCTGGCTGTGCAGACCGGTCATCGATATTTCCATGGCACGACTCAGAAGACCCGGCCGATCGCGGCGATTCCGAATAGCAGCCCCGAGATGATACCCACCGTGGCGAGTGTCGCCTTGGCCCCACCGCTCTTCTCGCCCACGAGAATCTCGTCCCCGCTGTGAATGTTCAGTTCGTCCAGGGTGGCGCCGCGTGCGTACGCATCCGCGACATGCTTGCGATCGATCACTTCGGCGCCATTCCGCCGTACGGTCGTCTTGCTGACGTCGCTGTTACCGCCCGGTCCGCCCGCCGCCATCACCGCCTCGCTCGCCAGCATCTCCGCCGGGAGGTGGTAGAAGCCCGGCTTGTTCACAGTGCCGAGGACGGCCACCCGGATCAGTGACGTAGCCTGCACGTCGGGGTTCTTGATGTACTGGGCGATCTTCTTCGTCAGCATGTCCTGGAGCTCGGAGTGGAGCACGCCCTGGAGCGAGATCGCCGGCAGGTTGGGCAGCAGGAGCGTCCGATCGGTGCGGACGGTAAACGTGTCGGTCAGCGTCGGCTCGTCCTGCACCCGGAGTACGACGCGGTCGCCCGGCTGGAAGTCGCCATTCTTGAGCCGATCGCGAAGCATCTCGGCTTCGGTCGGCGTCGTCAGCTCCCGGTCAGCCGCGAGGCGCTCGAGCTCGGCTCGCGTCGCTTCAGCGCTGCGCACGTCCGGCGCCGCCGTCGTCTGCGCCAGAAGTGCGCTCCCGAGGAGCATGAGGCATCCCACTACCGCTGCGATGTTTCGCAAGCTGACCTCACCGATTCGAACGGTTCGTGGCGCGCCCTTGGCAGCGGAATGGGCTCGGCCGCGTGAATACTACTAAAATCAATGACCGACACAATTTGACCTTCAAACCTCAGGGGACCCGTGACGCGTCTCACGCCGCTTCATCGCGCCGAAGCGGCGGCAGACCCGGCAACTCAGCGGCGCTTGCGCGAACGCTGGGCCGGTACTTCGCCGGTGAGCAAGCCCGGCTGGCCTTCACCCAGCCCGAAGTTGGAGAGCCGTTGCCGAAATGCGGCGAGCTCCGCCTCCGTGGCTTCCGGCCCAAGCGCATCTGCTGCCGCATCGGTGATATCGCGCTGCGGTCCGTCGTGGTCCATCGTGTATCCGGGCTGGCGTGAGGTCGAGGGGGACGCTCGGTACTGATACAAGGTTGGCGCCGCGCTCCCCTCCTGCCGGCGGACGCGTCCCAGCGGGCCCGCGTCAGCGATAAGCCATTGCCCCGTATGCTTGTTCGATATCTTTCGCCGGAACCAGGCGTGGGCTGCATGGCGCCGTGTGTGGTTGGGCACCAACAGCGACTGCTGGCCCAGCGCAACAAACGGGCTCAAACGCGACCGTGGCAATCGAGCGGCCGATCTGTGGCGCGGCATCCCCGATTCCCATATTGCGGAAACTGGTAGTAAAATGTAACGTGTTGTCCATCAACAGCTTTCTCCCGCGTCGCCAAAGCGCATGAGTTGTGCGGACGGGCGGCCAGCGTCCGAAATGAAGACGCCCACGTCTCTAACATTGTGAAATTCCCTCCACCCGGCTCCACGGGGCGCATCAGCATGGCGAATCGCGACAGGACCGGCCGGCCGCCGCTCGTGCTCATCGCGAATGACCAGGAGTGGTCCGCCCGGTCGCTCGAGAGCATCCTTGCGCCCAACGGCTATTCCGTGATCCGGGCATTTACCGGCGAGCAGGCGCTCGAACGAGCTCGCACTGCACAGCCGGACCTCATCATTCTCGATGCGCAGATGCCGGACATGCATGGATTCGACGTCTGCCGGGCGCTGCGCGCTGATCCTCACTTCGGCGCCACGACTCCAGTGGTCATCACCACGTCGGGGCCGTCGGGCCGGACCCAGCGACTCGAGGCCTATCGCGCCGGCGCATGGGAGTTTCTGGGCCAGCCGCTCGACGGAGAGGCGCTGCTTCTGAAGCTGCGAACCTTCATCCAGAGCAAGGTCGAAGTCGACGCGCTCCGCGATGAGAGCCTGCTCGATCAGGCGACCGGTCTCTACAACATGCGGGGTCTGGCGCGGCGGGCCCGCGAGATCGGCTCGGAGGCATACCGGCGACATGACGCGCTCGCATGCGTGGTCTTCGCCGCCGAGGCGGAGGGCGGCGCCGCGGCACCGCTGGCCGACGATGACGCCGAACGCGTCACCGCACAGGTCGGCCTCATGTTCCGCCAGAGCGGGCGCGCGTCGGACGCGATCGGACGGTTGGCAGACGGCGAGTTCGCGATCATCGCGCCCGCGACCGCGGCCGACGGCGTGGAGCGTCTCGTGGAACGGTTCGGCCGCACCGTAGAGGCGATGCCGGTCCCGCTCGAGGACGGCGAGCGCCGCCTGCGGCTTCGTGCCGGCTACTGCGCGGTCCCGGATTTCGCCCAAGCATCGGTGGATGCCGTCGAGATCCTGCTCCGCGCGACGACGGCCCTGCGCGACCTGCGGTCCACCGGCGAACACGCGCGTGTTCGCGCCTTCACTCCGGCGCTGAATTAACTCACGCCGGCCGTTGAAACAAGCGGGCCCGCACCGAACGGTGCGGGCCCGCTTGTTTTCAGGAGCAGGCTCTCAGCTGGTCGAGGCCTCGCCGGCTTGCGCCGCGAGCTGCGGAATGGTCTCCTCGTCCGCGGTGTAGCCGTAAATGTACGAGTAGTACTTGTACACGCCTTCGGTGTTGATGTCGTTCAGCACCGCGCCGAGGATCCGTATCGGGAGCCGGTCGAGCAGCTTCAGCTTCTCCTCCGTCATCTGGCGATCGGTCTCGCCCGAGCGGAGCACCAGGAGCAGGTTCGCCGTCGCCGTGCCCAGCACGAAGGGATCGATGCCGGCGCCGAGCGGCGGGCTATCGATGATGACCACGTTGTAGTGGCTCTTCACCTGCGCCATCAGCTCCCGCATGGCGTTGGAACCGAGCAGTTCCGGGCCGTGGTGGTGCCGTGTGCCGCACGGGATGAGCGACAGGTTGCGGTGCGTCGTACCGCGTACGACAGCGTCGAGCGTGGTCTCGCCCACCAGATAATCCAGCAGTCCGGGACGACGATCGGTCGAAAACATCCGGTGCAGCTCACCCCTCCGGATATCGCCATCGATGAGCAACGTGCGGTAGCCGGCCTCGGCGAACGAAAGCGCGAGGTTGCTGGAGACGAGGGACTTGCCGTCGCCAGCGCCGGGGCTCGATACCGTCAGCAGCACCGGCCCGGCAGCCCCGTACGAATGCGCCAGGTTCATGCGGATGGTGCGGAACGCCTCGACCACCTGCGCCGCTTCCTCCGGGTCACGCTCGCTGGCGCGCACGTTCCGGATCGCCGGGATCGCGCCGAGGATGCTGAGACCCAGCTCCCGGGTGACCTGATCCGGGTAGCGGAACCGCTTGTCGAGCTGATCCAGCAGGATGGCGAGGCCCACACCGAGGCCGAGGCTCGCCAAAGCGCCGAGAAGAATGATACGCGGCGCGCTGTTGCTGCTCGGCTTGTCCGGCTGCATGGCGCGGTCGAGCGGCTTCACGTCCGGGGTCGCGCTGGCTTCGGCGAGCTTGGCGGCCTGATAGCGCCCCTGCACGTCCGCGTAAATGGTGGCCAGCGTGCCGACGTTCCGCTCCAGCCGCTGCTCGGTGATGGCGCGCTCCGGAATCGTCTGCAGCTCCTTGGACTGCGAGCCGACCTGGTCGCTCAGCGCGTTCTCCTGTGTCTTCAACGCGTTGGCGAGCGCGGTCGCGTATGCGGGAATCGTCTGCCCGCGAAGTTGATTGACGCGGTCCTGAAGCGTCTGGACCTGCTTCGACTCGTCGGTGTAGCGATAGCGCGCTGCGCGCAGGTCTGCCTCGGAGGCCGAGAGCTCGGCGAGCGCCTTGTTCAGATCGGGAGCGGTGCGGACAGATGGAATCGTCTGGAACGCGTCGACCGCCAATGCGCCGGACTTGGCGCGCTGGAGCACATCCTCGATCGCCTGGCGATCCTGCTTCAACTGCTCGATCTGCACCCGCTTCTGGAAGTAGTCCGTCATCACCGTGCCCTGGGTGGCGTTGATGCCGGGCGCCACCGCGGTGTACTCCGTGGGCTTGGTGATGGTCTTGATCTTGTAGCCCTCGAGCTGCGCCTCGGCGGTCTGGAGCGCCAGGTGCACGGTGTCCATCTGCTGCTGGAGCGCCTTGGCCTGCTCGCTCAACTTGGCCTTCTTCAGATCCGCCGCGAGAGAGACGAACTGATCCAGCAGGGCGTTGAGCGTGCGGGTCGCGCGGGCAGCATCGGTGTCGTTGTACGCCAGCCGAAGGAAGTTGCCGTTCTCCGCCATCTGGACGTTGAGGCGCTTGGCGACATCCTCTGACGCCTGCCGGGGAGGGGTGACGCTGAACTTGATCGTGTGGCCGCGGCCGAGCTGACGTGCGTCGGGCTGCCAGGCGAATCCGGCGAGGAGGCCCACCGAGTCGCCGACCGCACCGCTTCCGGCACCGAGGCCCTCGCCCGTCTTGAGTGTCCAGCGCTTCCCGGCTCCGTCGACAGTCAGTCGGAAGTCGCCGGCCGCGAAGCGGGGCTTGAGCTGAAAGGTCTTGAAGAGAGGCTCGTCCCTGGGGTCATCCACCTGCAGAAAGAGGTGCTCCTTCTCGATAACGGAGTCGAGCACCGTATAGGTGGTGAGCAGCTCCTGCCAGGCGTAGTTGTGCAGCAGCTCCGGGGCGCGAATGGGACCGCTGTTCCCCTCCTGGGCGTCGCGCGTGTCGATCCAGATCGTCGCGGTCGCGGTGTACTCGGGCTTCAGGAAACGCGTCGCCAGGACACTGAGGCCCGTCCCGGCCAGAGCCACCAGCAGAATGAGCCACCGGAAGCGCCGAAGCGCCGCCAGGTATCGCCCCCACTGCACGCCGCCTTCTGCGGGCGGCTCGCGGAATGAGAGACCGACTTCATCCGGGACGGCGGGTAACGCGCCGGAGCCGGCCTGAAGGGCTTCGGCTGCCTTGGAGGGGACGAGATTACCGGCCATACGTCTGAGGCTCCGGAGTGAACCCGTGACACGTCAAGGCGGAAGCGGCATCAAGCAGCCGGGCCGCAGAGGGCGATCCGCCGCTCGGCACGCAAGCTAGGGGCCCTGAGGGGCTGCCGCTGTGATCCAAACTTAGTTGCCGGAGGACAGCGGGTTACCTGTTTCGCGGTCGCGGCAGCGGGGTAATGGCGCTGGGTGACGTGACGGCTCTGCGCCGCACATGTGGCTTGGACGCAACTGGTTTCTGTTGCTCGGCCAACACGCAAGTGCTTGACACCCGCATCACCGTGTGGTATCAAACTAGCTGTTCCAGCCAACTCCGCCAGACCGCCCGGCAACTCGGGCGCCACTTCTACCCGAGGGAGCCGTCATGGGCGCTTCGTCGCTCACCTTCAACCCGGGCAGGGCCGATGCGCCACCGGACGGCGCGGCGCGCGACCCATTGTCGATTCCGGGCGAGGTCAAGGCAAGCATCCGCATCTGCGTCATCGACGATGAGCGAACGCTGCGGGAGAGCTGCGCCAGCGTCCTGCAGATGGATGGCTACAATGTGACGCTGATCGGGCGGGGCGAGGAGGCGCTGGAGACGGTCCGCCGCCGCAAGTTCGACCTGATTCTGGTCGACCTCTACATGTCGCAGGTATCCGGAATCGACATTCTTCGCGCCGCCCTCGAAGCGTACAAGGACACGATCGTCGTCGTCATGACCGGTAACCCGAGCGTCACCAGCAGCATCGAGGCTCTCCGCTCGGGCGCCTGGGACTACCTGCCGAAGCCATTCTCCGCGACGCACCTGCAGGTACTGGTCGGCCGCGCCTCGCATGCGGTGATGGTATCGCGGGAGGCGCAGGATCTCCGGCTCCAGTTGATGAAGCAGCACGGGCACAGCGAGAAGCTGGCGCTGATCGGCATCTCGCCGACGTTCCGCAAGGCGGTTGAACTGGCCCGCAAGGTGGCGCCGACCGATGCGTCCGTGCTCATCAGCGGGGAGAGCGGGACCGGCAAGGAGGTCATCGCGCAGTTCATTCACCAGTACAGCCGCCGAGCCAACAAGACGCTCGTGCCGATCAACTGCGCCGCACTGCCCGAGCCGCTGCTCGAGAGCGAGATGTTCGGGCACCGGAAGGGCGCCTTCACCGGCGCGGACCGGGAGAAGCCGGGGCTGCTGGAAACGGCGAACGGCGGCACGCTCTTTCTCGACGAGCTCACCGAGATGTCGCTGCCGCTGCAGGCGAAGCTGCTCCGGGTGATTCAGGACGGTGTCGTGCGACGGGTCGGCAGTGAGTCGCAGGATGCCGTCGTGGATGTGCGGTTCATCTCCGCCACCAATCGGGACCCGCAGGAAGCGGTGGATCAGGGCATTCTGCGCAACGATCTCTTCTATCGCCTGCGCGTCGTGCCGATCAAGCTTCCGCCGCTCCGCAAGCGGCCGGAGGACATCCCGCTACTCGCCAATCATTTTCTCACCTACTATTGGCAGCGGCACCGCCAGGTCGGCGAGCGCTCACCCAAGCTCAGCGAGGCGAGCGTCACCTTCTTGCGCTCGCGTCCGTGGCGAGGCAACGTTCGAGAGCTTCAGAACGTGATCGAGCACGTCGCGGTGCTCGCGGAACCCGATCAGGTGATCCAGCCGAACGACATCCCTCTCTACGACGATGCGGCCGACTGGCCCGTCGAGAATGGGCTGCCATCCGGCGTGATGGAGGAGGCGTATCACCCCGCGAAGGATCGGGTGATCGCGCAGTTCGAGAAGGAATACCTCAACCGACTGGTAGGGCGGGCTGGGGGCAACATGTCGAAGGCCGCCCGACTGGCCGGCATCGACCGCACGACACTCTACCGACTCATGGACAAGCACGAGTTCCAACGGGACGAGACCGAGGACGCCTGATTGACGTCGAGGGCCACGTTGCCGGCCGGCGCGAGTAGCGGGGAGCGCCGGCGCGCCTCACTTCCGGGTGTGGCGGCGCCGGCGTACGTCTGGGATCCGAACGGGCCCGTGGGCGGCGCGGTCGGGCCGACGCTGTGGGAAACGCTGCGGGAGTCGGTGCTGGCGGCGCAGACCGACTGGGCGCGTCAGGCGGAGCATGCGTCATCTCCCGAAGAGTCGACTGCCTACCTCGCGCTGCTCACAACGGCGATCCGCGAGTCGGTGATCGGCCGGGAGCCGGCGCTCGAGGAGGTGCCGCGCACATCGCTCGCGCGACGGCTGGTTGCGCTGGTGCGCGTGGCGTTCCTCGAGCGGGTGCGAACGATGGTGCCGGTCGCATCGGTGGACGAGCTGCTCGCGGTGCTCACCGCTTTCGAACGGGTTGCGGCCCGGCTCGAGCCCGACTGGGCGCAGCACTTCGCCGACCGGCTGTCCGCGCCGGACGGGCTCGAGCTCGTGGTCGAGGTCGCCCACGATCTGCGATCTCCGCTCACCTCGATTCTCTTCCTCGCCGAAACGCTCCAGCGCGGCCGCAGCGGGCCGGTGAACCCGGTACAGGAGCGGCAGCTGGGGCTGATTTACAGCGCCGCATTCGGTCTGAGCTCGGTGGCCAGCGACGTCATCGAGCTCGCGCGCGGCGGCGACCGCCTGGTGGATCTCGACCCGATCCCGTTTTCGATCTCCGACATCTTCGAGTCGGTGCGCGACATCGTCCTGCCGATCGCCGAAGAAAAGGGGCTCATCGTCCGCCTGGAGTCGCCGGAGCGCGACTTCCGGGTGGGCCACCCGGTCGCGCTGAGCCGGGTGCTGCTCAACCTGACGACCAACGCGCTCAAGTTTACCAGCGATGGTTATGTCGAGGTGGTGGGGAGGGCGCTCGACGGGGCGACGGTGGAGTTTTCCGTTCGCGACACCGGTCGGGGCATCCCACCGCAGTCGATGGCGACATTGTTCGAGCCGTTCCGCCGGCGGCAGAAGCAGGGCGAGTATGCCTTCTCCGGCTCGGGCCTCGGGCTATCGATCTGCCGCAAGCTGGTGGAGGCGATGGGTGCGGAGCTCCGGGTTCACACCGCACCGGACTACGGCACCCGATTCCACTTTGCGCTCGTGCTGCCGCCGCCGGCTCAGTCCTGACCCGCGCCGGGTGGCCGACCACTTCCAGCGGGACGCATCCGGGCCTAAATTCTGTCGGCTCTCACCAAGCGGAGAGCGCCGCAGCTCCCTGTGAGCCGCGGGGACGGGGCGGCCGGCACACCGGTGTGCCGACCCGCGCCCGCCTCGCGGCAGCGGGGGGAGCGGTCGAAGCCAACAGGCTCCCAGGCTCGAGCGCCGTCCGGCGCCGGCGGGGGCCCAACCTGAGTTCTTCGTGGCCCATTCACATCTTCGCCCCACACGCGGGGGCGAGCCGTTGCCCCACGCACCGAACGCCGCCCTCCTTATCGACTTCGACAATGTGACGCTGGGTGTCCGCTCCGATCTGACCAAGGAGCTGCGCACGCTGCTGAACAGCGACATCATCAAGGGCAAGGTGGCGGTGCAGCGCGCCTATGCCGACTGGCGCCGCTATCCGCAGTACATCGCGCCGTTGAGCGCCTCGTCCATCGACCTGATCTTCGCACCTGCGTTCGGGACGACGAAGAAAAACGCGACGGACATCCGCCTCGCCATCGACGCGATCGAGCTGATCTTCACACGTCCCGAGATCGGGACGTTCATCATCATGTCGGGTGACAGCGACTTCTCGACGATGGTGATCAAGTTGAAGGAGTACGGGAAGTATGTCGTGGGCGTCGGAATCCGGGAGTCGGCGAGCGATCTCCTGATCCAGAACTGTGACGAGTACTACTCCTACAGCGACCTTGCCGGCCTGACCAAGGAAGCCGAAGGCGGCGGCGCGCCGACCGACCCGTGGGAGCTGGTGCGCGCTGCCGTCGCGCAGATGGCGCGGAACGGCGACGTCATGCGCTCCGATCGGCTGAAGCAGGTGATGCAGCAAGTTGATCCGAGCTTCGACGAGCGCACCGCCGGCTTCAGCCGCTTCAGCAAGTTCATCACGGAGGCCGGGCAGAAAGGGTTGCTGCGCGTCACCAAACTCGAGAACGGCCAGTTCGAGGTGGCGCCGCTCGAGTCGGCCGCCGCATCACCGCCGGCCGAGGTCGAAACCGCCGAGGAGAACGGGCGCCGAGGTCGAGGGCGCGGACGGCGGCGTGGCGGCCGCGAGCGCGAGCGTTCGGAGCGAGGCACCACGCCGCGTGAGAGTCGCGCGCCTGAGCGCCCGGCGCCGCGGACCGACGGTACCCTCACGCTGGCACGCGCGTTCACGCTCATGCATCAGGCGCTCACCGAACTCCGCGGCGGTCCGGTCATCGCCGAGGCGCTGCGGTCGCGGATGGCGGCACTGCACGGACGGGACGACCAGCTGCTGGAGGCGGGTCGCTTTGCCCGGCTGCTGCGTCAGGCGAACGACGCCGAGGTCGCCGATGTCCGGAAGGTGGGCGAGGACGAGTACGAGGTATCGCTGCACCGTCGGGACGACCCGCGGGCGCGCGCGGGTGTGCCCGCGCGCCCGGAGCCTGGCGCCGCGCCCCCGCCGAATGCCGCGATCCCCGCCGAGTCCGCCGGCGAACCCGCGTCGGCGGGCGCCGCGCCTGCCGAGAGCCGGGGCAATGGACAGCCGCTCGGATTACGGTGGCGCCGTGGCTCGCGCGCGCCGTCGCGGTTGGCGGACATCCCGCTGGTCGGCGTCGTGTCGATCGATGCCGGCGCGCCGCCGGCCTCCACGCCGCCGGCGGTCGCCGCGGTCGAAGCCGCACCACCCGCCGAAGGCAAGCCGCGGCGAGCCCGCGGCCGGGGCGCACGCACGAAGGCGGGTGCGAAGGCGCCGGTCGCACCCGCGGCGGCACCCGCGGGGGAGAGTGAGGCGCCGCCGCCCAAGCCGCGGACGCCGCGAGGCGGGGCCCGCCCGCGCGCCAAGAAGAAAGCGGAGTGAGCGTGGCAAGGCGCGAGCGGGGAGCGGGGACCCGAGGGTCTTCGCTCCCCGCTGCTTTTTTTGCACGTTCGGCGGCGGAAGTCGCGCGGGAGCTGCTCGGCACCGTCGTCGTATCGAGTGTGGGCGGAGAGCGGACCGCTGGCCGCATCGTAGAGACGGAGGCGTACCTGGGCCGCGATGATGCGGCATCGCACGCGTATGGGCTGCGCCGAAACGCGCGGAATGCAGCGCTGTTCGGCCCGCCGGGTACCTGGTACGTGTACCTGTCCTACGGCATGCACTGGTGCGCGAACCTCGTGTGCCAGTTCCGGGGCGACGGGAGCGCGGTGCTGCTTCGGGCGCTGGAACCCGTCGAGGGGCTCGACGTGATGCGCCGACGTCGTGGCGACGTCGCCGATCGCTTGCTCTGCGCCGGACCGGGCCGGCTGTGTGCGGCGCTCGGCATGGGCCCGGAGCTGAACGGGTGCGCGATGCGCGGCAGTCGGGTGGTCGTGCGGCGCGGCAGCACGTTGCCTGACGCAGCGGTACACACCGGCCCGCGGGTCGGCATTAGCAAGGCGGCCGACTGGCCGCTACGCTACATGGAGCGCGACTCGCGCTGGGTGTCGCGCGGGCCGATCGGATCCTGACGCGATGGGTGCCGGCAACGAACGAGGCCCGACGCGGTGCGCCGGGCCTCGTTCGTTGCCGTAGCCGCGCGGCGGCTCAGTCCTCGTTGTGCCAGTCGCCGAGGTTGAAGCGCACGCCAGCGCTGAAGGTGTGGATCACGCCGTGCGTCAGGGCGCCAGCGGCCGACAGCTTGGATCCGTCGCTGAAGGTCACGCTGTAATTCTGGGTACCCATCTCCGTCTGCACCTGATACTGCCCGAAGATCATCACCCGGCTCACGTAGATCTGCACGCCGCCGAGCAGCGAGCCGAACCCGGCGCTGCCCATCGCCTTCGAGACGGCGTCATCGGGATTGTGGCCGCCGGTGTGGATGATGCCGCCGCCGATGCCGAGGAAGGGCGTGACGTGCCCCTTCACCGGGAACGCCATGAGCATCGCGGAGTAGCGCCGGATGTAGTTGAAGGTGACCGCCTGGGTGCCGCTGCCGGTGACGGTGCCGAGCGAATCAGTAGTCGCGTAGCTGTAGCTGCTGAGCTCGTTGGATCCGAAGCCCTGATCGACAGCGAGGTAGAGGCCGGTGCGCCGCGCCTTGATCAGCAGGTGCGCCCCGCCGAGCGGGACGGTGCCTCGGGTCTGGTTGGGCGTGCCGAAGTTCATCACGCCGCCCTGCCCGCCGATGTACCACTGGAAGTTCTCGTTCTGCTGGGCAGAGAGCCGGCCCGCGCCGAGCGCGAGTACCAGCGCGACCGCCGGGATGCTACGGATCACCATGCGCATCAGACTGCCTCCTGGATGGTCCCGCCGGGTGCGTGTCGCTTCGAAAAATGCAGGATCTCGTTCCGAACACGGGAGACCGGCTGGCGCGCGGCGGAGCGCGCTCGACGGCGCCGCCGTGGCGTCGTCGCTCTGCATCAACTCGCTATGCAAAATGGAGTTGCGCGTGCCGGCCGGGGCTCCGTCGCCGCCCGGCGGCTCCGATCCGCGAGGGTCGGAGCGACCAGGAAAACGACACCGCGGCCCGTGCTGGGAGGGGGAAGTGCAAGGTCAGGGCCAGCCGTGGCTTCGGCCGGCCCCGAGGGTCAGATCAGCGCGAGCTTCCGACCAACTTTGGCGAAGGCCGCGAGCGCCGCGTCGAGATCTGCACGAGTGTGCGTCGCGGAGATCTGGCAGCGCACGCGCGCCTGGCCCTGCGGGACCACCGGAAAGCCAAAGCCGGTCACGAAGATGCCTTCGTCGAGCAGGAGGTCGCTCATGCGAATGGCGTGTGCCGTCTCGCCGAGAATGACCGGAATGATGGGCGTCTCGCCCGGCAACGGATGGAAGCCGAGGGCCAGCAACTGCTCCCGGAAGTAGCGGGCGTTGTGGCGCAATGCGGCGACGCGCTCGGGATGACCGGTGATGAATTCGACGCTCGCGAGCGAACTGGCGGCGACGGTGGGCGGCAGCGCGTTGGAGAAGAGCTGCGGCCGCGCGCGCTGCGTCAGATAGTCGCACACCGTTTCGGACGCGGCGACGAAACCGCCGGCGGCTCCGCCAAGCGCCTTGCCCAGCGTGGACGTGATGATGTCGATCTCGCCCAGCATGCCGAAGTGCTCGGCGGTGCCCCGGCCGGTTGCGCCGAGCACCCCGGTCGCGTGCGAGTCGTCCACCACCAGCACCGCGCGGTGCTCGCGGCAGAGCTGCGCCAGTTCGGGGAGCGGCGCGATGGCGCCTTCCATGGAGAAGACGCCGTCGGTGACCACCATCTTGACCCGGCGGTCCGTCGCCGCGGCCAGCTTGGCGCGGAGGTCGTCGAGGTCGCCGTGGCGATACACGCCGGTCTGGCACTTCGTGATCGTCTTGGCGAGACGGATGCCGTCGATGATGGACGCGTGATTGAGCTGATCGCTCAGGACGAGATCGTCCTCGCCCAGCAGCGTTCCGGGAACGGCTTCGTTGGCGTTCCAGCAGCTCACGAAGCTGAGCGACGCCGGCGTCCCGACGAAACGCGCGAGCGCCTGCTCCAGTGCGCGATG
>JAICWE010000067.1 GCA_025934955.1 Gemmatimonadales bacterium | reverse complement strand
ATCGTCTCGCGATACGCGACCTGCGGCTTGCCGACGTTCGCCTCGACGTTGAACTCGCGCTTCATGCGATCGACGATGATCTCCAGGTGCAGCTCGCCCATGCCGGCGATGATCGTCTGGCCGGTCTCGGCGTCGGTGCGGACCCGGAAGGTGGGATCTTCTTCGGCCAGCTTCTGGAGCGCGATGCCCAGCTTGTCCTGGTCGGCCTTGGTCTTGGGCTCGATGGCGACGTCGATGACCGGGTTGGGGAACTTCATCGCCTCGAGGATGATCGGCTTGTCCTCGTCGGAGAGCGTGTCGCCCGTCCGGGTGTCCTTGAGGCCGATCGCCGCGGCGATGTCGCCGGCGAGCACTTCCTCGATCTCGTCCCGCTTGTTGGCGTGCATCTGCAGCAGCCGGCCGATGCGCTCCTTCTTGTCCTTGGTGCTGTTGTACACGTAGCTGCCGCTCTTGAGCGAGCCCGAGTACACCCGGAAGAAGGTGAGCCGGCCGACGTACGGATCGGTCGCGACCTTGAAGGCCAGCGCGCTGAACGGCTCGCCGTCCGAGGCGCAGCGCTCGGCGACGGTCTCGTCGTGCAGCGGGAGGTGGCCCCTGATGGCCGCCACGTCCGTCGGGCTCGGCAGGTAGTCGATGACGGAATCGAGCAGCGCCTGCACGCCCTTGTTCTTGAACGACGCGCCGCAGAGCACCGGAACGATGGCACCGCTCACGGTGGCCTTCCGGATGGCGCTCTGGATCTCCTCCAACGTCAGCTCCTCGCCGCCGAGGTACTTCGCCAGCAGGGCATCGTCGTGCTCCACCGCGGCCTCGATCACCTCGTGCCGCGCCGCCTCGACCCGCTCCGTGTAGGCGTCGGGCACCGGCATCTCGGTGAAGGTCTTGCCCAGGGTGTCCTCGTCGAACACGATCTCGACCCGGCGCAGCACGTCGATGTGGCCGGTGAAGGTCTCGCCCGAGCCGACCGGGAGCTGGATCGGGTAGGCCTTCTTGGTGAGGCGATCGCGGATCATGAACAGGCAGCGATCGAAGTCGGCGCCGACCCGGTCCATCTTGTTGGCGAAGATGATCCGGGGCACGCCGTAGCGGTCGGCCTGGCGCCAGACGGTTTCGGTCTGCGGCTCGACGCCGGCCACCGAGTCGAGCAGGGTGACGGCGCCGTCGAGCACGCGGAGCGACCGCTCCACCTCGACCGTGAAGTCGACGTGGCCCGGGGTGTCGATGATGTTGATCCGGTACTGGGTGCCGTGGCGGGTCCAGAAGCAGGTGGTGGCCGCCGAGGTGATCGTGATGCCCCGCTCCTGCTCCTGCTCCATCCAGTCCATGGTGGCCGCGCCCTCATGGACCTCGCCGATCTTGTAGTTCTTCCCGGTGTAGTACAGGATGCGCTCGGTCGTAGTCGTCTTCCCGGCATCGATGTGGGCCATGATGCCGATGTTGCGATAGCGATCGAGCGGTGTCTGTCGGGCCATGTCTCTCTTGTCTCGTACGTGCCTGTTGCCTTTTCAGCGAAAAAGCGGGGCGACCGTCCGGGAGGATTCCCGAGGTATCGCTCCGCGCGCATCCCGGCCGGGGCCTGGGATGGGGATCTCGGAATGGGCGCCGTGTGACTGCGAGCGCCGGCCCGGATCCACGCGTTATCCAGAGGAGCAGAGGTGGTCCGGGCCCAGGGCCGCGGGATCACGTGATCCGATGTCTCGTCCGTCTCGCTTTACCAGTGTGCTCCGGAGCCGGCAAAATCTCACCAAGCTCCGGAGCCCCGCAAAGTTAGCACCGGTCACTTCAAAGTCAACCGCGACCGGCTGCGCTACCGGTGAGGCCCGGAGCCCCCGCGAGGTACTCGGCGAACCCGGCCTCGACCGCCGCGATGTTGTGCGCCCGGCGGTGCAGCACGAACCACCCGAACAGGAAGCACGGCACCCCGATCACCGCCCCGATGATCGTGAGTGACACCAGCGCCCCGCCCCCCATCAGCAGGAACGCCCAGGTCTTGAAGCTCCGCACCGACGAAAGCAGCGCCTCCTTCTGCGCGTGGAGCACGTCCGGGTCCCGAGAACCCGCGGCCTTCAGCGTTCCGAGCACGCTGGACTTGTCCAGCTTCACGAAGATGTTCGGGGTGCCCGTTGCGAGTGGGGTCAGCATTGTCGCCTCGCTTCCTGGGTGTGGGTTGGTAACCGCTCGCTCCGTCTACTGAATCCCCACGTCGAACTGGCCGTTGCTCACCACCAGTGTGCTGCTGCCCTTCCCGGGCTCCGGCGCGAGGGTCACGCTGAACGTGCCTTTGGCCCGCGTCGCCGTGAGACTGGTGACGGTGATCGAGCCGACGTCGGTCGCGGTGGCACCCCACACCGGCTGCGATGCGCCGGGCTTCCCGCTCACCACCACCGCTACGAGCGACGGGCCGGTACTCAAGGGATAGGTGCCGGGCGCGGTCACCCCGGTCAGGGTCACCGTCAGCGAGGAGTCCCCGCCCACCGTGCTGAACTGCAGGCCGCTGCTCCCCGACATCGTCACCGCGACCGTCGAGGCGTTATACGGCGTGCCGCCCAGCGTGGCCGCAACCCGGCTCCCGGCCTGATCGGGCACGGGCGTCGCGGTCCCCTTCAGCGGCAGGTCGAAATGGCCCGCGGTCACCGTCCGCGGGCCGCCCGCCGTTCCGGCCCCGGGCGCTGCGGTGAAGCTGAAGGTGCCGGCGATCCGCGTGGCGCTGAGCGCAGTGATCGTGATGGTCCCCGCGGTCCCGTCGAGCGGCGTCAGCCACGCGCCGCTGGCCTCGCCGATCGTCGCGATGCCGCCGAACACCATCGGCAACACGCCGAGCGCGTAGGTCCCCGGTCCTCCGATGTTGTAGAGCGAGATGCTGATGGACCGGGCATCGCTGCTGGAGAGCACCTGGGTCCCGAGGATCACGTAGCCGCCGGGTACCCCCACCACCGCCGATGCGGCCGCGGTCGTCCCGTCCGCCGTCCAGCTCTGCCCGTCGATCTGCGCCGCCATGGTGTTGCTGCCGCCGCCGCCGCCGGGCCCCGTCGTGCCGTCGCCACCGCCGCAGGCGGTCAGAGCCAGGAGCGTAAACCCGGCGGTCAGGAGCCGGCCCCGCAGCATTTGCATCCGCGCCTCCTCGGGTGATACCGTATGTGACCCAGTCATCAGAGGAGAGCCGGAAAGTTCGTGGCTCTCCACACCCATTGCGCGGACTCGCCGGATAAACCGTCATGGTGCCTCGACGCCCGCCATCGGTACTCGAGTCGGAGAGTGGCGCGCCGGAGCTGTTGCTGCGCGACCGCCGCTTGCTCGATGACCTGTTCAGCCTGACGTACGAGGAGCTGCGACGTCTCGCCGCCAGCGTCCGGCGGCACGATCCCTCAGCGACGCTCAGTCCGACCGCGCTGGTGAACGAGGCGTGGATCAAGCTGGCCAGCTCGCCGCCGCCGGGGACCATCTCGCGGCTCCACTTCAAGCGGATCGCCGCGCGCGCCATGCGGCAGGTGCTGGTCGAGGCGGCGCGGCGGCGGAATGCGCGGAAGCGCGGCAGCGGCGCGGCCCTGGTCACACTGGACGACGGCACCGACGCCGCGGCAGCCGGCGCCGACGACGTCCTGGCGCTCGACGCCGCCCTGGACGAGCTGGCGCAGCTCAATCCGCGGCAGGCCACCATGGTCGAGAGCCGCTTCTTCGGTGGGCTGGACGTGAGCGAGACGGCGGAGCTGCTGGGGATATCGGAAGCGACGGTGCTGCGCGACTGGCGCGCGGCCCGCGCGTGGCTGGCGCGTCAGCTTCGCACGCCCGGCTGAGCGATCGCCGCCGGACGGCGGCACGAGGAACGATGGACCAGGCGCGGTGGGAACGTATCCAGGCGCTGTTTCACGCCGCGGCGGAGCTGCCGGACCGCGAGCGACGTCCGTTCCTCGAGCGCCGCTGCGCCGACGACCCGGCGCTCGTTACCGAGGTGCTGTCGCTGGTCGAGGAGGACGCCCGGCCGATGCTGCTCGACAGCGGCGTGGCACCCGCCGCACGGCGGCTCCTCGACGATCGCGCCGCGCCGACGGCGCGGTTCGGTCCCTACCGCATCACGAGAATGCTGGGCGAAGGCGGGATGGGCGTCGTCTATCTGGCCGAGCGGGAGGATCTCGGCAGTATCGCCGCGATCAAGATCCTGCGCGACGCCTGGCTCTCACCCGCGCGGCGCGAGCGCTTCGCCGCCGAGCAGCGGACGCTGGCCCGGCTGGTCCATCCGTCCATCGCGCAGCTCTACGACGCGGATACCCTGGCCGACGGCACGCCTTGGTTCGTCATGGAGTACGTCGAGGGCGCGCCGCTCACCGAGCACTGCGCCGCGCACGCCTGCTCCATTCCCGAGCGGCTGCGTCTCTTCCGCGCCGCCTGCGAGGCGGTGCAGCACGCCCACCGGCATCTCGTCATCCACCGCGACCTCAAGCCGTCGAACATCCTGGTCAAGGAAGACGGCTCGCTCAAGCTGCTCGACTTCGGTATCGCCAAGCAGCTCGAGAGCGGCGACGCACCGGTGGATCAGACCCGCACCGGCCTCCGGCTGATGACGCCGGCCTATGCCGCGCCGGAGCAGATCCGCGCCGGCCGCGCCGGTACCTACACCGACATCTACTCGCTGGGCGTGGTGCTGTACGAGCTGCTCGCCGGCCGGCTGCCCTTCGACCTGAGCGACAAGACGCCGGCCGAAGCGGCGACGACGATCGCGGAGCAGGAGCCGCTGCGCCCGTCCGCGATGGCCGCCGCCGTCGCCGAGCGCACCGGCGGCAACGCATGGAGCCGCGCCGTTGGGCGCGGGGCCTGGGCCGATCTGGACGTGCTCTGCCTGACGGCAATGCACAAGGATCCGCAGCGCCGCTACCGCACCGTCGAAGCGCTCATGCGCGACGTCGATCATTACCTCAATGGCGAGCCGCTCGAGGCGCGTCCCGACAGCGTCCGCTACCGCGTCGGCAAGTTCGTCCGGCGAAACCGCGGGCCGGTGGTCGCCGCCGCGACGACGCTCGCGGTGGTCATCACGCTGGTCGTCTTCTACACGTTGCGCCTGACGTCGGCCCGCAACGCGGCCGTTGCCGAGGCGGCGCGTACCCAGCGGATCCAGCGCTTCATGCTCAACCTCTTCGAGGGCGGCGACGAGGCGGCCGGACCGGCGGATACGCTGCGGGTCGTGACGGTGGTGGACCGTGGCGCGCAGGAGGCGCGCACCCTGAGCGCCGAGCCCGCGGTGCAGGCGGAGCTCTACGGCACGCTCGGCGGCATCTACCAGAAGCTCGGCAGCTTTGCGCGGGCCGACACGCTGCTCCGGGCGGCACTCGACCAGCGCCGGCGTCTCTACGGCGCCAGTCATCCGGACGTCGCGGCGAGCCTGATCGCCCTCGGCATGCTGCGCGACGGCCAGGCCGAGTACGACAGCGCCGAGCGACTGGTGCGGGACGGACTCGCGATGAGCCAACGCATGCTCCGCCCCGGGGACCCTGCGGTCGCGCGGGCGACCGCCAGTCTGGGCCAGGTGCTGGAGGACCGCGGCGCGTACGACATGGCGATCCCGGCCCTGGAAGAGGCGGCACGACTTCAGTCGCTGCCGGGCGGCGACCGCGCCGATCTCGCCGCCACGCTGACCGAGCTGGCCAACTCGCACTTCTACGCCGGCCACTATGCCGGGTCCGACTCGCTCAACCGCCGGGTGCTCACGATGGATCGGCAGCTCTACGGCGAGCGCCATCCCCACGTCGCCGATGACCTGATCAACCTCGGCGCGGTGCAGTTCGAGTGGGGGCACTTCCCCGCCGCCGAGCGGTACGACCGCGCGGCGCTGGAGATCATCCGCACGTTCTACGGTCCGAACCATCCGGAGACCGCGTCGGCGCTGACCATCCTGGGTCGCGCGCTCGTCTCGCAGAACCGCTATGAGGAGGCGGCGGTGATGCTGCGGGACGCGCTCACGATTCAGGAGCGGGTGTACGGGCCGGTACACCCGCGGGTCGCGTCCGCGCTGAACGAGCTGGGCCGGGTAGCGCAGGAGCAGGGCAAGCTCGACGAGGCGGAAGCGGATTTCCGCCGAATGGCGGACATCTACCGCGCGCTGTATCACGACCGGCACTACCTGATCGGCATCGCGCTGTCGAACCTGTCGGGCGTGTACCAGGAGCGGAAGCAGTACGCGCGGGCGGAAGCGCTGATGCGTGACGTGGTGCGGCGCTATGCGGAGGTGCTCGCGCCGGACCACACGCTGATGGGAGTGGCGCGCGTGCGGCTGGGAAGGACCCTGATGCTGCAGCAGCGCTATGGCGACGCGGCGGTGGAGAGTCTCGCAGGTTACCAGATCCTGATGAAGCAGAGCAACGCGCCCGCCAGGTGGCTCCGCACCGCACGCACCGACCTCGCCGAGGCGTACGACGCGACGAAGCAGCCGGAGCAGGCGAAGCGCTTCCGGGCCGAGCTCGTCAGCGCGTCCGCCGGTGCCGGAGGTGCCACCCGCTGACGGGCGGAAATGAAGCGGGCGCCCCGATGACGGAGCGCCCGGTGCGAACAGGAGACGGTGAAGCCTACCAGCGATAGTGCGCGAAGGCGCGGTTCGCCTCGGCCATGCGGTGGGTGTCTTCCTTCTTCTTGATCGCGTTGCCCTCGCCCTTGGAGGCGAGGATCAGCTCGGCGGCGAGACGCTCGGACATCGTCTTCTCGCTGCGGCCGCGGGAGAAGGAGATCAGCCAGCGCATGGCGAGCGCGGTGCGGCGCTCAGGGCGCACCTCGACCGGCACCTGCAGCGAGGCGCCGCCGACCCGGCGGCTCTTCACCTCGACCATCGGCTTGGTGTTGTTGACCGCCTGCTTGAACACCGCCACACCCGGCTGGCCGGTGCGCTGCTCGATGAGGTCCATCGCCGCGTAGAAGATGCCCTCGGACGTGCTCTTCTTGCCCTGATACATCAGGTTGTTGACGAACTTGCTGACCGTCTGGCTGTCGTAGCGCGGATCCGGGGGAACCGGACGCTTGACCGCCTTCTGCCGCCGGCTCACTTCTTACCTCCCTTGGCCGCCGCGCCCGCCTTGGGCCGCTTGGCGCCGTACTTCGACCGACCCTGCTTGCGATCGTTGACGCCGGCCGAGTCGAGGGTGCCGCGCACGATGTGATAGCGCACGCCCGGCAGATCCTTTACGCGGCCGCCCCGGATCAGGACGATCGAGTGCTCCTGGAGGTTGTGCCCCTCGCCCGGGATGTACGCCGTCACCTCGAAGCCGTTGGTGAGCCGCACGCGCGCCACCTTGCGAAGCGCCGAATTCGGCTTCTTCGGCGTGGTGGTGTACACGCGGGTGCAGACACCACGCTTCTGCGGATTGGAGCGGAGCGCCGGCGCCTTGTCCTTGGCTCCGACCGGGCTGCGCCCGTGCCGGATGAGCTGATTGATGGTCGGCATATCCCTGCGTCTGTCTGGTGAACGATCCAGCGTCGAATCCCCGATCCGGGGAAGACGGGAGAAACTAGCGGCCGGGGTACACCGGGTCAAGTCGCGCGCCGGAGCGAGTTTCCATGGCTCGATCCCGGCGGCTGAGTCTCGCAAACCTCCCGCACCTCGCGCAATTCTCTGCGCTCATCCGCCCTCCACGACAGCACCGCCGCGGCCGCCGTCCGGGCAAGCGTTGCGATCGCACCGGCTTACAAGGAACAAAGCTGCGGGGCGTTCTTCTTGCCCACCGCGCGGCGTCCGCCATCGCAGTGCTCTTTTCGGAGTGTTCCCGCAGTGTACCAGATCCGCCGTTCGCTCGCGTTCGTCGCCTTCGCCGCTCTCGCGCTCACGTCGCTCCTCACCCGGCCCGCCGCCGCGCAGGGGAAGGATGCGCCGTGGAAGTCGTACGGCGACGTGACCCGGGGCGTGCAGCCCATCGCCGGCGTCTTCAACACCTATCTGCGTCGCGACGACGTCCTGCTCGGCATCCGGCCCGATCAGATGGATCGCGACTACCTGCTGCTGACCCAGCTCTCTCAAGGCGTGGGTGACGCGGGGCTCGACGGCGGCGCGACACTCCGCTCCGACGTCGTCCGGTTCCACCGCGCCGGCGACCGCGTGGAGCTGTGGGTGGTGAACACCCACGTCACCGCCGACGCCGGCACGCCGATGGCGCGGAGCGTCGCGGAATCCTTCGGCCACTCGGTGGCGCAGTCGTTTCCCATCGCCACCGTCCGCGACACCAGCGAGGTGCTGGTGGACGTCACCAACTTCCTCGTCTCCGACTGGGCCGACCTCGCCGCACGGCTGGCCGGCGTCGCCACGCAGCACCATCTGGCGAGCGGCCCGGGCTTCGACCGGGAGCGCTCGAGCCTTCTCGGCGTCAAGGTCTTCCCCACCAACTTCGAGGCCGACGTCCGGCTCACCTTCACCGGCGCACGCCCGCTCGGTCTCGAGACCGTGGCCGACGGGCGCTGGGTGCCGCTGGGCGTGCACTACTCGCTGGTCGAGCTCCCCGCCGTGCCGATGCGCCCGCGCTACGCCGACGACCGGGTCGGCTACTTCGTCACCGCCTTCAAGGACTTCTCCCGCGACACCGCGGCATCGTTCTTCGTCCGCTACGTGAACCGCTGGCGCCTGGAGCGGCGCGATAGCGCGGCGGTGAGCGCGCCGCTGCAGCCGATCACGTTCTACATCGATCGCACCGTGCCGCTCGAGTGGCGGCCCTACGTCCGCGCCGGCATCCTCGAGTGGAACAAGGCGTTCGCCGAGGCCGGCTGGCGCGGCGCGATCCGGGTGCTCGACGCGCCGGACGACTCGCTCTGGAGCGCGGAGGACGCGCGCTACTCGACGGTGCGCTGGACCGCGACTGATCACGCCGCGTACGCCGTCGGTCCGACGACGGTCGATCCGCGCAGCGGCGAGATACTCAACGCCGATGTGCTGATCTCGGCGCAGTGGATCCAGGCGTGGCGCGGCGAAGCCGGCGTGTACGGCTCGCCCGCGACGGCCACCGCGGCCGCCTTCCGCGCCGACTCGCTGCTCCGTGCCGATACCACCGGCGCCGCGGCGGGGCAGGGCGCGGCGCTCTGCGCCGCCGGCGAGGGCCTCGCCCGCGACGGCGCGGTCATGCGCGCGCTGCTGACGGCGAGTGGACGGGTGCCGGCGGGCGCGGCGCTGCCGCGGGCGTACATCGGCGCGGCGCTCAAGCAGCTCGTCATGCACGAGATCGGGCACACGCTGGGCCTGCGCCACAACTTCCGCGGCTCCGCCGGCGTGCCGCTCGACCGCCTGGGCGATCGCGCCTTTACCGCGCAGCACGGCGTCGCGGCGTCGGTGATGGATTACCTCCCCGCCGCCGTCGCGCCCGACGCGCGGCATCAGGGCGACTACTACAGCCCGACGATCGGGAGCTACGACCGCTGGGCCATCCGGTACGGCTATGCGCCGATCGCGGCGGGCGCCGCGCCTAACGCCAAGGGCGCGGAAGCGGCCGTCGAGGCATGGACGCCGGAGCGGGAGCTGGGCGGGCTCCGCGCCATCGCGTCGGAAGCGGGCGCCCCGGGACACCTCTACGCGACGGACGAGGACGCGGCGTTCGGCGGCTGGGGTCTCGACCCGACGGTCTCCCGCTACGACCTGGGTGACGACCCGCTGGCGTGGGCGCGGGGCCGGGTGGCGCTCATCGACGGGCTGGTGGACTCGCTCGATGGACGCCTCGTCGCCGCGGGCGACGGGTACAGCCGGCTCCGCGATGCCTTCGGCGACCTGCTGACCGACCGGTTCTACGCCACGCTGGTCGCGGCGAAGTACGTCGGCGGCGCGTACACGACGCGCGATCACCGCGGCGATCCGTCGGGCCGCCCGGCGCTCACGCCGGTCCCGGCCGCGCGGCAGAAGGAGGCGCTGGCGTTCGCGCTCGACGCGCTGTTCAGTGCCGACGCGTGGCGCTTCCCGCCCGCGCTGCTCACCCATCTGGCGCCGGACCGCTGGTTGCACTGGGGAAGCAATCCGGCGGCGCAGGAGCGGATCGACTTTCCGCTGCACGACTGGGCCGAGTCGGAGCAGTCGGCGCTGCTCGGGGCGCTGCTCGATCCGGCGGTGCTCGACCGGGTGCGCGACAACGAGGCGCGGGTCACCGACGGCAGCGTGCCGTTCACCCTGCCCGATCTCCTCGACAGTCTCGTCGCCGGCACGTGGCGCGAGGTGTACCAGCCCCGCGGGCACACGCTGGTGGTGACCGCATTCCGCCGCGACGGACAGCGGCAGGTGCTCAACGCCCTGGTGAAGCTGGTGGTGACGCCGGCGCCGGGCACCCCCGACGATGCCCGCGCGCTCGCGCGCGCCGAGCTGGCCGATCTGGGCACGGCGATCGACCGCGCGCTCCCGCACGCGGCGAACGATGCCTACACCCGCGCGCACCTGCTCGACGCGCGGCAGCGGATCCGGCAGGCACTGGAGGCGGAGCTGGTGCAGACGCGTTAGGCGGAACCGCTACGGCTCGATCCGCCAGCGCGGCCAGTCGAGAAAGGCCGGGAGCGCGGTGAGGTCGGCCCGCGCGGCCGATGGGCTCCCGGCCGCGAGCGCCGCCGACGCGCGGCGCACCACGTCGAACGCGTCGTCGCCTTCCGCGCTCGCCACCGCCCGCACGACGCCGCTCGGCAGCTCCACCCGCCGGAGATCCAGCCGATAGCCCGACATCCGGCGGTACAGCGTTCCCTCCACCAGCTCGCCGGCACCGGCCTCCCGTGCCGCCGTCGCCGCGAACGCGATGCTGTCGGCGCCGGTCGCGAGCCGGCGCGCCAGCTCCGCCAACCGCTGCCGTCCGAGCACCCGCAGCCGCGCGGTGCGCGCCAGCTCCGTGGTGACGAGACTCGGGAGCTGGCTCACCTCCTGGGAGGCCGCGCCGGTCTCGTTTTCGATGGCGCCGACGGCGACGAGCGGCGCCCGCGGCCGGGCCACGATCAGCGCCGCGGTGGCGACCACCGCGGCGGCCGCGGCCCAGCGCGGCAAGCGGTGCTGACGGATCGGAGCTGCCGGCGGCACCTCCGCGAACGCCGGCGTCGCGATGGCGGCGTGCGCTCCGATGGGCGCCGCCGCGACGGACGCTGCGGCGACGGCGGCCGCGGCGCGCGGCACGGCGGGTTCAGCCGGAGCGAGCGTGGACGCGGCTGCCGGACATGGCTCGCGGAGCCGCGCCGCCAGCGCCTCGGTTTCGAGTGACGGCGCCGCGTCGTACTCCCGCCGGAGCCGCGCCACCAGCTCGGCGTGGGCGCGGAGCGCCGCGCCCCGATCGCCCAGGCGATCGAGCAGCGCGATGTAGCGCCGTACGCCGCGCTCGTCGTCGGGCGCGAGCTCGACCGCCCGGCGTGCGAAGTCGGCGGCATCCACCGGCGCGCCGGCGCGCTCCGCGTCCTCGGCGGCCTCGCACGCCGCCGCGAGCGCATCCTCACGCAGCCGCGTCCGCTCCAGAGCGACCCATTCCTCCAGCTCCGCCGCCACATCGGTCACGTAGAAGCCATCGAGGAACTCGCCGCGCCAGAGGGCGAGTGCGTCGCGGGCCCGGCCCGACCGGAGCGCGTCGCGCAGCGCCGTCGCATCGCAGGAGACGGAGTCGGCGCGAAGGCCGGCCAGCTCGGCGCCGCGCACCACGATGGCGTCCGGGTCCAGCACCCGCCGCAGGTGGTGCAGCGCCTGCCGCAATGCGCGGCGGGCCTCGTCGTCGCCGAGGTCGGGCCAGAAGAGGGCGCGGAGGGTGTCGCGACGAGCCAGCGCGCCGGGAGCGGCGACCGCGAGGTACGCGAGCAGGGCGAGCCGCTTCGGCTGCACGGCGACGATCCGCCACGCCGTACCATCCGGGCGCAGCAGGGCGAGCCGACCGAGCGTGACGAGATGCAGCATGGGGTACCAGCACCGGTACCGGAGGAGCGCGGACCGCCGCCGTTACCGGAGTGGTAACGGCCGGGGGCGCAGCCGAACGACGGGGTCGCGCGATGCTGCCAAGCGTACGGTCCCGATCCGGGTTCGGCAAGAGCGGCAATGCGCACCCGCCCCACACCTCAGGAGAGACTCCCATGCGTACCCTCGGTCCGCGCGGCGCCGGCGCCGCGTTGCTGTTCGCCACGGCCCTGGCGGCGTCCGGATGCGGCAGCGACGCCACCGCACCCGCCGCCGGCATCAAGAACAGTCTTCCGACGTACACCGACCTCAAAGCGGCGGTCACCGCCGTCCAGCAGCAGCAGAACGGCGGTCTCGGCTTCAACATGTGGGCGACGATCGTCGATCGCGAAGGCGTGGTGCGGAACGTCGTATTCACCGGCGAGCGGTTCGACGATCAGTGGGAGGCGAGCCGCGCCATCTCGGCCCAGAAGGCCAACACCGCGAACTCGCTCAGCCTGTCGAACTTCGCGCTCTCGACCGCCAACCTCTACGCCGCGGTGCAGCCGGGCGGCAGCCTGTTCGGACTCCAGGAGAGCAATCCGGTGGACGTGAGCGTGGCCTACAAGGGCGACGCGAGCGCCTACGGCACCGCGCACGATCCCATGATCGGCGGCAAGATCGGCGGCGTGAACGTGTTCGGCGGCGGGCTCGCGCTCTACGCGCCGGACGGGTCCATCATTGGCGCGCTCGGCCTGAGCGGCGACACCAGCTGCACCGACCACATCATCGCCTGGAAGGTCCGGCACGCGCTCAACCTCGACAACGTCCCGGCCGGCGTCGCCGACGGCGGGCACGACGACAACATCATCTACGACACCGACGGCATCTTCACCGGCTTCGAGCACCCGAAGTGCTTCGATACGCCCAACCACGGCGACCACGTCGCGATCGGCGACGCGCTGCCGACCGACTTTCCGATCGGGCCGAATCCGTAGCCGGGGGTGCCGGCGCGGTCTGCTGCTCGCGCCCGTCGGGCTCAGCTGCCGCCGAGCGCCAGCAGCTTCCGCCGGGGGCCTTCGAGCTCCGGCTCGAGGTCCCGGTCGGCGTGGCGCCAGAGCTCGAGCAGCTTTGCGTACGCCGCCGCCGCGCGCGGCCGATCGCCGCGCAGCTCGTACAGCTCGCCAAGCCGCGCGAGCCCGCGCCCGAGCTCGGTCCCGTCGCTCTCGAAGCGCCATTCCCAGGGCATCGTGACGTAGCGGGCGTAGACCGCGAGCGCCGAGTCCGGCATTGCCATCGCGTCGTACAGCCGTGCGAGATCGGGCAGCACGCAGATGCCGCATTCGAGTCCGGCGGCGGCGGCGGTGAGTTCCCGCTCGGCATCGACGCGCTTCCCTTCCGCCGCCGCGATGACGCCGAGCGACCAGCGGCGGTCGGGAGTGAGCCCGCGCCGCGCGCCGAGGCGGGACCGGCTCGCCGCGGTGATGAGCTCGCGCGCACGCTGAGGCGCGCCGGCGGCCGCGAAGAGGCGCGCGAGCTCGTCATACGGGCGGTCGCCTTCGGCGAGACTGTCGAGCGGAAAGCGCCGGAGAGCGTCCCCGATCGTGGCGATCGCTTCCGCCGGCGCGTGGCGGTAGACGAGCTGCACGCGGGCGAGCCGCAGCGCGGACGACAGGTACCTTCCGGGCGAGCCGACCGGTGCCGCCATCGCCATCACGTGGCGCGAGTACGCCTCCCCTTCGGCCACGCGCCCGCGGGTGAGGGCGATGCCGGCGAGGGTCTCGTACCCGTCGAGTGCGTCGAGCGAATCGAGAGGCGCGGCCGCGATCCTCGCCCGCGCCTTCGCCTCGGCCGAATCCCAGTCCTGCCGCGCGGCGGCGAGGTAGATCTCGGCCAGCGCCGCGAGATGGAGCCCGGGCGCGCGGCGCTCCACCAGATCGAGCGCCCGCCGGGCGCCGGCGAAGTCGCCGCCGTTGATCCGTGCCGTGGCGAGCGTCGTCAGAATGCTTGGAATGGTCGAGTCCACCGCGGCCGCGCGGCTGAGGAAGCTGTCGGCCAGCGCGTATTGCCGCAGGCCTTGGTAGACCCACCCGAGATTGTTGAGCGCGCGCACGTCGTCGGGGAATCGCTCCAGCATCCGCCGGTAGGCCGCCGCAGCCGCGGCGTAATCGCCGAGACTCGTCTTGTACATCGCGACGGTGAGATAGCGCTCGGAATACGGCAGCCGCGCCTGGTTCGCGAGCACGTGGTCCATCGCCGTCGCCGCTCGACCCATCTCCACCATCGCGTCGTAGGTCGTGGCGAGCGCGCGATAGGCGAAGACGAAGCCGGTGTCGAGCGCCACGGCGCGCTCGAGGAGTCGGACCCCGCGCTCCCGGTCGCCGGCGTTGGTCGCGTGTACACCCTCGGTGTACGCCCGGAGCGCCTCGAGCGATGCTGTCGTCGCCTGCGCGAGCGGCGGGGACTCGCGGACGCTCTTGAGCGACTCGCCGAGCCGCCGGCGGAGCCGGTCGGCAACCCGGCCGACGGCACCGATCACGTCGGTCGAGTCGGCGGCGGTCTCCTGGACCCCGGTGAGCAGGTCGCCGGTCTCGGCGCGCAGGAGCTCGGCGCTCACGGTGTAGCGGCCGCCGACCCGCGCGATGCCGCCGCTCACGAACGCCTTCACCCCGTCGCGGATCGCCACCTCGCGCGCCACCGAGTCGTCGAGCGTGATGTCGGGCGACCGCTCCATCTGCACCAGCGTCGAGCGCACCTGCCGCGCCGAGAGGACCCGCACGATCGGCGACTGGGTGAGCTCGATGCGGACCGCCTCGGTCACCGCCGCGGCGAGCGCGGGGTCGCCGGCATGGTCGGCGATGTCGGCGACGAGGATGCGGTCGCGCGGCGCGATCGCGCCCGACGAGAGGAGCGACGGCTCGGCGCCGGTGCGCAGCGCGACGGCGCCGGCGCCGAGGACGAGCGCGAGCGCGCCGGCGCCT
>JAICWE010000106.1 GCA_025934955.1 Gemmatimonadales bacterium | reverse complement strand
GCTGTTCGGCGCGTGGAGCTGGAGCGACGTGCCGGCGCAGCTGCCCGAGCAAATCCTCCTGCCGCAGTGGTTTCCGCTCAACGTCTATGACTTCGCCTGCTGGGCGCGCCAGACGGTCGTCGCGCTGTCGGTCGTGCTGGCGCTGCGCCCGGTGCGGCCGCTGCCGTTCTCGATCTCCGAGCTCGACGGCCCCGAGCCGTTTCGCCAGCCGCCCGGGGAGACCGCGCTGGCCAAGGGGATCATCGCGCTCGACGCGGTGCTGCAGCGCTATCAGCGCTTCCCTCTGGACTTCGTGCGGCGGCTGTCGCTGAGGCGCATCGAGCGGTGGATCGTCGATCGTCAGGAAGATGACGGCGGCTGGGGCGGCATCCAACCGCCGTGGGTCTACTCGCTGATCGCGCTGCATCTGCTCGGCTACGGGCTCGACCATCCGGTGATGCGGCGCGGCCTGGCCGGTCTTGAGACGTTCACGATCGAGGAGGGCGACGTCCGCCGCCTGGAGGCGTGCCAGTCACCGGTGTGGGACACCTGCCTCTCCCTGATCGCGCTCACCGACGCGGGCGTGCCCGGAGACGATCCCGCCCTGGTGCGCGCGGCCGACTGGATGCTCGACGAGCAGATCCTCGCTCGCGGCGACTGGGCGGTGCGGCGCCCGAATCTCGCCGCCGGCGGCTGGGCATTCGAGTTCGCCAACGCGAACTACCCGGACGTCGACGACACCGCCGAGGTCATCATGTCGCTGCACGCGGTGCGCCATCCCGATCCGGCGCGGGTGCAGACCGCGATCGATCGCGGCGTCGCGTGGCTGGAGGGGATGCAGAGCTCAGACGGCGGATGGGCGGCGTTCGACGTCGACAACACACGCGCGCTCGTGCGCGATCTGCCGTTCTGTGACTTCGGCGAGGTGATCGACCCGCCGAGCGCGGACGTGACCGCGCACGTGGTCGAGATGTTCGCGCTGCTCGGCCGCGCCGGCGAGGTGGCGCCCCAGCGCGGCCTGCGCTGGCTGCTCGACAACCAGGAGGTGGGCGGCTCGTGGTTCGGGCGCTGGGGGGCCAATCACGTCTACGGCACGGGAGCGGTCGTTCCGGCGCTCGTCGCCGCCGGCATCTCCACCGGCCACCAAGCCGTCCGCCGGGCGGTTCGCTTCTTGGAATCGGTGCAGAACGAGGACGGCGGCTGGGGCGAGGACATGCGCTCCTACGACGACGACGCCTGGATCGGCCGCGGCGCCTCGACCGCATCGCAGACCGCATGGGCGCTGCTCGCGCTCCACGCCGCAGGCGAGCGCTCGCCCGCGGTGGCGCGCGGGATGCTGTGGCTGGCCGAGACCCAGCGCGAGGACGGCAGCTGGGACGAGCCGTACCACACGGGCACCGGATTCCCGGGCGACTTCTACATCAACTACCACCTGTATCGGCAGATCTTCCCAGTGATGGCGCTCGGCCGGTACGAGCGACGCTGGACCACCCGCGCCGCCGCCTCCCCGGCGGGTCCGGATGGCGAGCGGAGGCGACGAGCGTGAGCATCGTGCCGCGGACGCTCACCGCGGACGATCTCCCCGGTGCCGAGGAGCTGCTGCGCCAGGCCGGGAGCGAGAACTTCACCGTCGCCAACCGCCTGCTGGGCGCCGAGACGTGCCGCCACCTGATGGCGATCTACGGCTATGCCCGGCTCGTGGACGATGTCGGCGACGAAGCGCCCGGTGATCGAGCCGCGCTGCTCGATGTCGTGGAGGACGAGCTGGCGGCGGTGTACGCGGGCGGTCCTGCCGCCCATCCGGTGATGCGCGAGCTCGCGGTCACGATCCGGGCGTGCGAGCTGCCCGAGGGGCCGTTCCGGCGGCTCATCGCGGCCAATCGCATGGATCAGACGGTCACCCGGTATGAGACCTGGGACCAGCTGATGGAGTACTGCGCGCTGTCGGCGACGCCCGTGGGCGAGCTGGTGCTCGGCGTGTTCGGCGCGGCCACCGCGGAGCGGATCGCACTCTCTGATCGGATCTGCGCCGGGCTGCAGGTGGTCGAGCACCTCCAGGACATCGCCGAGGATCACGCCCGCGGCCGGATCTACATGCCGGCCGAGGACCTGGCGCGGTTCGGCGTCGACGAGGCCTCGCTGGCGCGGGCCGATGTCCGATCGCCCGGTCCGCTGCGCGGGCTGGTCGCCTTCGAGTCCGCGCGAGCCCGGCAGCTGCTGTCCTCGGGCGCGCCGCTCGCTCGCACGCTGCCGCTGCGGCCCCGGATGGCGGTCGCCGGTTTCGTGGCCGGCGGCCGAGCCGCTCTGGACGGGCTGGGCGGCGCCCCTGACGGCCAGGCTCCGAGCCGCAAGCGCGCGTTCGCGAGCGCATTCACCCGGGCGGTCTTCGGGCGATGAGCGCCCCGGCGATCGAGATCGAGCGCTGCTGTCGGCGCTGTGAGCAGATCACGCGGGCGGAGGCGGCGAACTTCTACTACGGGATCCGCTTGCTCCCGCGCGACAAGCGCGCGGCGAT
>JAICWE010000042.1 GCA_025934955.1 Gemmatimonadales bacterium | reverse complement strand
TTAGCGGAGCGTCGGGGTGGGCCGTAGCGAGGCTCGCCACTTCCCGTGGTAGCTGTCAGACCCGAAGGGAGGTGACGCTCATGTTGCAGATCAGCTGGCTGCAGGCGGCGGTTGGTTTCGTCGCGAAGCTGTTTATGGCCGAGGGTCAGAACTGGACCTGATCCAGTGATCGGTCGGGGGCCCCTATCCCTTCCAACGATGCGGCTCAGGCGCATCCACATCCATGTATCGGGTGTTGTCGTACTCTGCATTGCCGCCATGGCTACGCTGTGGCCGGCTCGGGGCACGTACCCTGGTCATGCGGAGCTTGGCAGCTTTGTGCTCGTCGCGCTGCTGCTTGAGCAGTCATACAACCAGCTTCGCGTCTCCGCCAGCGGGTCCACGTCGTTCATCCTGCACCTCGCTGGGGGCATTCTTTTTGGGGGTTTCTGGGGTGGAGTCATTGCAGCGAGCTCCACCGGCCTTGGTGCAGTGCTGCAGCAACAGGCCTGGCTAAAAGTCATCTTCAATTCTTGCCAGCGCGCCCTGTCCGTCGCGGTCGCCGCGCTCGTATATCACCAGCTTCTCGGCGGGGGGTTGCCGCCAGCCTTCTTGCATGCGGGCGCCGTGTCGCCAGATGCGGTGCAACGTGACTTGTTGCTCTTCTTCGCGTTCGCGATGACGTACACACTGGTGAACGCCTTCGCGGTAAGCCTTGCAGTCGCCTTGAGCACCGATCGTCCACTCCGAGAAATCTGGCATTTGAATACGCGTGGCTTGCTGGGCTACGACCTTGGCGCGAGCGTGATTGCGATTGTGGTCGCGGTGCTGTTCACCCGCACTGAGGGCGCGGGCTATGGGCCAATAGGTCTCATCGGGGTCGTAGTACCGATTGTGGTGGTACGCCACATTTACGGCATGTACCATCAGTTGCAAGACAGTGGGCAGGAGTTGCTCCAAGTAATGGTTAAAGCTATCGAGGCTCGTGACCCATACACCTCCGGTCACTCGCTGCGTGTCAGCGCACTCTCACGAGCGATCGCCGTTGAGCTGGGGCTTCCAGCCAGACAAATCGAGGTGGTCGAGACCGCAGCGCTACTGCACGATGTAGGCAAGATCTACGAGGAATTTGCTCCGCTCCTTCGGAAGGAGCAACGCCTCACAGCGGAGGAAACGGCACTTATGCAGACGCATGCGTCTCGGAGCGCAGATCTGGTGGGCATCATTTCCAAGTTTCGCGGGCCTATACACGACGCCGTCCGTCACCATCATGAGCGATGGGACGGTCAAGGGTACCCGGATGGGCGTCGCGGAACGGATATTCCGCTCGGAGCGCGAATCATCTTGCTGGCCGATACGGTTGATGCCATGACCACCGATCGACCATATCGAAAGCGGCTTGGCCTCGAAGTAGTGGTTGGTGAGCTGCAGCGGTGCCGCGGCTCACAGTTCGATCCGGACTTGGTTGACAAGGTGATTTCCTCCGTAGCAGTTCGGCGGCTGATCAGCGAGCCGGGCGTGGCAGAGGCAGCGCCGATGCATTCGCGACGGGTCCCGTGGCCGAAGCCAACCAGGTGGTTGGCGCGACGTGCCTAGGGCGCTGTTCGCGAGAGAACACCCAGCATAACAAGCTGTGTGCGCACGGCATCGGGCGCTCGCACGACCTCCAGCCGCATTGCTTCGCGCCACTCCTCCGTTCCGTGACGCCGCAGCACAAGGCTCAATACCTCGACTCGATCGACCGAATCGAGCAGACAAAGCTGCCCCGCGAGCACCGAGAGGCGATCCTCCGCGATCACTCTCTCGCGATCAGACGCCGCGGTCTCGAGCAGCCACCGTACATACGGGCCTGGCGCTTGATGCCCATGCATCTCTGTGACACCGACATCTGACCATACCGCATTCCGACCGGCGGCGAAGGCCTCACGGGGTCTGTCGATAAGCTTGAGCGCATCAGCTACGAGAAGCTGCCAAGTTTGGCGCATCCACGGGGCCGTCGATGTGGCGAACGCAGGACGTGTTCGTTCGATGAGTGCCATGACGTCGCGCGCGCGGCCAAGCATCGTCATCGCAAAGAGCGCACCTTCGACCGTTTGTAGCGCGCTCCCCATCACGTTCAGGACGCCGGATTCAAACAATTCGTTGGCTTGCGCTATTGCTGCAGCGTAATTGCCAAGGCGAGCCTCGCAAAGCACTCGGTTGGCGCCGGCTGATGTGACAAGCGCCTCGGTGCCGAGCAGTCTCGCCTTTGTACCGGCGATGGTGTAGTGCTCAAGTGCCTTTTCGTAACTCCCCTCAGAGGCATGGATTGCACCGGCTCCGATGTGAAGCTGAACGAGGATCGAGTTGACGCGGCCCTCGGCTTCAAGTCGACGTATGCCATCACAAATCATCATAAAGCTCGCGCGCATGTCTCGCGCGTGATACATCGTCATCGCGTGGGCCAGCGTGAGCCTTGCCTTATCCATGTCGTTCATCTGCCGCTCGTGGAGTGCCTCCGCGCGTTCCAGAACGGGCGTCGCGCGGCCTGGTATTTTCAGCGATGCAATGAATCCTGCCGCGATCTGCAGGGCATGCGCGCGCACCGAAACCCCATCATCCCGATCGTGAATCCCCAAGACCTCGTCGAGCATAGCTTGCATCTCATCGGGCGGCGGCTGCTCCAGTCGGCGTTCAGCATTCAGTTGAAGAAGTCGATAAATCGGCACACTGAATTCGCCGTCGGTCCGTGCCATGGCTCCGAGCACTTCCACCGACTCCCGCCACCGGCCCTGCTCCTGAAGCAACTCCGCCAATAGCAGTTGGCTGGCGGCGAGATCCGCCCCATGCAACACCCCCCGCGCGCTCCGCACGCTCCGCTCTGCCTCGTGCAGTCCGCCCCGCAGCACCGCCTCCCGCGCGCCCGCCAACAGATACCGTGGCACCTCCGACACCCGCTCGCCCCGGACACAGTGCCACGCGATCTCGAGTCCCGCCTCCGCGCGATCGCCCTCCGCCGCGATCAGCCATTCCGCCACCCGCCCATGCAGCGCCGTCCGAACCGTCGACGGCGTCGCCAGGTACACCCGCGCTCGCAGCAACTCGTTCACGAACTCCAGTCCGGTCCCCACGTCCCGCAGCACCCGGCCCGCCGCCAGTTGAGTCAGACCGTTCATCACCTCGGTCAGCGACAGACCGATCGCGGTGTACGCCCTGATGCTGTTGAGCCGGTGGCCCAGCACCGCCGCGAGCTGCAGCACCGTCGTGCTCGCCTGGTCCAGCGTCTGGGTGATGCGCTCCACCAGCGGTCCGTAGGGATCCGCCCGCCCGCCGCCCGGAGCGAGGTTGGTGGTGATCGCCCGCAGCGACAACGCCAGCGAATGCTCTCCGGCCTCCTGCCAATCCTTCACCAGCAGCTCGAGCACCATCGGAAAGCCGCTCGCCGCGTCGAGCAGCGCGCGCCGGGTGCTGGGGCTCGGCGGCGGCGCGTCGGGAACGAGGAGGCTGTCCAGCATGAGCTCGGACTCCTCGCGCGTGAGCGGCGGGACCGACAGCTCGCGCGGCCGCCGCGCCGCCGTGCTTTCCCGCAACCGCGACGCCTGCGGGGACTTCGCGACTTCCTCCGGCCGCCCGATGAAGATCACCATCAGCGCCATGCCCTCCGACTTCCGCAGCAGGAGGTGCAACACCGTGAGACTCGCTTCGTCGGCGTTGTGCGCGTCGTCCACCACCAGGATGACCGGTTGCTCCTCCGACACCGAGTGCAGCAGCGCGTGGCTGCTCTCGACGAGCATCAGCCGCGCGGTTTCGCCGTCACCCTCGGACGGCGCCGGCTGCACCGCGTACCGCTCCTTCACCCGCGGAACCGTGCGCGCCAGCGTCGCCAGCGCCTGCGGCGAGGTGCCCGCCGAGCCCGGGCGGTCGAGCAGTCCGTCGAGCAGCGCCGCAAGCGCGGCGTAGGGAATCGAGCGCTCGAGATCGTAGCACTGCACCCGGCTCACCACCGCGCCCTGAAGCGCCGCCGCCGTCGTGAGCCGCTCCACCAGCGTGCTCTTGCCGACGCCCGACTCGCCCAGCACCCACGCATGCGCCGGGATCCGCTCGGGGACCTGCTCCCACGCCTCGTACAGCACCTGGTGCTCCGCGCCGCGGCCGACGAACGGCCGGGTCTTCCACTGATCGGTGCGCACCGGCGGCAGCGTGTCGCGATCGGAGCGCTCCAGGTTCCTCCGGCGGAGCCGGCCGGCCATCGTCTCGAGCGCCGGCGACGGCTCGGCGCCGAACTCGTCGGCGACCTTGCTCTTCCAGCTCTCGAACACCCGAAGCGCCTCGAGCCGGTCGCCGTCGAACGCGCGCGCCTCCATCTTGGCGCGCACGCCTTCCTCGCTCAGCTCGTCCAGCGCCAGCATGCGGTCGGCGAGCTGCTCGATCATGCGGGAGTTGCTGGTCCGGCGGCAGCGATCCATCAGGGTCACCAGGCCGCTCTTGATGTGCGGAAGCAGCCGCGCCTGCTGCTGGTCCTTCCAGATCATGAAGTCGGGCGCCTTCGTCAGGTCGAAGCCGTCGAGGAACGCCGCGACGTCGAGCGGCGGAGACGTCTCCGAGCCGAGCACGTCACCGGCGAGCAGGCGCTGAACGTCGAGCAGGAGGTGGGCGCGGTCGACGCCGATGCGCAGCGGATCGGCCCGGATCACCGCCGGCCCGAGCCGCCGTCGGAGCACGGAGAGCGCGGTGGAGAGCGAGTGCCGGGCCTCCGACTCGCTGGTGTCGGGCCAGAGCAGTTGGAGCAGCTCGTCGCGGCAGTGCATGTGCCCGTCGACGGCCAGGAAGACGAGGACCGCGAGGTGCTTGCGGCTCCGCAGCTTGATCGGCTCGCCCGCGGCGCTGTAGAGCGTCGGGTAGCCGAGACAGTTGAGGAGCGGGCGGGGTTGCACCAGGCACCTCCGGTGGGCGTCGCTGCTTGGCGTGGAGCTGGATCTGGTGAGCTTGAATGGAGCCGTCGGGCCCGCAACCCAATGTCAACCGCTCCGGCCGAACGCACAACCAGGGGAACCCCCGGCTCCCCGCCCTGCGCCTACACATCCCCGGTCCCACCCGCTACGTTGCGGCGCCGCGGCCCGACGCCGCCGCTCACACACCACGAACCTGCAGGAGTATGTCATGAAGCGTTACCGGCTCCGGCCGGCGCTCTTCGGCGCCGCCGTCGCACTCGTCACGCTCACCGCCGCGTGCGGTGATTCCAACGCCCCGACCACCGGCCTGTCCGACGAGCAGACGACGGCGCTCGCGCTCGCCGTGCGCGACGAAGTCGAGTCGTCCGCGTCGGGACTGAGCGTGGCGGGCAACGTGGACCCGCTCGCGCGGGCGGCGAGCGCGCCGTCGGGCGCGCTGGTGACGCCCTGCGCCGCGCCGAGCTCCACGACCGACAGCGATGGCGACGGGATCCCCGACGACGCGAGCTACGTCTTCACCGCGGCCAACTGCACCTTCACCGGCTACCGCGGCGGCACGCTGACGCTCTCCGGCGGGCTCGAGATCACCGACCCGACGCCGCACGCCGCCGGCTTCGCCTATACCGCGACGCTCACCGGCATCACGGCGACATTCGACGCCTCCGGTCAGGCCAGCGACTACACCGCCATCCGCAGCGGGCTGCGCTCGCTCGACGGTACGCCGACGGCGCTCACGCTCACCGACTCCGCCTCGGTGCAGCGCACCACCGGCCTCGGCACCGCGGCGATCGTGCGCAACTGGACCGTCGGCTTCGCGCCGGCGACGCCGGCCGCGATCAACCACACGCTGCCGAGCGGCAACTTCGCCGTGAACGGGACGATGAAATGGAAGCGGGGCGCGGAGAACTACGCGATCACCGTGACCACGAAGGATTCGCTGCAGTACGACGCGACCTGCACCGGCACCCCGCAGAAGATCAAGGCGGGCGAGCTCCGTGCGGCCGCGACGTACAACGGGAAGGACGGCTACCTGCGCGTCGTCTGGAGCGCGTGCGACAGGGACCCGGCGTTCGTCTTCGTCGGGAGCTGACGCCGCCTAACGTCCGACGGGTTTGACCGGCGCCGCGGGCGGTGCGAGCGGCGCCGGCGGTGCGGCCGGCGCGCCGTTGCCGCCGGCGTCGAGCACGCCGCTCCGGCCCACCAGCTGCGCGGCGAGCACGGTCTGGATCACGCCGATGATGTTGTTGGCGGTCGAGTCGGGGGCACCGCGGCCATCGCTCGAGATGGTGACCAGCTTCGCCTCGCTCAGCGCCTCCGCCACCGCCGGCGCGATCTGGGGCAGCAGCTCGATCTGCTTGTAGCGGAAGTAGCTCTCACCGCCGTCGCGGATCGCTTCGTTCACCCGGCGGATGCTCTCCGCCGTCGCCTCGGCGACGCGCCGGATGCGGATGGATTCCGCATCGGCCGCGGCCTCCGCCTCGATCTTCACCCGCTCGGCGTCGGCCCTGGCCTGCGCAATCTGGGTCGCGTCGAGCTCCGAGGTGCGCTGTATCGCCAGCGCGTCCTGCTTCTTCGCTTCCGCAGCGGCGACGAGCGCGGCGTTCGCCGCCCGGGTCTGCTCCAGCTCCCGCTGCTTGTCGTTGATCGCGCGCTCGGCCTCGAGCTGCGCCTCCTTGGCCCGGCGGGTCTGCTGGGCCGAGACGATGTCGGCGTTGGCCTGCGCCTCCGCCGCCGACTGCCGCCGGCGCGCATCCGCCACCTCGCTCTGCACCACCTTGATGTTGAGCGAATTGAAGATGAGGCCGAGATCGGTCAGCTCCCGCGAGCAGGCCTTCCTGATGATGACCGCGAGCGGATCGTCGTCGTCATCCACCACGGCCGCGGGCAGCGGCGCCGGCACGACGGGCGCAGCCGGCGCCACGGCGGTGCTGCTGCCGCCCCCGGCGAGCAGCGCCTTCGGCGGCGGCGCCGACTTGGCCGAGAAGAGCTGGTCGTGGGTCAGCAGGTTGATGGCGCGGCGACCGGAGCTCGACAGCAGGTCGGTGAGCGTGCTCATCTGATCGGGATCGGGCTTCGAGAAGAAGCGGTTCGCGGCGGTCTTGATCAGCTCGTCCGAGTCGCCCACCGACACGATGGCGCTCGCCAGCACCCGCACCTTGATCGGCCGCGGGGTGCCGGTGTCGTCCAGGTCGGCGGTCTGGTCGGTGATGTCGAGGTCGACGTTGATCACCTTGCTCGAGATCGTCGTGCCGGTCGTCAGCAGCGGCAGCTCCTTCGACTTGCCGGGCCCGCGGTAGATCACCGTCGCCCCGTGGAGCCAGCTCACCAGCCGGATGGTGCCGGCCTCGACGTCGCGCAGGAACGCCGCGACCACGATCGGCAGCAGGAAGATGCCGACGAACACGGCGACGGCGATGATCATCCAGCTCTGGATCCCCATGGAGCGCTCCGATCAGACGTTGTCAGGCATTGATGGCGGAGACGGTGCAGCGGTTCCGCGCGGCGTCCACATCCTCGACCCGCACGCTGTCGCCGGCGCGCACCCGGACGCCGGCCGCGCGATCGGCGGGGCGCAGCGTCGCGAGCACCTGCACGACCTGTCCGTCCAGCTCGAGCGCGACGAGCCCGTGGCCGTCGTGGTCGAAGCCGGTGACAGCGCGGGCCCGATCCTCGACGCACGACTCGAGCGTCGCCGCCGGCCGCGACTCGAACCGGAAGAGCAGGTTCCAGAGCGGACGGGCAAGCAGCCGCTCGAACGCGAGCGCGCCGATGATCGCCGCGCCAACCAGCGGCCAGCCGCCGAGCAGAGGTCTTGCGATCAGCCCCGTCGCCCCGAAGCCGAGCAGCAGCGTGGAGATGGCGCGAGGAGAGAGCAGCGCGGTGAGTGCCCAGCGCCAGCCGCCGTGCGCCATGCCGTGGGCGCGGCCGTGGGCGTGCCCATGCGCGTGCGCGTGGCCAGCGTGGGTATGATGGCCGAGGCCGCCGAACACCATCACGAGCAGGCCGGCGGCGCCGAGCAGGAATGACAGGATGTACGCGGGCATGATGTGAGGCCGCCGCCGACGGGCGATCGGCATGGCGGTTGCCCTCCAAGATAAGCGGCGGTCCGCCCTCAGGGCAGGGCGGCGCCGCCCCAGCGAACGTATCCCTTTGCGAATGATGGAACTAGCCGGCCGGCGGCAATCGCCCGCCCGGCCCGACGGCCGCCCCCCGAACCGGGAGAATGCAATGCATCTCGCGCCCCTCGCCCGCCGGCTCCTGCCGGCAGCCGCCCTCGTGGCGCTCGCCGCCTGCGGTGACTCGGGCGGCCCGTCGGCCCCGTTCAGCGCCAGCGGCACCAGCGCCGACGTGCAGGCGGTGAATGCCGCGTTCGCGCCCGCCGCCATCCAGAGCTTCACGGCGGCCGGTGCCGAGATCAACGCCAACCTCGGCAGCGGTGCCGCGGCCGCGATCGCCACCGCGCCGACCGCGCGCGCCGTGCTCGGCGACCAGGCGGCGAGCACGCGCTACGCCGCGCTGCTGGCCCAGCGGCTCGGCTCGGGCGCGCGGCCGTCGTTCCTGATGGGCGGCGTGCCGTCGCAATACCTCGGCAAGACGTTCGAGTGGAATACGACCACGGGCCACTACGAGGTGGGCACCCGCGCCGGCGCGCCGTCGAACGGCGTCCGCTTCATCCTGTACGCGGTGGATCCCGTCACGTTCCAGCCGGCGAGCCCGCTCAACGAGCTGGGCTACGCCGAACTCACGACGAGCAGCACGAGCACCACCGTGACGGCGCGCGCCGTCGTGGTCTCGGGCGGCGTCACCTACCTCGACTATTCGCTGACGGCGACGTCGAGCGGGACCGGCGGCACGGTCGACGTCTCCGGCTTCGCCACCAACGGCACCGATCGCGTCAACTTCGTGCTCGACAACGCGCTCACCGCCGACGGGCAGGGCGGCTTCAACCTCGACATCACCTACACCGCGACGGTGCCGACCCGGAACTTCGGCGTGGCGCTCAAGCTCACGCTCGTGGGCGGCGCGAGCAGCGGCACGGTGACGGTGGATCTCTCGGTGCACGGCCCGCACGGCATCGTCGCCGTGAAGGGCTCCGACACCGACGGCGCGGGGACGTTCACCGTGACCACCAACGGCCAGAACTTCGCGACCATCACCACCACCAACGGCGCCGAGCCGGTGATCACCGGCGCGAGCGGGCAGCAGCTCACCGCGGAGGAGCAGACCGCGCTGCAGGACATCTTCTCGGTGTTCGTGGATTCGCTGACGCTGTTCAGCGATCTGCTGGAGCCGGTGAGCAGCATCGGCTGAGCGGCGGACTCGACGCGAAGGACCGAGCGCCCCGCCGGAGTTTCCGGCGGGGCGCTTCCTCGTGTGGTACGGCGCCGCGCCCGCTCTGGTCGCACAGCGGGCCGTGCGTGTACATTGTGAGCACCTCCTCCGGAACCACCACCTGACTGACCAGCGAGCCCGCCTCCAGGCTGACCTTGCGACCGCCTATCACCTCGAGCGCGAGCTCGGACGGGGTGGCATGGCGACGGTGTACCTCGCGCACGACCTCCGCCACGATCGGCCGGTCGCGCTCAAGGTGCTGCACCCCGAGCTCGCCGCGAGTCTTGGTCCGGAGCGGTTTCAGCGCGAAATCAGGCTCGCCGCGCGGCTCCAGCATCCCCACATCCTCACGGTCTACGACTCGGGCGACGCCGGCGGGCAGCTCTGGTTCACCATGCCCTACGTCGAGGGCGAGTCGCTGCGCGACCGGCTCCGGCGCGAGAAGCAGCTGCCGGTGGACGAGGCGATCCGGATCGCGACCGAGACCGCGCGCGCGCTCGACTACGCGCACCGCCACTCCGTGGTCCACCGCGACATCAAGCCGGAGAACATCCTGCTCACGAAGGAAGGCGACACACTGGTCGCCGACTTCGGCATCGCGCGCGCGCTCACCGGCGGCGACGACCGGCTGACCGAGACCGGACTCGCCGTCGGCACGCCGGCCTACATGAGTCCCGAGCAGGCGGCCGGCGAGCGGGTGCTCGATGCCCGCACCGACGTCTACGCGCTGGGCGGCGTGCTCTACGAGATGCTGGCAGGGGAGCAGCCGTTCACCGGCGCCACGCCGCAGGCGGTCATCGCGAAGCGGTTCAGCGGTACCATTCCCAGCGTGCGGCAGGTGCGGCCCAGCGTGCCGGCGGGAATCGACGAGGCGATACAGCGCGCGCTGGCGCCGGTGGCGGCGGATCGCTTCACCACGGCCGCGGACTTCGCGCGGGCGCTTGCCTCCGGCGCCACGGCACCGAGCACAGTCGCGTCGCCTCCGGTAGCCGCCGCCGCACCGGCGGCCGCCGCCCCGGCCGCCCCGGCCGCGGCTCCGACGGTAATCGCGGCGACGATTCGCCGTCGCCGTCGTATGCCGCTCGCGCTGATCACCATGAGCGTCGGGTTCCTGGTCGGACTCGGCGTGCTCTTCGCCTGGCGCCGGAGCCGCGCGGGCGCCGCGGCCGACGGCGGCACGCGCGTGCTCGCCGTGCTGCCGTTCGAGAACCTGGGCGACTCCGCCGATGCGTACTTCGCCGACGGGGTCGCGGACGAGGTGCGCACCCGGCTCGCGAAGCTCGGCGGCGTCGAGGTCATCGCGCGCAGCAGCTCGAACGAGTACCGGCACACCACCAAGCGGGCGCAGGACATCGCGCGCGAACTCGGCGCGAGCTACCTGCTCACGGCGACGGTGCGATGGGAAAAGGTGCCGGGTGGAGGAAGCCGGGTCCGCGTGTCGCCCGAGCTGGTGGATGCGGGCGCCGGTCACGCGCCGAGCACGCGGTGGGGCGAACAGTTCGACGCGGCGATCACGGACGTGTTCCAGGTGCAGGCCGACATCGCCGGCAAGGTGGCCGGTGCGCTCGGCGTGGCGCTCGGCGACAGTGCACGGCACGAGCTCGCGGCCAGGCCCACCGAAAACCTCGCCGCCTACGATGCGTTCCTGAAGGGCGAGGCGGCGGCAGAGGCGCTGGGCGCGACCGACCCGCCGAGTCTCCGCGCGGCGATCGGATATTACGAGCAGGCGGTCGCGCTCGACTCCGGCTTCGTGCCGGCCTGGGCCCAGCTCGCCCGCGCGCGATCGACGCTCTACTTCAACAGTGCACCGACGCCGGCCGCCGCCGAGGCGGCGCGGGCGGCGACCGACCGCGTGCGAGCGCTCGGTCCCGATCGGCCGGAGAGCTATCTCGCGCTCGGCGACTACGAGAGCCGCGTCGCGATCGACAATCCGCGGGCGCTCGCGGCATACCAGGCGGGACTCCGGCTGGCGCCGCGGAGCGTGGAGCTCCTGACGGCCGCCGCTCTGGTCGAGGAGAGTCTGGGGCAGTGGGACGCGGGGCTGCGACACCTGGCGGACGCGGCCATTCTCGACCCGCGCTCCGGCAACACGGCACGGCGGTATGCATACGCGCTGTTGTGCCTCCGCCGGTACGCGGAAGCCGAAGTGGCGCAGGCGCGCTGGGTCGCGCTCACGCCGACCGGCTCCAGGACCATCGAGCAGAGCGCGATGATCGCGCTCGCGCAGGGGAATTTCGCGAAGGCGCAGGAGACCGTGCGCGCCGCGCTCGCGGCGACCGATCCCGCGCCGCTGCTCGCCTATGTCGCGAACTTCCAGGATCTCTACTGGGTGCTCGACGACGCCCGGCAGCAACAGGCATTGACGTTGCCGCCGTCCGCATTCGATAACGACCGGGCAACCTGGGCCATCGTGCGGGCCGAGATCTACCGGCTGCGCGGCGACAGCAGCATGATGCGCGTCTATGCCGACTCGGCACGCGCCGCGGCCGAAGCGGGGCTGGCGGCGGTCCCGGGCGACGGCCAGCGCCATGTCTTTCTCGGGCTCATGCTGGCGTATCTGGGACGGAAGGCGGATGCCATCCGCGAGGGCGAACGGGGCGCCGCGCTGCTTCCACTCCGCCGCGACGCCTACGTCGGCGCGTACATTCAGCACCAGTTGGCACGGATCTATCTGGCGGCCGGCGAGCCGGAGAAAGCGCTCGACCAGGTGGAGTCGCTCCTCAAGGTGCCGTACTATCTGTCGCCCGGCTGGCTCCGGATCGACCCGAACTTCGCGCCGCTCAGGGGCAATCCGCGCTTCCAGCGGCTGGTGAGCGGAAGCTAGTGCCGCCCGCCGCCTAACGCTCCATCCACAGCTTCCCCCCGATCAGCTCCAGCGCCAGGTCCTCGCTGGTCCGATCCGCCGCCTCCGCCGCAAAATTGGTCACGATCCGGTGCCGCAGCACCGACGGCGCGACGCTCCGCACGTCGTCGAGGTCGGCCATCGGGCGGCCGGCGATGGCGGCGCGCGCCTTGGCGCCGAGCACCAGGTACTGCGACGCGCGCGGGCCGGCGCCCCAGTCCACGTATTCCCTGACGAACGCCGGCGCGTCGGCGTCGGTCGGACGGGTGAGCCGGGCGAGCGTGACGGCCGCGCGGATGAGTCCCTTCGACACCGGGATCCGTCGCACCAGCTCCTGCATCGCGAGCAGCGTCTCGGCGTCGAGCACCGGTTCCATCCGCACGTGGCGCGCGCCGGTGGTCTGCTCGACGATCGCCTCTTCCTCGCTCCGCGACGGGTAGGCGACCCGCAACTCCAGCATGAAGCGGTCGAGTTGCGCCTCCGGCAGCGGGTAGGTGCCTTCCTGCTCGATCGGGTTCTGGGTCGCCAGGACGAAGAACGGGTCGGGCAGCCGGTAATGCGCGCCGCCGGCCGTGACGACGTGCTCCTGCATCGCCTGGAGCAGCGCGGCCTGGGTCTTGGGCGGCGTGCGGTTGATCTCGTCTGCCAGCACGACGTTCGCGAAGATCGGCCCCCGCACGAAGCGGAAACCGCGCTTCCCGGTGGTGGCGTCCTCCTCGATGATCTCGGTGCCGGTGATGTCGCTCGGCATGAGGTCGGGGGTGAACTGCACTCTGTTAAATGAAAGGTGCAGCGCCTCCGACATGGTCTGCACCATGAGTGTCTTGGCCAGGCCCGGCACCCCGATCAGGAGCGCGTGACCGCCGGCGAGAACGGCGGTGAGAATCCCGTCCACCACCTCTTCCTGTCCCACGATGCGTTGCGCCACCTGGGCGCGGAGCCGGCCAACGGCGGCGACGAGCCGCTCGAGCTGGCGGACGTCATCGGAGGCGGCGGGGCTGGCGACGGCGGGGGTCGAGCTCATGACGTTCCGGGGCGGGGGACTCGCGTCTCTACGGCGCGGCGGCGCCGGCGGTTCCGGCGATGCGAACGACGGAGCTTATCGGGGTCCGCGTCAGGCCGAAAGGTCGCCCGAATTTCGCTTGCGAAAGATTTCACAAGCGGGTAGCTTTGCGCCGTGGCGGAGCCCCCGAAGCAGGATCAGGGACCCGGTCCGGCCCGATACGCCGGCCTCGGCATCCAGCTCGCCGCGAGCATCTTCCTGTTCGTCTTCGGCGGACAGTGGTTGGATCGCCGGCTCGGCACCGGAGCGCTCTTTACGATCCTCGGCGCGTTCGTCGGGTTCGGCGGGACGATGGTCTGGATCATCCACCGGCTCAATGCCGATCAGCGCGACGACAAGTGACCGCCGGGGCGAGATACCTGGTCGGCCTCGGTCTCGTCGCGGCCCTCGGCGCGGCGGCGGTGCGGACCACGCCGGGCGCGCGACCCGGTGGCTGGCTCGGACTCTTCGTCGCGCTGGTGGTGCAGGCACCGCTCGGCTGGTGGGTAATCGATGCGGTCGGCACCGAGCGGTTCACGCTGGTGTGGGCGCTGGGGATGCTGATCCGGCTGGCGGCGCTCGGGCTCATGGCGCTGGTCGCCGTGCCCGCGCTGGGTTGGCGGCCGGAGCCGGTGCTGCTCACGCTGGTCGGCGCTCTCTTCGCGCTGCTCGTGGTCGAGGGCGCGGTGGCATGGATGGAATACTCCAACGGTACGGTATGACGCGCTTCCGCTTTCGGGTTCCGACGATCGTGACTCTCGCGCTGCTCGCCGGCACGCCGGTGATACGCGCGCAGGCACAGGCCGCCCCGATTCAGGGCGAAGCCTTCCGCTCCGCCCAGGGCGAGCACAAGCCCAGCGAGCGCGAGGTGAACATCATGGGTCACCTCGCCAATTCGCACGTCGTCGAGATTCCCTGGTTCAACAAGCGGTACACCAAGGAAGTCGAGCTGCCGCGCTGGACGCCGATCCGCCTCGGCGGCCTCGAGATCGACCTGTCGCCGACGAAGCACTCGGTCTACGTGGTGCTCGCGGCCATCCTTGTCGCCGCCGTCTTCCTGGTCACCGCGCGCTCGATCGCCCGCTCCCACGCCGAGGGCCGGCCGCCGCAGGGCTTCGCCAACGCGATGGAGGCGACGGCGCTCTACATCCGGCAGGAAGTGATCCTGCCGAGCGTGGGGCCGCACGGCGAAGGCTACGTGCCATACGTGCTGACGACGTTCTTCTTCGTGCTCGCGTGCAACCTCCTCGGTCTGGTGCCGTGGGGCGCCGCCGCCACCGGCAACATCGCGGTGACCGGCGCGCTCGCCGTGCTGGCGTTCGTGGTGATCGAGATCTCGGGGATGCGCGCGCTCGGCTTCAAGGGCTACATGGGGACGATCTTCTACCTGCCGCCGGGTCTGCCGACGGTGCTGAAGCCGTTCATGCTGATGGTGATGACGCCGATCGAGCTGATCGGCAAGGTGGCGAAGCCGTTCGCGCTGGCGGTGCGGCTCTTCGCCAACATGACGGCGGGCCACGCGCTGGTGCTGGCGCTGATCGGCCTCACGTTCACGTTCGGCAGCTACCTGGTCGGCGGCGTCGCGTCGCTGATGTCGGTGTGCATCATGCTGCTGGAACTGTTCGTGGCGTTCCTGCAGGCGTACGTGTTCGCGCTGCTGGTGGCGGTGTTCATCGGGCTCATGCGAGCGGAGCACCACTAGCGCGCTGCACGGTGCGGTAACCCGCGCGGCACCGGCGTCCGGTGTGCCGCGCGAGAGGTACTCCGCCGAACGGCGGACGAAGCCCGTTGGCCTCACGGCCGGGGACGGGCACCGCGGCGACGCCGATTCGGGGGACTCGGCGCACGAGCGGCGGACGCGACATCCACGGTTCTCCCACCAACGTCGGAGTACGACAGATGCTGCACACGCTCGCTCTGCTTCAGGTCGCCGCGGATACCGCCGGCCGTGGCTACGGTCTCATCGGCGCCGGTCTCGCCGGTGGTCTCGCCGTCATCGGCGCCGGCATCGGCATCGGCCGGATCGGCGGCTCGGCGGCCGAGGGCATGGCCCGCCAGCCGGAGAACAGCGCCCGCATCCAGACCGGCGCGCTGATCTTCGCGGCGCTGGTCGAAGGCGTCGCGCTGTTCGTCGGCGTCATCGCGCTGCTGATGCAGAACAAGGTTTCGTTCTAGTTCGACCGGTACCACGCGCGGGCGCCGGCCGGTCCGGCGCCCCGCCCACCTCGCAGCAGAGGAACGGATGAAGCAGTCACAGCGCCTCACGCCGATGATCGTCGGCCTCGTCACGCTCACGCCGGCACTCGCGGCCGCGCAGCACGCCGCCGAGGAGCCGACCGGGCCGCTGGTGGTGAATGGCGGCCTCGCGATCTGGACGCTCGTCGTCTTCGGGCTGCTGCTCCTCGTGCTTCGCCGCTTTGCCTGGCCGGTGGTCCTTGGCGCGGTGCAGGAGCGGGAGGCGCGGCTGGAACGGCAGATCGCCGAGACCGAGCGCAACCGGGCCGAGTCGGCGCGGCTGCTGGAAGAGCACAAGAAGCTGGTGGCGGAGGCGCGCTCGTCCGCGGCGGGGATCATCGCCGAGGCCCGTGCGGCGGGCGACCGCGAGCGGGCGCTGGCGGTGGAGAAGACCCGCACGGAGCAGTCCGAGCTGCTGGAGCGCGCGCGGCGGGAGATTCAGGCCGAGCGCGAGCGGGCCGTGGTCGAGCTCCGGCGCGACGCGGTGGATCTGTCGCTCGCCGCGGCAGGAAAGCTCGTGGGCGCGCGGCTCGACAGCGACACCGACCGCAAGCTGGTGACCGAGTACCTCTCGTCGCTCGAGGGCGCCCACTAGCATGCGCGCCGTCACCATCGCCCGGAACTATGCCGAGGCGCTCTTCGAACTCGGCGAGCAGAGCGGCCAGGCCGACGCGTACGCCGAGCTGATCGACGCCGTCGCCGGCGCGATCGAGACCTCGCCCGAGGTGCAGGCGGCGCTGGTCTCGCCGCGGATCTCGAAGAACGCCAAGGTGAAGCTGCTGAGCGACGCGCTCGGCTCGACGCCGCGGGAGTTCGTGCTCTTCGTCGGGGCGGTGGTGCGGCGCGGGCGGCAGTCGCTGCTGCGGGAGATCGCGACCGAGTACCTCGCGCTGCTCGACATCCGGCACAACCGGGTGCGCGCGTCGGTGACGCTGGCGCGGGAGCCGGACGAGGGGCTCAAGGAGAGCATCCGGCGGCAGCTCGGCGAGAAGCTGACCAAGGAAGTGGTCGCCACGTATCACGTGGATCCGGAGCTGCTTGGCGGGGCGGTGGTGCGGATCGGGGAGACGGTGCACGACGGGTCGGTGCGGCGGCGGCTGGTGCGGCTCCGGCGGCAGCTGGTCGGGCGTTAGGCGCCGCGGGGTCCGCGATCGATGTACAGGGCCCGATTCGCTGGGTTTTTCGCGAGTCGGGTTCGCTTGTTTTTGGCTTCGAGGTTCGTGCGGCGGCGGCCGAGGGGCGGGGGCCTCCGGGCACTGCAGTTCGCCGACGCAAAAGGGGCTTGAAACATCAGCGGCCGCTCGCTGACGCGCCCTCCGACCCCCACCCCTCGGCGCCACCGCCGGAGATCCGAACTGCCCCGCGGCGCCACCGCCGGGGATCTGAAATGCCCCTCGGCGCCACCGCCGGGGATCTCTCTAAGCCGCGATCTCCAATTGTGCTGACGTCACGTCACACCCGGTCGTCCCCGCCGTGTCCCGCTCGTCCCGAGTTGCTGGCTGGCCGCGGGCGCGAGCGCTAGTGTCGTCGCGTCCTCTTCACCTGGAGTTCGCATGACGTCATGGCGCGGGGTCGGCGCTTCGGTCTGGTTCGCATTGCTCACGGCCTGCGCGGCCGCGGCGCCGGGGGCGGATGCGCCGGGGCGGCGTGACGTGGCCGGCGAGTGGCCGGCCTATGGCGGCGCGGCGGGGAATCGGTTCTCGCCGCTCGCGGAAATCGATCGCGGGAATGTGACGCGGCTTGCGCCGGCGTGGACTTATCACACCGGCGCCGGCGTCGGCGCGGGGCAGCCCGAGATGTCGTTCGAGGCGACGCCGATCGTGCTCGACGGGACGATGTACCTGAGCACGCCGGCGGGACAGGTGATCGCGCTGGTGCCGGAAACGGGCGCGGTGCGCTGGCGTTATGACGCGCATGTGGACATCCATGCCGGCTTCGGCGACTTCGCCAATCGCGGCGTCAGCGCCTGGACCGATGCGTCGGCCGGCACCGGCGTCGCGTGCCGGCGGCGGATCTTCGCGGCCACGGTGGACGCGCGACTCACCGCGCTCGACGCCGCGACCGGCCGCCCGTGCGAGGGGTTCGGCGCGCGCGGCGTGGTGGATCTCAAGCACGGTCTCCGGAACGCGCCCGACGACGGGTCGGAGTACGAGGAGACCTCGCCGCCGGCGGTGGTGAACGGCGTCGTGGTCGTGGGGTCCGGGGTCTCCGACAACAACCGCACCGAGGCGGCGAGCGGGGAAGTGCGCGGCTTCGACGCGCGCACCGGCGCGCTGCGGTGGACCTGGGATCCGGTGCCGCAGGATTCGACGGACCCCGCGTACGCCACGTGGCGCGGACCGCGCGCGCACCACACCGGGGCCGCGAACGCGTGGAGCGTCATCACCGCCGACACGGCGCGCGGCCTCGTCTTCGTCCCGACCGGCAGCCCCAGCGTGGACTACTGGGGCGGCACCCGGCTCGGCGACAACCGCTACGCCAACTCGATCACCGCGCTGCGGGCCTCGAGCGGCCGCGTCGTCTGGTCGTTCCAGACCGTGCACCACGATCTCTGGGACTACGACAACGCCGCGCCACCGCTGCTCGTCACGCTGCACCGCGACGGCCGGGACGTCGCGGCCGTGCTCCAGGCGACCAAGACCGGCATGCTCTACGTGCTCGACCGCGACACCGGGAAGCCGATCGTTCCGGTCGAGGAGCGTCCGGTGCCCGCGAGCGACGTCCCCGGCGAGGTGGCATCCGCGACGCAACCGTTCTCGACGCTGCCTCCGCTCGGTCTCCACACGCTGAACCGGGACAGCCTGTTCGGCCTGACGCCCGAGGACCTCGCCGCCTGCCGCGCGACGATGCGGCGGATGCGCTACGACGGCATCTTCACTCCGCCGAGCACCCGCGGCACGATCGTGCTGCCCTCCAACGTCGGCGGCGTGGCATGGGGCGGCGTCGCCTTCGACCCCGCGCGGCAGATCGCGGTGATGCCGGTGAGCCGGATCGCCGCCGAGATCGAGCTGCTCGATTCCACGAAGGCGGACCTGGCTGCCCTGCGCTCCCGCCCCGCGCGCATCGCCGAGCAGTACGTACACATGCAGGGCACGCCGTACGTGCTGCACCGCGCGCTCTTCGTCTCGCCGCACAACATCCCGTGCACGCCGCCGCCGTTCGGCGCGATGGTCGCGCTCGATCTCCGCAGCGGGAAGAAGCTCTGGGAAGTGCCGCTCGGCGACATGGCCGGTCTCGCGCCCGAGGGGAAGGGTGATGCGTTGCGCGGACTCGGCTCCGTGGTGCTCGGCGGCCCGATGGCGACGGCGGGCGGGCTCGTCTTCATCGCCGGCACGGTGGACCGCCGCATCCGCGCGCTCGACATCGAGACCGGCCGCGAGCTCTGGTCCGCGCCGCTGCCGGCCGGCGGCCGCGCGAGCCCGATGACCTATCGCGGCGCCGACGGGCGGCAGTACGTCGCGATCGCCGCGGGCGGCGGCGGCCCCTTCGGCCGGGGCGACGCGCTCGTCACCTTCGCGCTCCCCGCTGCGGCGGGCGCGCGGCCGTGAGTATGCTTCCGCCATGTCTCTCGTGAGCGCCGACCCGCCGCGGAGATCCCATCTCCGCGGCGCCGGCTTCTGGGCGGCGTACGTCGCCTACTTCGTCGTCGGCTTCATCCTCCGCTTCGTGTACTTCTGGGTGGGTGACCTCGCCGGCGGCCGTCCGGGCACGCTCGGCGAGCGGCTGCTCGACGAGGGCACCGGCGCGGCGGCGGCGGTGGTCGTCGCCCTTGCGATCGTGTACCTGCTCCGGCGGGTGCCGATCGACGGCCGCTGGCGCCGCTGGCTGCCGCTCTACACCGCGCTGTTCGTCGGCGTCACCGTCGTCCACACGCTGCTGATGAGCGGCGCCCGGGTGCTCCTCGCGCCGCCGCTCTTGGGCCACGGCTACGGCGTGGGCCCGCTCGGGACGCGGCTCCTGTTCGAGGCCGCGAACGACGTGTTCGGCTTCACCGCGTTCGTGGCCTTCTTCGCCCTCGGCGACGCGTGGGCCGCGCGCCGCGAGCGGGAGCGCCGCGCGGCCGAGCTGGAGCGGAGTCTTGGCGCGGCGCAGCTGCAGAACCTCCGGCTCCGGCTCCAGCCGCACTTCCTCTTCAACGCGCTCAACGCCGTCTCCGAGCGGATGTATGACGATCCGGCGGCCGCCGACGAGATGCTGGCGCGACTGGCGGATCTCCTGCGTCGCTCGCTCGCGACGGTGGATGCGACCGTCGTGCCGCTGGCCGAGGAGCTGGCGCTGCTCGACGACTACGCCGCCATCATGGGTGCGCGCCTTGGCGACCGGTTGAGCATCGTGCGGGAGATCGCCGACGACGTGGGCGACGCGCTGGTGCCGCCATTCCTGCTCCAGCCGCTGGTGGAGAACGCCGTGCGGCACGGCAACGCCGCGCGGCTGGGCGCCGGCGCGATCGCGGTGCGCGCCCGCCAGGACGGCAGCGCGCTCCGGCTCGAGGTGGAGGACGACGGCGACGGTGCCGACGGCGCGGACTCGTCCGGCTTCGGCGTCGGACTCCGGAGCGCACGCGAGCGGCTGACGCTTCTATATGGAAGCGAGGCGACGCTCGCCGCCGGCGCCGTGGATGCGGGCTATCGCGTGACGATCACGCTCCCGCTTCGGCGCGCGACGGCCGCATCGCTCCCCTCGGACCTCTCCCTCGATGCCGCCGTGGCCTCGCTTGCGCGTCCTGATCGCTGACGACGAGGCGCCGGCGCGCGCCAAGCTGCGCCGCCTCCTCGGCGAGCTGCCGGATGTCGAGATCGTCGCCGAGGCGGCCGACGGCGAGGAAGCCGTCGCGCGCATCGCCGAGTATCGTCCCGACCTGGTGCTGCTCGACGTGCAGATGCCGCGACTCGACGGCTTCGGCGTCGTGGCCGAGGTGGGCGCGGAGCGGATGCCGCCGGTCGTGTTCGTCACGGCGTACGACGCGCACGCGGTGCGGGCCTTCGAGGTGCACGCGGTGGACTACCTGCTCAAGCCGGTCGCGCCGGAACGGTTCCGGAAGGCGATGGAGCGGGTGCGCGCGGCCCAGGGTGACGGCACGGCCGGCCGGCTCGACGCGGTGCTGGCGGCACTCGAGCGGCGGCCGTCCCACCTCCGTCGCATCCTGGTGCACGACGAGCGGCGTGCCCTCTTCCTCCCGGTGAACGAGATCGATCGAATCCACGCCGAGCGGAACTACGTACGCATCGTGACCGCGGCCGGGAGCTACCAGCTTCGCGGCACGCTCTCGGCCCTCGCGGTGCGGCTCGATCCGGCGCGCTTTCTCCGGATCTCGCGGGGAGACATCGTCCGGCTCGACGCCGTGCGCGAGCTGCACCCGTGGTCGCACGGCGATTACAAGGTGGTGATGCACGACGGCGCTGAGCTCACCTGGAGCCGCCGCTACCGGAGCGGCGCCGATGCGGTGCTCGCCCCGCCCGACGACAGCTAACCTCCAACGGACCTGCCATGCTCGCGCTCGCTCTCGCCGCCGCGGCACTCGCCTTTGCGCAGGACAGCGGGTCCGCCCCGCGCACTCCCTACTGGCAGCAGCACGTCGCCTACGACATCTCGGCCTCGCTCGACGAGCCGCGCGGCGTGCTCGCGGGCACCGAGACGGTGCGCTACGTGAACCACTCGCCCGACACGCTCACCAGTTTCTCGCTCCATCTCTACCTCAACGCCTTCCGCCCCGGCTCCCGCTGGTCCGACGCCGACTCGGCCGAGCACCGCCGCCGCTTCAATGACCTGAAGGACCCCGACTACGGCTTCAACCACGTCACCGACGTGCGCATCATGGGCGCGCCGGTGACGCCGGCGTATCCCTTCGCGCCGGACAGCACCATCGCGCGGTTCGAGCTGCCGCACCCGCTCGCGCCGGGCGACTCGATGGACGTGAGCATGGGCTGGGACGCGCGGCCCTCGACGGTGCCGCGGCGCCAGGGACGGCAGGGGCGCCGCTTCGACTTTGCGCAGTGGTATCCCAAGGTCGTGGTGTACGACCGCTACGGCTGGGAGGAGCACCCGCTCTATCCCGGCGGCGAGTTCTACGGCGAGTTCGGCAGCTTCCGGGTGCGGCTCGACGTGCCTGACGATCAGGTCGTCGGCGCCACCGGCGTCGCCCTGTGCGGCGATCCCGGCTGGGAGCGCGCCAACGCCGATCCGTCGAAGCCGGTGCAGTACCAGCGCGACTGGTACGGCGCCCGCGGCGCGGCGGCGATCGCCGGCGGCTGCGACGGCGCGGCACCGGGCCGGAAGCGCATCGTGTGGTACGCCGACCAGGTGCACAACTTCGCGATGTCGCTCAACCCGCAGTACCGCTACGAGGGCGGCGCCTACAACGGCACCGCGGTGCACGTGCTGTATCAGCCGGGCGACTCGGCGACGTGGGGTCACGGCGTCGCCGTCCAGCGCACCGAGACCGCGCTCAACTGGCTCGGCCGGATCTACGGGCCGTTCGGCTGGCCCCAGATCACCAACGTGCATCGGATCGAGGGCGGCGGGACCGAGTTCCCCATGATGATCCACGACGGCTCCGCCGATCAGGGGCTCATCGTGCACGAGCTGGGACACAACTACACGATGGGCATGCTGGCGAACAACGAGTGGAAGGAAGGCTGGCTCGACGAGGGATTCACCAGCTTCCAGACCGCGCTCTTCTGGGAGGTGACCGGCCGCGCCGGCATGTACGAGAACACCGAGCGGCAGATCCTGGAGTACGATCTCGAGGGCCAGTCGGAGCCCGCCAGTCTCGTGAGCGAGGACTACAAGGACTTCGTCTCCTACAACATCTCGATCTACAGCCGCGGCGAGCTCTTCTTCCAGCAGCTCCGCCACATCGTGGGCGACGCGGACATGATCCGCATCCTCCGCACCTTCTACGCGCGCTGGCAGTTCAGGCACGTGGACGAGCAGGCGTTCCGCGACGTCGCCGAGTCGGTGTCGCAGAAGGATCTGGGGACGTTCTTCGCCCAATGGCTCCACTCGGTGCCGTTCTACGATTACGCCGTGGGCCGGGTGAAGACGGCGCGCGCGGGCGACGGGTGGCGCACCCGGGTCGAGGTGGTGCGGAAGGAGGAGGGGCGGATCCCGGTGGATGTCGAGGTGATCGGCGAGCGCGACACCGCGATGGTGCGCACCGACGGACTCGCGCAGCGGGCGTGGGTCGAGGTGGCGACGACGTCGAAGCCCCGGGAGATCATCCTCGACCCGTTCGTCCGCACCCACGACTGGAACATGCTGAACAACCGCCGCCGGCTCGGTATGCCGATGTTCAGCTCGCTGCTGCCGCCGCCGGCGACGAAGTTCTACCTCGACACCTATGTGAGCACGCCGGCCGAGCGCGACCGCCTGACGGTCGGGCTGTTGCCGGCGGTCTGGTACAACGACGCCGGCGGCGTCACCGTCGGCTTCCGCACCCGCGACGACTACCTCGGCCTCTTCGAGCAGAACCAGGCGCTGGTGAGCTACGGCACCGGCTGGGGCCACGACCCCGACGTGCGGAAGCTCGACGTCTTCCTCCGCGCGCGGAATCCGGTGTTCCTCCGCTCGCCCGGATTGTCGGAGACGTTTGACGCCTTCCGCATGGAGGGCCGGCACGGCGGCGTCGTGTCGCTGGAGAAGACGACACAGCCGCACCTCGCGTTCGGTCCGGTGCGGCACGACGGCGTCTCGCTCCGCTGGGTGGGCGTCGAAGACACCCGCTTCCTCGATCCCGGCTACTACGAGGACGTCGGCACGGTGGAGCTGGCCGCGTCGCACGGCGTGGCGCTCCGAAGCGGCGCGTGGCACCTCGGCGCCGACGCGGCGCTGACCGGCGGACTCGCGTACGCGAAGGGCGGACTCGCCGCGGCGACCGGGCGCACCGACGCCGACGAGTTCTACGGCCGCGTGTCGCTCAGCGGCACCGCGCGGCGCACGCTGGGAAAGGCGTGGGGCATCGGCGCGCGGCTCTTCGCGGGCAGCACGATCAGCAACGACACGCCGGTCAAGCAGCGGCAGACCTATCTCGCCGGCGCCGATCCGTACGCGCAGCTCTACGACCCGTTCCTCCGCTCGCGCGGCGCGCTGCTGGTGCGGCCCAACTTCTACTATCAGACGGTCGGCGGGGCGGAGCTGCGGGGGTACGATCCGCGGCTCTCGACCATCGGGGTGGTCGCGAGCAACATCGAGCTGGAGCGGTATCTGCGCGCGGCGCCCAAGGCGAAGCTGTTCAGTCGCGTCAGTGCTCTGGCGTTTGGCGACTTCGGGCAGACGATCAGCGACGGGACCATCGTCCGGCCGACGCGGAAGCTCGGCTTCCTCGCGGACGCCGGCCTCGGGCTCCGGGCCGAGCACCAGCTCGGTGATCGGCGGATCACGACGCGGATCGAGTTCCCGTTCTGGGTGAGCCGGCCGGAGCTGGCGCAGGACACTCATCCGGGGACTGCTGAGTTTGGGTTCCGGTGGTTGGTCGGGCTCGGCGCTACGTTCTGAGTTGCGCGGGGGCGGGGTTCGAGGTTCGAGCGGTGGCCGGCCGAAGCCCGCGCATCACTGCCGGCCGAAGCCCACGCACCACTGCCCGCCCGCCGAACGCGACACCTCGCCTATCTTTCCGCCCATGTTCGTCCCCGGATCCCGCCGCGACCTGCTGCGCTCGACCGTCGGCCACTGGCTCGAGCGCGTCGTCGAGAACGCCGAGCGCGCCGTCGTGCGCCAGCGGTACGTGCGTCCGCCCGGCGCGCTGCCGGAGGTCGCGTTCCTCGCGGCGTGCACCCGCTGCGGCAAGTGCGCCGAGGTGTGTCCGGTGCACGCCATCATCACGGTGCCGACCAGCGGCGGGCTCGCCGCGGGGACGCCGCACATCGACGCGACCCGCCAGCCCTGCGTCGCCTGCACCGCGATGCCCTGCGCCGAGGCGTGTCCGACCGACGCGCTGACGGTGCCGGAGCACGGCTGGCAGGGCTATCGTCTCGCGGCGCTCACGTTCGTGCCGGAGCGCTGCCTGACGTTTCAGGGGCAGAGCTGCGGCGTCTGTCTCCCGGCGTGTCCGGCCGGCGAGGCGGCGCTCACGCTCGACGCCGGGAGTCACCCGGTGATCCACATCGAGGGCTGCGTCGGCTGCGGCGCGTGCGTGCGCGCCTGCCCGACGTACCCCTCGTCCTTCGAACTCACGCCGGCGGAGAGCTGATGGACGTGCCGTACAAGGTGGACAAGCCGTGGGGCCACGAGCTGGTGTGGGCCCGGACCGACCGCTACGTCGGCAAGATCCTGCACGTGAAGGCGGGCCACGTGCTGAGTCTGCAGTACCATCACCGGAAGGACGAGACGATGTACGTGCTGCGGGGCGAGCTGATCCTCCGCACCCAGCCGGGCGGCACGCTGGAGGAGCGGCGCTTCAAGGCCGGCGAGAGCGCGCACATTCCGCCGACGCTGATCCATCAGATCGAGGCGGTCGTGGACAGCGACGTGCTCGAGGCGAGCACGCCCGAGCTCGACGACCTGGTCCGCCTCTCCGACCGCTACGGACGAGGCTGACCGATGCAAGTGATCATCCCGCTCGCCGGGAAGGGCACCCGGCTCCGGCCGCACACGCATCTCATCCCCAAGCCGCTGCTCAAGGTGGCGGGGCGGCCGGTGATGGACTGGGTGATGGACCGGCTCCAGGGACTCGACGTCGAGGAGCTGATCTTCATCACCGGACATCTCAAGGAGCAGGTCGAGGCCTACGCCCGCGCGCGCTACACCTACCCGTCGCGATTCATCGAGCAGAAGGTGCAGGACGGCACCGCCGGCGCGGTGAACCTCGCGCGGCCGCACGTGCACGGGCCGATCCTCATCATCTTCGTGGACACCGTCTTCGAGGCCGACCTCACGCTGATCAACCGCGCCGGGGCGGACGGGATCATCTGGGCCAAGGAGGTCGAGGACTACCAGCGCTTCGGCGTCGTGGTCACCGACGCAGAGGGCTACATGACGAAGATCGTGGAGAAGCCGAAGGAGCCGATCTCGAAGCTCGCCAACATCGGGCTCTACTACATCCACGACGTCGCCTCGCTCTGGAAGGGCATCGACCACACCCTCGCATCGGCGCCGAACAAGGGCGAGTACTACCTCACCGACGCCTTCCAGTGGATGATCGAGCAGGGGAAGAAGATCCTCACCGCCGAAGTGGGCGGCTGGTACGACTGCGGCAAGCTCGACACGCTGCTCGAGACCAACGAGATCCTGCTGCAGAAAGGCGCCGCCCGGCGCCGCGACTTTCCCGGCGTCACCATCCACGACCCGGTGCTGATCCAGGACGGAGCCACCGTCGAGGGGAAGAGCGAGATCGGTCCCAACGTGACGCTGGAGAGCGGCACCCGGGTGAAGGACAGCGTGCTCCGCCACACCATCGTGGGCCGGGGCGCCACGCTCACCGATGTCGCGCTCGACCACTCGATGCTGGGCGACAACGTCATCGTCCGCGGCCTGCGCGGCAGCGCGTCGCTCGGCGACGACAGCGAGGTGAGTGGAAAGCCGTGACCGCCACCGACGACCTCTGCCGGTCGTACCTCGACCTCAAGTGGCACTTCGATCCCGCCGGGGCGAGCGCCGCGGGGCTCATCGCGCACGACGCGCGGACCGGGAGCTTCGACGCCGACAGCGTGCGCCGGCACCTCGCCGCCCTGCGCGCGCTGAGCGCCGCGGTCGAGGAGGCGGACGTCGAGACGCTGGACGAGGAGATCGACCGCACCGCGCTGCTCGACGAGCTCCGCGCCACGGTGCACCGCTTCGAGGACGAGAAGCCGCACGTGCGGAACCCCGGCTTCTGGCTCGGCCATCTGTTCGAGGGGCTGTACGCGCTGCTGGTCCGCCGCGGCGACGGACTGAGCGCGCGCGCCGGCGCGGCCATCGATCGCCTCCGCGGCGTGCCGGCGCTGCTCGACGCGGCGCGCGCGACGCTGGCCGAGCCGCCGTCGGTCTTCGTGGATTCCGCGCTCCAGATGCTGGGCGGCGGGGGCGAGCTGATCGCGCGGATGGCGCAGCGCATCGCGGAGGCGGCGCCGGAGACGGCGGTGGATGCGGCGGCCGCCGCGCGCGAGGCACTCGAGTCGCTCGCCGCCTTCGGCCGTGCGCTCGCCACCGAGATCCGGCCGAGCGACGACCCGCACGCCTTTGCCATCGGCGAGCGCGCCTTCGAGCGGCGGCTGCACGAGGAGCACGCGCTCGCCGCGGGGCCCGGTCCGCTCTGGCGCTACGGCCGGCACCTGCAGGATGAAGTCGAGGCGGAGATCGCGGCGCTGGCGCATCGGATGGATCCATCGCGGCCGTGGCGCGAGGTGGTCGAGCGGATCCGGGAGGAGACGCTTCCGCCCGAGTCGCTGCTCGACAGCTATCGCAGCATCACCGAGCGCGCGGTCGCGCTGATCCGGGAGCGCGATCTCGCGACGCTCCCCGACGGCGGCATCGAGATCGAGGCGACGCCGCCGTTCCTCAAGCCGCTGACACCGTTCGCGGCGTACCAGCCGCCGCCGGTCTATCTCCCCGATCGCACCGGTGACTTCTTCGTCACGCTGCCCGACGCCGACGCATCCGCCGCCCAGGTCGCGCGGCTGCTGCGCGATCACGCGTACGCCGGCATCCCGTCGGCCGTCGCGCACGAGGCGTATCCCGGTCACCATCTCCATCTGCTCGCGATGCAGGGGCTCGGCTCCGAGGTGCGGCGTCACCTCTGGTCGCCGATCACGGTGGAGGGCTGGGCGTTGTACGCCGAGGGGCTGATGGACGAAGCCGGGTTCTACCTGCGGCCGGAGGAGCGGCTGCTCCGGCTGGTGAACCTGCTGTGGCGCGCGGTGCGAATCGAGCTCGACATCGGGCTCCACACCCGCGGCATGGCGCCCTCGGAAGCGGCGGCGCGGCTGGTCGAGCGGATCCCGATGGAGCGGACCGCGGCGGAGGCGGAGGTGCGCCGCTACTGCGCCTGGCCTACCTACCAGCTCTGCTACGCCGTCGGCCGCCGCGACATCCTGGAACTGCGCGAGCGCTGGCGCGCGCGGGCCGGCGCCGGCGCGCCGCTTCGCGCCTTCCACGACGCGCTGCACGCCTACGGCGGCTTGCCCGTCTCGCTCGCGAGCTGGGGCCTCGGCCTCGACGAGGCGTGAGAGCCGTCACCACCCCACGCGGTCCCGCCGTGTAGATACATCCTCACGACAATCCAACGATCGGGAGGATGTATGCGAACGGCGTGGTGGATGACGACACTGGCATTCACGGCCGCGGCGTGCGGCAGCGGCCGGGCGACGACCGACACCGGGGCGGCGCCGCCGCCGGCACCGGCGCCGGCGCAGGAGTTCAGCCGCTCGGTGACCGCGACGGCGGCGCGCACGGTGCAGGCGGCGGTGCAGGTCTTCGGCAGCCTCGGCGTTCCGGTCGCGACCGCCGATGAGGCCGGCGGCTTCGTGCAGAGCGTGCCGCTCGATCTCGCCGCCGACTGGGGCGGGGCGCCGGCCGCCGAGCGCGTCAACTGCGTGAACGGCGCACCGCCGGGCGGCCAGCTCCGCCTCACGGTGCAGGTGCACTCCACCGCGACCGGCAGCGCCGTCACGCTTCAGAGTCTTCCGATGACCGCGGCCAAGGGCGACGACAGCAGGAGCGCGACGCCGAGCACCTGCGTGCTCCGCTCCGAGTTCCTCACCGGCGTGCTCGACAGCATCGCCGCCCGCGCCGGCACGCCGTAGTCCGGTTCCGGATCGGGTCACGGCGGGCGGGATGGGCCACGGAGTCATCGCGTGGTCCATCCCGCCGGCGAATCCCGCGACGCCGGCCTACTGGCGCTGAGCCCGTCGCCTGAACATCCTACAGTACCACATGAAAATCACGGTACTCACCTACCTCGACGCCGAGGACGAGTCGTCGCGCGACTACGACCCCGTGGTCCGCCAGGTCGCGCGCACGCTGCGGGCGCTGGGGCATCGCGTCTCGATTCTCGGCGTGCACGGCGACGTGAAGCGGCTGATCGCCGGGCTCCGCCGCCGCAAGCCGGAGCTCGTCTTCAACCTGCTCGAGATGTTCGGCGACCTCGTCACCGGCGACATCCCCGTCGCCGGGCTGCTCGACCTGCTCGGCGTCAAGTACACCGGCTGCGGTCCCGGCGAGTTCTACCTCAGCCAGGACAAGGCGCTCAGCAAGAAGCTCCTGGCGTACGAGCACCTGCTGTATCCCCGCTTCGCCGTCTTCTCCCCCAACTCCGACTTCGAGACCGGCGGCAACCTGCGGATGCCGCTGTTCGTGAAGCCGGCGCGGAGCGACGCGTCGATCGGCGTGAGCCGGAAGTCGCTGGTGAGCGACGCGGTGCAGCTCATGAAGCGGGTCGCGGCGATCCATAGCGAGCTGAACGACGCGGCGCTGGCGGAGGAGTACATCGAGGGGCGGGAGTTCTACGTCGGCGTGCTCGGCAACCAGCAGGCGCACGCGCTGCCGCCGATCGAGGTGGACTTCAGCGGCTTTCCCGAGGGGCAGCCGAAGGTGCTCGACAGCCGGGCGAAGTGGGAGGAGTCGAGCGCGGAGTACAAGGGGACCAAGTCCGTCGTCGCGGTGCTGCCGGATGAGATGCGGGCGCGGCTGCAGAAGGTCGCGGTGGACGCGTATCGGGCGCTCCGGGTGCGGGATTACGGGCGGGTGGATCTGCGGCTGACCGACACGGGGGAGATTTACGTGCTGGAGGTGAACGCGAGCTGCTACCTCGAGAAGAGCAGCGAGTTCGCCATGGCTGCCGCGGCGGCTGGGCTGGATTATCCGCGGCTGATCGAGAAGATCGTGAATCTGGCGGTTACTCGGAACCGGCGTTAGGGCTGCGTTTCGAGGCTCGTGCGGTGACGGCCGAGGGGCTGCGTTTCGAGGTTCGCGCGGTGGCGGCCGAGGGGCGGGGGTCTCCGGGCACTGCAGTTCGCCGACGGAAAAGGGGCTTGAAACATCAGCGGCCGCTCACTGACGCGCCCTCCGACCCCCACCCCTC
>JAICWE010000088.1 GCA_025934955.1 Gemmatimonadales bacterium | reverse complement strand
GTGGTTGGGCGCCTGACCCCCACGGGGGAGGGGCCGGCGCCCGGGACGCGCCTCGGCGAGATCCCCACGGGGGGAGGGACCCGCCTGTACGCGTCACTCGGGGCGAGGCCCCATCGCACGGGGGGACGACGAGGCCTCGAAGAGGATTATTCATGCGCCTTCAACGCTTGGCGACCCTTTCGACAAAACTTCTCGCTCGGGAGGCCGCCCTTCACCCAGCGTGCTCGCGATATGCCGGGATTGCCGGTTTTGCTGCTTTCTCCGCTGCGCCAAAGGTGACTCTGAGTCGACGACTCGTCGGTAACAACGGGGCGGCGAGTAGGCTGCGAATGTTCCTGGGCGAGTTTCCTTCGCGAGGGCAACGGCTCAGCTAGCGCAGGCAATCCAGGCGAAGCGCGAGTAGTGGTCCGCGGTGTAGTAGTCCTCTCCGCCCTCCCCGGTGACCACGCGCCGGGCACCACGGGTGGCGGACTGCGGAGTCGCGACGGTGAATTCGCGGTAGTAGCCGTAGCTTTCGCGCGGAAGGTCGCCGTTGTAGTTCCCGTATACCGAGTCATCCTGCGCATATGGGTACGGGCCGCCGGCCGCGATCAGCCGGAGCGTCGCGATCGCCTGGCTCGGCAGCTGGGCGAGGGTGATCACGGGCATCCCGGGCGGCACGGTGCCCGATGCCGAGCAGGCCACGCCGGATTCCGCCGCCGAGCGCGGTTCCTGGGCCGCTCCGGCCGGAGCGCCGCAGGCTGCTGATAAGAGGAGCAGCGCCGCCGTCGCGGCTGCCGCCGCCCGCGTCCGTACCCGTCCGGTTCGCATCAGACGATTGTCGCGGACTGCGCCGCGGATCAGCCGCGCCGCGCCGTGGCCGCGAGCGCGAGCGCGCCGAGCACCTCGCGTGCCTCCGGCGTGACCGGCGCCTCGCCGAGAGCCGCGAGCGCGACGCGTGTCAGCTCGCTGATCCTGTCCTCCACCTCGGCGAGTGCCCCGGTGTCCGTGATGACCGCGCGCAGCGTCTCGACGCCCGCCTCGTCGAGCCGCGGATCGCCGAGGCCGCCGCGCAGCGCCTTCGCCTGCGTCTCCGACGCGCGCTGCGCGGCGAGCGCCACGAGCACGGTCTGCTTGCCCTCGCGTAGGTCGTCGCCGGCCGGTTTGCCGGTGGCCGCCGGGTCGCCGAACACGCCGAGCACGTCGTCCCGCAGCTGGAACGCTTCGCCGAGCGGCAGCCCGTATCGCGACAGGGCGGCCGCGAGCGGTCCGTCCGCGCTGCCGGTGGCCAGCGCCGCGCCGAGTTGCAGCGGCCGCTCGATCGTGTATTTCGCTGACTTGTACTGAAGGACGGTGCGCGCCCGCGCGAGCGTCTCCTGCGGGGTCGACACGGAGAGCCCGCGCGCCTGTGCGAGTACGTCGAGGTACTGGCCGGCCATCACCTCCGAGCGCATCAGGTCGAACACCGGTCGCGCCGCCTGGATCCGCGCCGCGTCCAGCCCGCACCGGGTGAACAGCTCGTCGCACCAGGTGAGCGTGATGTCCCCGAGCAGAACCGCGGCCGCCGCGCCGAAGCGCTCCGGCGCGCCTTCCCAGCCGCCGTCCCGGTGCAGCCGCTCGAAGCGCCGGTGAATCGCGGGTGCGCCGCGCCGGGTGTCCGAGCCGTCGATGTAGTCGTCGTGAATCAACGCCGAGGCCTGGAGCAGTTCCAGCGAGGCCGCCGCCCGGACCGCGGCGTGCTCGGCCCGGTCCTCGGAGCCCTCCTCGGCTCCTGCTGCTTCTGCTGCTCCCGCCTGCGCGCCTCCCGCGGCGCGCCAGCCCCAGTAGCAGAACGCCGGGCGCATCCGCTTGCCGCCGTCGAGGAAATCCCGCAGCGCCGCGACGACGGGCGCCAGATCCGCGCTGACCTGCGCGAGCAGCGCCTCCTGGCGGCCGAGGAAGGCGGTCAGCTCGGCGGACACCCGCGCGCGCAGGTCGTGGCGGTCCAGCGGCGGCTCGGCGCGCCCGCCGGGGAAGGGGCCGTTCACGTGCTCGTCTGTCACAAATCACGAGCCTACGTCGTCTCATCCGATGAAACGGCCCTGGTACCGCCAGGTGCGGCCGATACAGTGAACGCATGGCACTCGGCATCCCCAGCGTTCGTCCGGACCGAGCCGTGACCGTCCGCGAACTGCTCGCGCGCGGGACGCCTACCATGTCGTTCGAGTTCATGCCGGCCCGCGACGAGCAGCAGGAGCGGCAGCTGTGGAAGGCGCTGCGCCGGGTCGAGGGGGTCGGGCCGGACTTCGTCTCGATCACCTACGGCGCGGGCGGCTCGACCAGGGAGAACACCGCTTCCGAGGCCGAGCGGGTGGCCACCGAGACCACGCTGACCCCGGTCGGGCATCTGACGGCGGTGAACCACTCGATCGGCGAGCTGCGCCAGATCATCGGCCGCTACGCCGACGCCGGGGTGCGCAACATCCTGGCGGTGCGCGGCGATCCGCCCGGCAACCCGAGCGGGGAGTGGGTCAGGCATCCCGAGGGCATCGCGTACGCGAGCGAGCTGGTCGAGCTGGTGAAGAACTCCGGCGATTTCTGCGTCGGGGTCGCCGCCTTTCCGGAGAAGCACCCGCGCTCCCCGGACTGGGACGCGGACATCCGGCACTTCGTGGCCAAGTGCCGCGTCGGGGCTGATTTCGCGATCACGCAGATGGTGTTCGACGCGGAGCACTACCTGCGGTTGCGCGACCGGGTCGCGAAAGCGGGTTGTGACATTCCGATCATCGCGGGACTGATGCCCGTCACACGTGCGGCGCAGATCGAGCGGATGGTCACGCTGAGCGGCGGCACGTTTCCGAAAGAGGTCGGCGACCGCATCCACGCCGTGGCCGACGACAACGCGGCCGTGCGGCGCATCGGCATCGAGCACGCGACCCGGCTCGGTGCCCGGCTGCTGGAGGAAGGCGTGCCGGGCCTGCACTTCATCACGCTCAATGCGTCCACTGCGACGCTTGAGGTGTACCAGAACCTGCGCGAGTCGCACGCCCGGGCGAGCCTCGCCGCCGTCTGACGACGCCACCGTCTGACAACGCCACCCGGCCGCCGGGAACTCGGCGAATTCAGCGAACTCGGCGTTCCCGCGTCACCGCGGCTCTGATCGCTGCCGCTTGCGTTCGCCGTTGACCAGCTCGGCCGCCTGCCAGCCCGAGAGCGCCGCGAACGACAGGCCGGCGCCGGGACGCGCCGACGCGCCGACGTGAAAGAGTCCTGACTCCGGCTGCGCGATCGGCGAGCGCAGAAGGGCGGCCCGCAGGCTGTTCGCCGCGGGGCCGTACGCGGAGCCGCCCGGGACGCCCGTCGCCGCCTCGCGATCCGCCGCCGTCAACGTGTGCAGGACGCGTGCCCGGCCGCGTACGTCGATACCGCGCGCCGCGAGGAGGTCCAGAACGGCGGACGGCTGGAACGCGGCGGCGGGAGTGTCGGCAGCGCCGGAATCGGCCGGAACGTGAACGGTCCAGGCGGCGGGCTGCTCGGCGGCCACGTGGATGCGGACAGCGGCGCGATCAGCGTTCAACAGCACGGTCTCGTGCGGCATCGCGGGAGGGTCGGAGACAGCGAGGCACAGCGTCACGACCGAAGGTGAGTAAGAAGTCTGCGCCGGACGTCGGCCGAGCAGCCGCGCCAGCACCGCCTGGTCGACGGCCGCGACGACCACGTCCGCCGCGATCCGTTCCCCGTCGGCGAGAACCACGGCCGTGACCGCTCCGGAGGTGGACCGCTCGATCCGGGTGACTTGCGCGCCGTACCGGATCTCGGCGCCGCGATCGACTACGCGCCGGCCCAGCGCGTCAGCGAGCGTGTGCATCCCGCCGGCGATGCGCCAGGAGCCGAAGACCTGCTCGATGTAAAGCCGGGCCGCCAGCACCGCGGGCGCGCGCCGGGGGTCGGCGCCGGCCTGCCGCGCATAGTCGTCGAGGACGAGGACCTGGCGCGGATCGGTGAACCAGTGGCGGGCCAGGCCGCGTAACGAGCGCAGCGGGGTCAGCGCCCGGAGCCCCTGTCTGCTGCGCAAGAGTCGTGCGACCTCGGCCCCGCCGGCGCCGGGCGCCTCGACGAGCGCCGGACGGATCGCGTCCCAGACTTCGCTGCCGTGGTCGACGACGCGCAGCCAGGCCGCCCCGGCGCCGCTGCCGAGAGCATCGTCGAAGGCTGCGACGAGTCGCCCGCGGGACGAGTTGGGCAGGTCGAGCCGGGTTCCGTCCGGGAAGAGGTAGCGGCGCACGGGGTCGAGCGGCTGCAGGTCGACCTGCTCTTCGAGGGTGGCCGCGGCGCTCTTCTTGCGGGAACCGGTCTTGATGAACAGGTCACGATAAGC
>JAICWE010000024.1 GCA_025934955.1 Gemmatimonadales bacterium | reverse complement strand
GGATCCGGGCGGCGCTGAAGCGGTAGCGGATGTCGGAGCGGACGGTCGAGAGGCGCCGGTCGGAATCGAACCGACGAATCGAGGTTTTGCAGACCTCTGCCTTACCACTTGGCTACGGCGCCGGACCTCAGGTGCGAGGCACAACTTAATCCCGGTTCCGGGGGAACGGAACGCCCGCGCTGCTCACCCGCCGCTGGCGCTCGCGGGCGCGCCGTCAGACGTCCGTGATGCTCGCGGCGGCCTGCCACCGCTCGAGCAGGCCGCGCGCGTCGTCCAGGAATGCCTCGGCGGTCGCGGGGCCGGGCCGCTCGCCGGCGAACTTCACGCGGTCGGCGGCGCCGAGCAGGGCGCCCCAGCGCTGCTGCAGGTCGTGGGGCGGCGGGAGGGCGGACAGGGCGCGCATCAGCTCGCCGGTCGTCCGCGTGAGCGCCGGCACCGCGCCCGTCTCCTCGAGGTATCGCCGCAAGGTGTCGGCGACGGCGTCATAATGCCGGTCCGTCTCCCCGTGCGCGGGCCACTCCTCCCGCTCGATCTCGGCCAGCCGCGCGACCGCCTCGTCGTATGGCTCACGCACGATTGGCGGCAGCGCGCGCTCGGCGGGCACGGCCGATCGCTTCGGCTTGCGGCGCCTGACGATTAACGCGGCGATGATTGCCAGCACCACCGCGAGCACCACGGCGATGCTCCGCCAGCCCGGCCACCGGGGGCGTACCACGTCGCGGATGTCCTTGAGCGGCGGCTCGCCCGGCGGCAGGATGGAGTCGATCTCGACGAAGGCCGAGTCGCTCGTCAGCATGCCCCGCGTCATCCCCTTCACACCGCGCATGAACGGCAGGCCGAAGATCGGCACCGCCTGACGACCGGTCCGGTAGAACGCCACCTGTGCTTGCCCGCGGTACGTCCGGTCGGGCTCGCGCTGCAGCCGGCCGGTCGACAGGATCCGCACGCCGTCGCGCAGCGCGGCCGTCGGCTTCGGCACCGTGTCGTAGAGCAGGTCTTCCGCGTCGAGCCGCACCAGGAAATCGAGCGTCACCGGGTCGCCGACGGTGGCATGGCGGACTTCCGGCACCACCTGGAACGACTGATTCGGCAGCTGCGCCGCGGCGGACGTCGTCAGGCAGCCGAGCGCGATCGCCCACGCGGCCGCGCGCATCATCCGCCGGGGTGGTACTCCCGCTCCGTGTGCCCCGCGAGCTGCCCGCGGTAGAAGTAGACGTCGCGCAGGTCGAGCGCGCTGTAGCGCTCCGCCTGGTCGTCGAAGTGGGGCGACGCCGGGTCACCGCCCTCGCCGCCGGCGGTGACCGCCTTCGCCCGCACGCTGTCCTTGCCGAACTCGACCACCGCGACGAAGCTGTTGCCGCTGGTGCCGTACATCTTCTTCGTGCCCGGGTAGGTGCGCGCGCCGAACGACGCCAGCGACCCCCACTGCGCGCTGGTGAACGGCACCGGGATGCTCGGCCCCGCGTCGCTGAACTGCTGGACGATGTCGCCGGTGAGGCGCTGGAAGCGGTTGATCTCGCCCCACTGCGTCTTCCAGCTGCCGAAGTCCGCCGTCAGGCGATCCGACGCGGCGGCGAGCGCCCGGAGCTTCTGCTCCGCCGTCGTGCGAGTGGCCATGTAGTCGTACACCGACATCCCCGCCTTTCGCGCGTCGGCGCTCGTGCGCGACCAGAGCTCCTGCCCCCAGTACACCGCGAGCGCCGTCGGCACCGAGTTCGCCGACCAACGATAGTCCCAGTCGCGGAGCAGCGCGATCTGATCGGCGACCTGCGGCCTGACCGGGTCGGAAGCGGGCGTCGAGTCGTAGGCCTGAAGCAAGGGCGGGATGAGCTGCGCAAAGGCCGTGAGATAGCTGTCGAACGCGGCATCGCGCAGCCGTGCCGGCGTGAAGTCCTTGCGGCCCCGGAGCACCCGGATCGCGTGCAGCCCGCGCGGGCTCTCGCCCGCGTCGTCCATGTACCTGGGGAAGTCCTTCGCCTTCGGGCTGTACGGCCCCGCGGCCGACCAGGGCCAGTCGTTGGTGTTCTGGATCCACCCGTTAGGCGGGTCCACCACGTGCGGGCTGTCCTCGATGCCGTGGACCCCGTGCCAGTCGGTCGCCGTGTCGCTGCCGTCCACCGGCCGGCTCCAGTCGAAGCGGTCGCTTCGCCTGGGGATGAACTGGGGGTGGAAGTAGGCGATGTTGCCGTCGGCGTCGGCGTAGATCGTGTTGTTCGAGGAGTTGGCGTGGTACTCCATGAGCTTCCGGTACGCCGCGAGCGTGCGCACCTTGGTGCGGAGGTAGGACTGGCTCAGCGCCGCGACCGGCCGCTCCATCAGCCGGATGCTGATCCACTTCCCATCCGCCGCGCGGACGATGGGGCCATGGAGCGTGCGGTACACCGTGAATTCCCGCGTCGCCATGCCGCTCGGCGTGCGATACGGCACGCTGATGCGGCTGGTGACGAGCGGACGCTCCGCGCCGCCGTAGCGGTAGTAGAGCCGGTCGCCCTTCCGGACGATGGTCTCGGCGTACTCATCCACCACGTCGGCGCCGGTGGACGTGTGCATCCAGCCCAGCCGGTCGTTGAAGCCCTGGTAGACGAAGAACTGGCCCCACGTCACCGCGCCGTAGGCGTTGAGTCCCTCGTCGCTCGTCGCCTGCAGCACGGCGCGGAAGAAGAACGACGTGTGCGGGTTGATCAGCAGCAGCGCGCGGTGGTTCACGGTGTTCGCCGGTGCGATGGCGAAGCCGTTCGATCCCGACGGCTCGTTCGGCGTGCGGCTCGCTTCGACGGGGGCCGGCCGCGCGGCGCTGTCGCCGTAGAACGCCTGGAGCGCACCGAGTGACACGCGCTCGATGTCGCCGCCGATGCTCCCCTCGCTGAAGGTCAGCGCCATCCACGGCTCGAACCGTGTGATGACGCGCGGCTTCACCTGTGGATGGGTGTGCAGATAGTAGTTGAGCCCGTCGGCCCAGGCGTCCATCAGCTTCCGGAGCCATGCGGGGCTCGCGGCGTACTTCACCTGCATGCTGTCGGGGCTGATGAAGAGCTTCATCCGGAGGTCCTGCCAGACGGCGCTTTCGCCCTCGGTTTCCGCCAGCCGCCCCAGCGCGTTGATGTAGTTGGTCTCGACCCGATTGAAGTCGTCTTCCGCCTGGGCGTAGATCATCCCGAAGACGGCGTCCGCATCGCTCCTGCCGTGCACGTGGGCGATGCCCCAGTCGTCGCGGGTGATGGTGACGCTGCGGGCTTCACGCTCCCACCGCGCGACGTCGCCGTCGCGAACGCGGTGTGCCGGGAGCGGAGCGACGGAAGTTGCGAGGAGGAATAGCAGCGCGTGCATGGGCTCTCGTCGTCGGGCGGGTCGAACGCAATGTACCGGGTCGGGCGGCGGCCGTGCGTCAGTCGCCCACCGGCTTGAACGAGAACTTCTGCCCGCCCACCGACGCCTCGTACATGAGACCGCCTTTCGCCATGGTGGCGATGGCCACGCCGTCCCGGTAGGGGAGATCGCCGGCGACGCGCGCGGTGACCGCGATCGCCGATGCCTGCGCATCGAGCTTGAGATGTCCGGTGCGGAAGCCGTCGAGCGCCGCCTTGTCCTGAAAGAACACCACCTCACTGTAGGCCTGTCCCCCGAGCTGCAGGCCGATGCTCACCTGCGTCAGCGTCGAGCGGCCGATCAGCCGGCCGTGCTCGTACACCCAGCCCTTGCCGCGGGCGCCGCCGATGCCCATGCCGCCCTTGCCGACAGTGGGGAAGACGGCGTAGCCGTAGGCGCTGGCGAACGCCGCCTTGAAGTCGGGATTCTTCTGCTCGAACTTCGCGATGGTGGGGGCGACGTTTTCCTGCGCCGTGAGCGCGCCGGGCGCGAGCAGCGCGATGGCGAGCACGAGGATGCGGATGCTGGCGGGCACGTGCGGCTCCGGAGTCGAGGACTCCGGAGAATCTACTCGCTACTCGGTGACTCGCGCCGCCTCCGCCACGGTCGCGGCGCCCCCGCCCAGCTCGGCCAGCGTCCGCAGGCGGTCGAGGAATCGCCGGTAGTGCTCCGCGTCCTGCGGCTCGTCGAAGGCGAGTGTGCCGCCGGCGGGGCGATAGGCGCCGGCGCGGGTGGCGAGGAACCGCACGATCGAGTCGGTCGCCTGGAGCATCGAGTCGGCCGCCGCGGTGGCGCCGTACGACTCGGCCCGCGCGGTACGTGCATCCCACGTGCGGAGCGCGGGGTCGTCCGGTGCGGGGTGACGGCGCCCGGTGAGAGAATCGAGATACGCTTCCTCGGCGAGCCGGGTGTCGCGGCGATACTGGCGGAAGATGTTGCGGGCCGACTCGACGCCGCGGCGCGCCGCGGTGAGCCCGGCCGGCCTGGCGATGCGCTCGGGCTCGAGCGCGCCGGTGAAACCGATCTCGCCGAGATGCGCGCGCATCTCGCCGCGGATCGAGTCCATCGTTTCCTGATAGCGGCCCATCACGGTGGAAGCGTGCGGGCGGGGGACGGCGGCGCTGTCGGTCGCGGAATCGGCGCTCACCGGCATCGGGGTGAGCGCCGGAACCGAGTCGTCGGCTGCTGCGGGGTGGGGCGCGGCGGCGTGGCGCAGCTGCTCCATCCGGTCCCACGCATCCGGGCCTTCCTGCCATACCAGGAGACCGACGGCGCCGGCCAGCGCCAGCTGAAAGCCCCAGTGTGCCGTCCTCCGGCCCACCCGCCGCGCGGTGCGGAGCCGCTGATAGCGGCGCAACATCTTCGTCGCCCGCGCGGACAGCGGCCTGGGTGCGGCGTCGCGGTCGGTGCCGGGGCTTGAATCGAGCGTCGGGTCGGACATGGTGGCGCTCCGCGATGGGGGACGGCGAAGGCGCGCGCTGGTGCAGGGCGAGTGCCACTCGACGCCGGTATCGCAAGCGTGTTCGCGGACGGGATTTCCGTCCGGCATCCGGTCGCGGTGCAGGCCGGATGCCTTCGGCGGCCGCGCAAAACGACGGCGCCTGTGGCCAAACGCTACGGCGCCGCGGGGCCCGGCACGAAGACGCGGAGGGCCGCGGGCCGGATCCGGTAGCGGAGCGGAGTGACGAGGTCCGCCACCTCGCCGTCCAGCGCGACCTGGGCGTGCCGCCGTCGCGTCTCGACCGTCAGCTCCGCTACGCGCAGGGTTTCGAGCTCCGGCACGGCGTCGGGTCCGCGCAGGAGCACCGTGAGCGCCAGCCGCAGCAGTCCGCGGCGATGCGAGGCATTCATCACATACACGGCGAGCCGGCCTTGCTGGAGCGACGGGCGCGCGGCGGCGTGGATGCCTTCCATCTGGTACGCGTTGTTGCCGACCAGCACGAGCGGCGTGCGGCGAAACTCGGTCACGCCGTTGACCTCGAGCCTGAGCGCGACGAAGGGATGGCGTCGCAGCACCGCGAGCGATGCCCACAGCATCGCGATCCACTTGGCGAGTCCGCTCCGCTGGAGCCGCTCGCGCAGGCGGACGACGCGCGGGTACACGCCGAGACCGGAGTTGTTGAGGAAGACGCGGCCGTTCACCTCGCCGACGTCCACGGCGGCGACGCGGCCGTGGAGGATCACGTCGATCGCATCGGGCAGCGCGAGCGGAATACCGAGATCGCGCGCGAAGTGATTCAGCGTACCGAGCGGCAGTACGCCGAGCGGCGCGCTGGTGCCGGCGACGAGCGCGGCGAGGCCGCCGAGCGTGCCGTCTCCCCCGCCGCCGACCAGAGCGGAGCAGCCGTCGGCGAGTGCCGCGCGTGCGCTCGCGAGCAGCGCGTCGCTGCTGCGGCACACCGCGACCTGAACCGTGCGTCCCGCCGCGGCGAAGCGCTCGCGGATTTCGCCTTCGGCGCGGGCGCCGCCGCCCCCACCGGCGCCGGCGTTGAGGACGACGGCGATCGCGCCGCGCGGTTCAGGCGCCACCGCGGGCCCTGGCGCGATGGTGCACGATGCGATCGCCGGTCGAGACGATCGCGACCCAGAGCAGGCCGGCGGAGTAGCCGGCCAGTACGTCGCTGGGATAGTGGACGCCGAGGTAGATGCGCGAAATGCCGATCAGGAGCACCAGCGCGACGGCGACGAGCCAGAACAGCACCCGCAGCACGGGGCTCCTCACTCGCGGTGCCGCGAGCGCCGCGACGGTCGTGAAGAAGCAGAACGCGAAGAGCGCGTGGCCGCTGGGAAAGCTGTAGCTGTGCGGCTCGGGATAATCGAAGAACGGCACCGGCCGGGTGCGGTGGAAGGCGTACTTGAGCGTGCCGTCGAGCACGCCCGCGCCCGCCATCGCGACGGCGAGCAGCACCGCACCACGTCGCCAGTGACACAGCAGGAAGACCGCCACCGCAGCCACCCCCAGCGGCGCGAGGACGCTGGGACCGCCGAGCCGGCTGGCGACCTCGAAGCTGCGAGTGAGGCCGGGCGAGGCGAAGTGATGCACCGCGGTACGCAGCGTGTCATCCATCGCGCGGGTACTGCCCTCGAGCATCTCGTCGGCCAGCCAGCCGAAGAAGGCGAGCGCGCCCATCGCCACCAGCAGCCCGATGACGAAGGCCAGGCCGAAAAGCCCGGCCAGGGGTGGCGCGCTGGCGTCAGCACTACTATCGTGCACCATCTTTGTCCCAGTCGTGTATCCCGCGGGCGCCGGCATCTTGGCCGTCGGACGACTCGCACGTGGAACCGCGCTGGCTCAGGCTCCCATTCCCGTCACGAGAGCAGTCCGTCTCATGCACGCTACCAGCACTGCCGCGCGCCGCCAGGCGCGCATTCAATCTCAGGCGGTCATCCTCCCGCGAGGCATCGACGCCGGCCAGTGGTACGACGTCGTTCCCGGGCGCCGCCACAACGACGAACGCCCCGGCATGGTTCTGCTGAATCTCGGGGGCAGCATGCTGCACTTTCCGGAGCGCTGCCTGGAATACCGCGAGCCGGGAGAGACTTGCGCGCGGCCCGGTGCCTCGGCGAGTGCGGCTCCGGCGGCGGGCGCTCCGGCACGCGGCCGCCGGCGTTCGTGGACACTGACCGGCCGGCAGCTTGCCGTCGCCGCGACGATCCTCCCGGTCGGTCTCGCCGCCGTGATCGCCGGGCGGACGCTCTTCGGCGATCGCTGAGCTGCGGGTCATCCCGCCGCCGCCGCGTCCGGCGCGGCCTCGAGCAGGAGCTGGGTGAACTCGAGCGCGTTGGTGGTCCCGTAGTTGGCGTAGCAGTTGTTCTGGATGACGTGGACCTCGCGCGCGCCCCGCGCCGCCGTGAGCACGCCGGGCACCCACTCCGCGAGCTGCTCCCGATCGTACAGATAGCGATACCGGTCCGCGACGCTCACACCCGGCCGCTCCCACACGTCGGCGCGGCGACCGTGCAGCCTGAGCACCGCCAGCCGCGATGACGTAGTCGCCGCCACCGGCGGCACGCTGCTCTCCCCGTCCTGCGGCTCGTCCACCATCACATACGACAGTCCCTGCTCGCCGAGAAACTCGAGCGTGCGCGCGCCGGTGCGGCCGGCGAGCCAGCGGTGGTTGCGGAACTCGACCGCCGCCGCGAGCTCGCCGAGGCGGCGCTTCGCGTCCACGATCTGCGCGGCGTTCTCGCGTCCGGGCACGAACCAGCGCGGGTACTGCAGCAGCACCGCGCCGAGTTTCCCGGCGGCGTGGAGCGGGGCCATCGCATCCACGAACGTCTGCCACACCGCGTCGAGCAGCTCGGCCGGCAGGTCCGTGGCATAGAGCCGCTCGCGGTCGCGGATCGTCTCCGGCAGGGCGTCGCGGATCTGCTTCGGCAGACGGCGCGTTTCGGTGGGATGGCCGGTCATGAGCGCGTACGCCTTGACGTCGAACATGAAATCAGGCGGCGTGCGCTCGACCCACAGCTCCGCCGCGCGCCGCGCCGGCAGCGCGTAGTACGGCGAATCCACCTCGACGACGGGAAAGCGCGCCGCGTAATAGCGGAGCCGTTCCTCCGGCGTATCGGCGCCCGCGGGATAGAAAATGCCGGCGGCCGTGAGCGTCGCGTCGGTCCACCCCGCCGTGCCGACCCGCACCTCGCCGGCGCCGGGCGGCCGCACGATCGTGGCGGTGGGAAGCGGCACGGAGGCGGCCCGGGCGCGGGCGGCGACCGGACCGGGGTCATGCAGCGGATCGACCGGCGCGGGTGCGGACATGGGGCGAATGGTACATCGAGCCACGGACCGCGGTCGGTGAGCGCGCTCATGCGGCAGGGCGGCGCTCAGGTTGCGGAGCCGGCCGGTGCCGCTATTATTGGCGCTCCAAATAATTGTTTGGAGGTGCCCATGCGGGCGGTGAAGCGAGTGCGGCGCAATCCGAAGTGGCAGCGCAGGCCCGAGGAGCGCCGAGGCGAGATCATCGAGGCGGCCGTCGCCACGTTCGGCGAGCTTGGCTACGAGCGGGCGACGCTCGCCGACGTCGCCGAGCGGGCCGGCGTGTCGCCGGGCACCGTGTCGCACTACTTCGGCTCCAAGTCCGAGCTGTTCGAAGCCGTGATCGCCGAGCGCTTCGTCGGCTTCGTCGCCAACGAGGAGGCGCTGCTCGCCGTCGAGACCGGCTCCGCGCGCCTGCTGCTCGAGCAGCTGATGCGCCGGCTGTGGGAGCATACCTGGGCGCCCGGGACCATCGCGCTCATGCAGGCGGTGCACGTGGACATGGCGGCGTTCCCCGGGTCGGGGCGATTACTGTGCAAGCAGCTGAGCGACCGCTGGCGCCGGCTGTTCGGGGCGATTCTCGAGCGTGGCATTCGGAGCGGCGAGTTCCGCCCGCTCGACGTGGACGCCGCGGCCCGCACCATCGGCTACGCGCTGATCGGCGTCGCGCAGAAGGCGGCGACGTTCGCGCGCTTCGACGCGACGATGCCCGCGCGGGAGCGGTTGTGGACGGCGGTACTGGAGATGGTCGAGCGGTTCGTGCTGGATCCAACGATCGTCGGGAGGTCGCGTGAGTGAGCGGGTGATCGCCGGGGCCGGGGCTCGGGCGGGAATGGTCGTCGCAGCGCTGGGATTCGCCGCCTGCAAGCACGCCGCGCCGCCGCCGGCGCCGCCGCCGCCCGAAGTCTCGGTGCTGACGGTATCGCCCGCCTCCACGCCGGAGTCGTACGAGTTCTCCGGCGAGGTGATCCCGTACCGCCGCGTCGAGGTGCGTGCCCGGATCGACGGCATCATCGAGGCGCGGCCGTTCACCGAGGGCTCGCTGGTGAAGGCGGGGCAGGTGCTCTATCGCCTCGACCGCGTGCGGCCTGAAGCGGCGTATCGCAGCGCGCAGGCGCGGGCCGACAACGCGCACCGCACGCTCGCGCGGCTGGAGCCGCTCCTGGCGCAGCACGCGGTCGCGCAGCAGGACGTGGACAACGCGCGTGCCGAACTCGAGTCCTCCGAAGCGGCGCTCGCCGAGGCAAAGAAGAACCTCGACGACACGGTGGTCCGCGCCGAGATCGAGGGCCGGGTCGGCCGGACCATGCTGGACGTCGGCGCGCGCGTCACCGGCACCGACGACCTGCTCACCACCATCGACGTGCTCGATCCGATCTACGTCAGCTTCCGCCCGTCCGCCCAGCAGCTTCTCGCCTGGAAGATGGACCCGCGCTCGCGCAGTCTGATCCAGCCCGGCAGTCCGCTCGAGGTGCAGGTGACGTTGCCGGACGGCTCGCTCCTGCCGCGCACCGGCCACCTGAATTTCGTGGCGCCATCGCTCGACGCGTCAACCGGGACGCAGGAATTCCGGGCCCAGTTCGACAACGCCGACCGGATTCTGGTGCCGGGCCAGTTCGTGCGGGTGCGGCTCACCGGCTTCGTGCATGACAGCGCGCTCACCGTGCCGCAGCGCTCGGTGCAGCAGGCGCTCGGCCGGCAATTCGTGTACGTCGTGGGGAAGGGCGACACCGCCGCCGCACGCGACGTGCAGCCGGGGCAGTGGACCGGCAGTCGCTGGATCATCGAGAAGGGACTGGCACCGGGCGACCGCGTGATCGTGGACGGCGCGCAGAAGGTGGCGCCGGGACACCCGGTGCGTCCGGTTCCGTTCGTGGACAGCACGGCGAGCGCGGCGGCGCCGGCACCGGGGGCACCGCAGTGACGCATCCTCAAGAGCAGCCAGAACAGCACGAGATCCGCTACTTCTTCATTCGGCGGCCGGTGCTCTCGGTCGTGATCAGCATCGTCATCACGTTGCTCGGCCTCTTCGCCATCCGGCTGCTGCCGATCTCACGCTACCCGCAGATCACGCCGCCGGCGGTGCAGGTGCAGGCGGTCTATCCCGGCGCCACCGCGGAAGACGTGGCGGAGGCGGTCGCCGCGCCGATCGAGCAGCAGCTCTCCGGGCTTCAGGGGCTGCTCTACTACTCGTCGGCCAACGCGAGCGACGGGACGATGAGTCTCCAGGTCTTCTTCGACATCTCGCGCAATCAGGACCTTGCGGCGGTGGACGTCCAGAACGCCGAGAAGCTCGCCGAGCCGCAGCTCCCCGACGCGGTGCGGCAGAACGGCGTCACCATCCTCAAGGCCAACACCGACATCCTCGGCGTGGTGGCGCTCACCTCGGACGACCCCCGCTACGATGCGGCGTATCTCACCAACTACCTGAAGCTGTACGTGGAGGACGAGGTGAAGCGCGTGTCCGGCATCGGCAACGCGCTCACCTTCGGCGGGCTGGAGTTCTCCATGCTGATCCAGCTCGACCCCGACCGGATGGCGCAGCTGGGTGTGACCACGAGCGACGTCGCCGCGGCGGTACGGGAGCAGAATGCCACCAATCCGGCGGGCCGCGTCGGCCGCGAGCCGGCGCCGGCCGGTACCGAGCTCACGCTGCCGGTGACGACGCTCGGGCGGCTCAAGACGCCGGAGCAGTTCGCCGACATCGTGGTGCGCGCCAAGCCGGACGGCTCGCTGATCCGGATCCGCGACATCGGCAAGGTGGTGCTCGGCTCGCGCAACTACGACCTGGCCGGCCGGCTCAACGGCAAGCCGTTCGCGGCGCTGCTGCTGTACCTGCGGCCCGGCGCCAACGCGCTCGCCACCCGCAAGGCGGTGACGGTGCGCATGGGCGAACTGGAGCGCGGCTTCCCGCCCGGCGTGCACCAGAGCGTTCCGTTCGACACCACGCCCTTCGTCACCGCGTCCATCGACGAGGTGGTGCACACGCTGGTCGAGGCGATGCTGCTGGTCACCCTGGTGGTATTCCTCTTCCTCCAGAGCTGGCGGGCGACGCTGATTCCGATGCTCGCCGTCCCGGTCAGCGTGATCGGCACCTTCCTCGGCCTGCTGCTGCTCGGCTTCACCATCAACGTGCTGACGCTGTTCGCGCTGGTGCTGGCGATCGGCATCGTGGTGGACGACGCCATCGTGGTGATCGAGAACACCGAACGCATCATGTCCAGTGAGCACGTCCCGGCCCGGGTCGCCGCCGATCGCGCCATCCGGCAGGTCGCCGGCGCGCTGGTCGCGATCGTGCTGGTGCTGATCTCCGTGTTCGTCCCGGTGGCGTTCCTCGGCGGTGTCACCGGCGAGATGTTCAAGCAGTTCGCGGTGACGATCGCGATCTCGGTGGTGCTCTCCGGCATCGTGGCGCTGACGCTCACGCCGGCGCTCTGCGCGCTGCTGCTCAAGCATTCGCCGGACGAGAACACCCGCGGCTTCTGGGGCGTCTTCAACCGCGGCTTCGACCGCGTCACCGGTGGCTACACCGGCGGTGTGGTCCGGGTGCTCGGCCGGCCGCGCATCTGGGTCGGTGTGTTCGTGCTGCTGCTCGGCGCCACCGTGCTGCTGGCCAGGCGGGTGCCGAGCGCCTTCATCCCGACCGAGGACAAGGGCTACTTCGCCGTCGCGCTGCAGCTCCCCGACGCCGCGTCGCTGCAGCGGACCGAGGAGGCGGTGCAGCGGGTCGAGGGTTTCCTCAAGCAGGAGAAGTCGGTGCGCAACATCGTGGCGCTCGCCGGCCTCGACGTGCTCAGCCGAACCAACCAGACCAACAGCGCCACGATCTTCGTCAACCTGGCGCCGTGGGACGAGCGCGGGAAGGACGAGTCGATCGACGCGGTCACCGGCCGGATCAACGGCAAGCTCTTCGGGATGAAGGATGCGATCGGCTTCGCCTTCAACCTGCCGGAGATTCCGGGACTCGGCGCGACGTCGGGCGTCGAGATCAATCTGCAGAACCGCACCGGGCGCGACGTGCGCGACTTCGCCCAGACGGTGCAGCGGTTCGCCCAGGAGGCGAACACGCTTCCCGCGGTCCAGGCCATGAACACGAACTTCCGCGCCAGCGTCCCGCAGGTCTACGTCGACGTCGATCGCGCCACCGCGAAGGCGCGCGGCGTCAACCTGACCGACCTGTTCAACACCCTCCAGACGTTCCTGTCCACGCTCTACATCAACGACTTCAACCTCTACGGCCGCACCTACCGGGTGCAGGCGGAGGCGCAGTCGCAGTTCCGCCGCACGCCGGAGGACATCGGCCGGCTGTACGTGCGCTCGAGCGGGGGCGAGATGATCCCGGTCTCCGCGCTCACCCGGGTCGAATACCGCAGCGGGCCGACCCAGCTCCTCCGCTTCAACGGCTTCGGCTCCGCGCTGTTCACCGGCACGCCCAAGGCGGGGCGCAGCTCGGGCGAAATGCTGGATCAGCTGGACCAGCTCGTCGCCGCCAAATTTGCCGGCGACGGCGTCGGCATCGGGCTCTCGGGCCAGTCGTACCAGGAGCGCGCGTCGAGCGGGCAGGCGGGGCTGGTCTTCGGGCTCGGACTCATTCTCGTGTTCCTGGTGCTGGCGGCGCAGTACGAGAGCTGGACCATCCCGTTCGCCGTGCTGTTCGGCGTGCCGTTCGGCGCGCTGGGCGCGTTCCTCGGCATCTGGCTCCGTGGTACCCCGAGCGACATCTACTTCCAGGTCGGCCTGATTACCGTGGTGGGATTGGCGGCCAAGAACGCGATCCTGATCGTCGAGTTCGCCAACGAGCTGCGGGGTCAGGGGCTCTCGATCCGCGACGCCGCGATGCAGGCGGCGCGGGAGCGCTTCCGGCCGATCCTGATGACGTCGTTCGCGTTCATCCTCGGCGTGTCGCCGCTCGTGGTTGCGGGCGGTGCGGGCGCGGCCAGCCGGCATTCGCTCGGCACCGGCGTGTTCGCCGGAATGCTCTTCGCCACGACGATCGGCATCTTCTTCATCCCGCTCTTCTTCGGCGTCATCCGCGGCCTCGCCGAGCGGGCGAGCGGACGGCGCCACGCGGCCGAGCCGGTCGCGGCGGCGGAGGCCCGATGAGCATGCGTCATCTGCCGCTGCTCGCCGTGCTCGTGGCCGGCTGCGCGGTCGGGCCGAAGTACCGGCCGGAAGCGCCGATCCCGGCCAGCACGCGGGTCGGCGCCGACGGCGGCGGCTCGGCGCGGGCATTCTTCGATTCACTCGCCGCGGCGCGCGAGGCGGACACGGCAGGCGACACGCTCGCCGCGGCGGGCAAGGCGCTCGCGCCCCGGAAGCTGGTCGCCGATTCGCTCGCCGACCTCGGCTGGCTCGACATCCTGCGCGACTCCACGCTCGTCGGCCTGGTGCAGACCGCGCTCCGGCAGAATCGCGATCTCCAGGTCGCCGTCGGCCGGATTCGCGAATTCCGCGCGCTGGTCGGCGTGGCCCGGGCGCCGCTCTTTCCCTCGGTGACGGTGAACGGCTCCGCCGCCACCAATCAGGTGGCGATCGGCTCGTTTCCGCCGACGTCGTACAATGCGCTTCGCGCCACCGCCGATCTGGCATGGGAGCTGGACTTCTGGGGCCGCATCCGTCAGGGCGTGCGCGCGGCGCAGGCGGACGTGGCGGAGCAGGAGGCGACCGAGCGCTCGGTGCTGCTCTCGCTGGTGAGCGACGTCGCGAGCGAGTACCTCCAGCTGCTCGAGTTCGACCAGGAGCGCGCCATCGCCGAGCGGACGCTGGCGTCGCGCCAGGCGACGCTCGCGCTGGCGCGGCAGCGGTTCGCGCAGGGTGTCATCTCGGAGCTCGACGTCCGTCAGTTCGAAGCGCAGGTCGCGGTGCCGGCGGCCACGCTGGCCCAGGCCGAGCGGCTGCGCGCCCAGAGCGAGCATCGGCTCAACTTCCTGCTCGGCGAAGTGCCGATGCCGGTGACGCGCGGCGGCTCCCTCGCGGCCGCGGTGACGGCGCTCGCGGTCCCCGATTCACTGCCGGCGACGCTGCTGGAGCGCCGGCCCGATGTCGAGGCGGCGGAGCGGGCCTACGCGGCGGCGACCGCGCGCATCGGCGTCGCGGAAGCGTCGCGACTTCCGACCATTTCCATTACCGCATCGTACGGCACCCAGTCGCCCAACACGAACGGGCTGTTCACCGCGGGCGCTGAGGTCTACCAGCTGCTCGGCGGCGTCTCGATTCCGCTCTTCACCGGCGGCCGGCTGATCAACGGGACGCGCGTGGCCCGCGCCCGGGCCGACCAATCGCGCGCGCAGTACGAGCAGACGGTGCTCGGGGCGCTGCGCGAGGCGAGTGACGCGCTGGTCGCCGTGCGCACCGCACGGGACGAGGTGGCGGCGCAGCAGACCCAGGCGCAGGCGCTCCGCCGCGCGCTGGCTCTGGCCGAGCTGCGCTACCGCACCGGCGTCGCGAGCTATGTCGAGGTGCTCGACGCGCAGCGCAGTCTCTTTGATGCCGAGCTGGCGCTGAGCCGGGCGCAGCTTCAGCAGCTCACCGGCGCGGTGCAGCTCTACAAGTCACTTGGCGGGAGCTGGCGGGTGGCGGCGACGCGCTGACGACGGGGCGGCCCGCCCGCGCCGCACGTCACGCTTGGACCGGCTCCGGTCGCGCCTGTGATGGCAGTGCTTGACAGATCAACATTTCTTGTTGTATTGTTGGCCATGGCATGGGAGAAGGACGACCTCGAGCGCGCGGCGCGGCTGTTCCATGCGCTGGCGGACCCGACCCGGGTCTGCCTCGCACGGCAGCTTCGCCACGGTGAGCGCTGCGTCTGCGATCTCACCGATGCCATGGACGCGTCGCAGTCGCGGCTCTCGTTCCACCTCAAGGTCATGAAGGACGCGGGGCTGGTCACCGACCGGCGGGAAGGGCGCTGGGTCTACTACGCCCTGCAGCCCGACGCGCTCGACGACATCGCCGAGCTGCTCGGTGCCGTCGAGCCGCACAAGCCGTCGGCGCGGCGGCGGGGCTGCTGCGCGTGAGCCGATGGCCTTTTCCCCATATGTCAGACATCAACGTTTCTTGATGGCTCACCAGGAATCGAACCCGGGATCGGAGCGATCCGTGAGTGACACGACGGATGGATCAGTGAAGGCAATGGTGCGGGAGAAGTACGGCGCGGCGGCGTTGCGCGCGGCGGACGGACAGCGGAGCGGCTGCGGCGGCGCCGGAGCGGAGCAATCGTGCTGCGGGCCGATCACCTCGAATCTCTACTCGGCGGCGGAGACCGCGTGTCTGCCCGAGACCGCCGTCCTCGCCTCGCTCGGCTGCGGCAATCCCACCGCGCTGGCCGAGCTGCGCGCGGGCGAGGTCGTGCTCGACCTCGGCTCCGGCGGGGGCATCGACGTGCTGCTGTCGGCGCAGCGCGTCGGCCCCACCGGCCGCGCCTACGGCATCGACATGACCGACGAGATGCTCGCGCTCGCGCGGGAGAACCAGCGCAAGGCCGGCATCGTGAACGCCGAGTTCCGGAGGGGCGACATCGAGCACCTTCCCCTGCCCGACGCGTCGGTGGACGTCATCATCTCCAACTGCGTCATCAATCTCTCCGCGGACAAGCGGCAGGTGATCCGCGAGGCGTTCCGCGTGCTGCGACCCGGCGGCCGCCTCGCCATCTCCGACGTGGTGGTCCGGGGCGAGCTGCCGACGGCGGTGCGACGCAGCATGGAGCTCTGGGTCGGCTGCGTGGCGGGCGCGCTCGGCGAGAGCGACTTCCTGCACCTGCTGGCGGAAGCGGGGTTCATCGCTGCCTCGATCGAGCCGACGCGCATCTACGAGCTGGCGGACGCGAAGGCGTTCCTCGAAGGCACGGCACTCGACACCGAGGTGCTCGCGCGTGAGGTGGGCGGTCGCGTCATGGGCGCGTTCGTGCGCGCGCGGAAGCCGGCGTGACGGAGACGAAGGCCGCGCTGCGTTCGGCCCGGCCGAGTGACCTCGCGGCGGTCGAGGCGTTGCTCGCGGCGGCGGAGCTGACGACGGCCGGCCTCGCCGACGCCTTTGCCGACTTCGTCGTCGCCGAGCAGGGCGGTGGCATCGTCGGCGCCGCCGGGGTGGAGCGTTATGGTGACTCCGGCCTGCTGCGTTCGGTGGTAGTCGCACCGGCGGCTCGTGACGGCGGCCTCGGCGCGCGGATGGTACGCGCGTTGGCCGACGCGTCGCGTGTTCGCGGCGTGCGCGAGCTGTGGCTCCTCACCACCACCGCGGATCGGTATTTCCCCCGCTTCGGCTTCGTCGTCGCGGAGCGGAGCGCTGTGCCGCCGCCGCTGCTCCAATCGGTCGAGTTCCGCGGCGCCTGTCCCGCCACCGCCGTGGTGATGCGCCGCTCGCTCGCCGATCGTGAGGAGTGGTAGCGCGTATCTTTCGCGCGGGATGCCCACGATCAATCTGGATGTGCTGGCGGCGCGGCTTCCGCCGCGGCCGCTCACCCGTTTTGCTCCGGCCCCGACCGGCTACCTGCACCTCGGCCACGTGGTCAACGCGATCCACGTCTGGGGCCTCGCGCGCGCGCTGGGCGGACGCGTGCTGCTGCGGCTGGAGGACCACGACCGCACGCGCTCCCGCCCGGAGTACGAGGCGGCGCTGCTCGACGATCTGGACTGGCTCGGTCTCGAGCCGGATCTGGGCACAGCCGCCGAGCTTGGCGCCGGCCCGTCCGCGTATCGCCAGAGCGACAACGATGCGGCCTACTCCGCGGCGCTCGAGCAGCTGCGAAGCCGCGCGACGCTGTTCGCTTGCGACTGCTCCCGGCGCGATCTCGCTGCTCTCGGCGGCGACATCGCCGACGTGGAGACGCCGTACACCGGCCGCTGCCGGGACCGAGGGCTCGAGGGCGCCGCGGGTCGTGGCGTGAGACTCAACATGGGCGCGGGCGCGGAGTGCTTCGACGACGCGCGCCTCGGACCAGAGCGGCAGGAGCCGGCGCGTCAGTGCGGCGACCTGCTGCTTCGTGACCGGCTGGGCCAGTGGACCTATCAGTTCGCCGTCGTGGTGGACGACCTGCGGCAGGGCATAGCGCTGGTGGTGCGGGGCGAGGACCTCCTGAGTTCCACCGGACGGCAGCTCCGCCTCATGCGCCTCCTCGGCGGCGTCCCCCCGGTGTACCTGCACCACGGGTTGATCCGGAAGCCGGGCGGCGCCAAACTCAGCAAGTCGGACGGCGACACCGGCATTCGTGAACTGCGGGCCGCCGGCTTCTCTCCCGCCGCTCTGCTCGGCCGCGCGGCGCGGCTCGCGGGGCTGGCGCCGTCGGAGCGGCCGCTCCTCGCCGCCGATCTTCCGGGGCTCTTCGATTCCGGTTCCTGATACTCACATCGCGAGGTTGCCATGCGGCGGTCGCTGCCCGCGCTCCTGCTCGTTCCGGCCTTTCTGCTCGCCTCCGCCGCCCGTCGCGATGCAGGCCTGCCGCGCGTGCGGGTGGAGACATCGCTCGGCGCGATCGTCATCGAGGTGGATACGGTCCGGGCGCCGGTGACCGCGGCCAACTTCCTCCGCTACGTGGACGCCGGCATGTACGACGGCGGCCGCTTCCATCGCACCGTCACGCTCGCCAACCAGCCGCAGAGCCCGGTCAAGATCGAGGTGATCCAGGGCGGCCTGGACCCGGCGCGACATCGGGACTTCGCACCGATTCCGCTCGAGCGCACCGACATCACCGGTCTGCGGCACCGCGACGGGGTCGTCTCCATGGCGCGCGGCGGTCCGGACACCGCCACCTCGGACTTCTTCATCTGCATCGGCGACCAGCCGGCGCTCGACTTCGGCGGCGCACGGAATCCCGACGGCCAGGGCTTCGCGGCGTTCGGCCGCGTGGTGAGCGGCATGGACGTGGCGCGCCGGATCCAGCACGCGCCGGCGGACGGCCAGCGGCTCACGCCGCCGGTGGCGATCGTCTCGGCGCGCCGGATCGCCCGACGCTCACGGAGGGGAACCCGGCGGGTGTGACCGGGATTACCGACGTCGCATGCGACCGGGGCCTACCGTCCGGCAGGATTCACCCCGCTCCGCTGGAGGCCCCGATGACCCGCAAGCCGACGATTGACGATAGCGACGACGTGGACGACGAGGACGGCTCGCTCGAGAAGGACCGTCGCCGCCGCACCGACATGGACCTGCGCACGACCCGCAATCCCGGCCTCGGGCTCGGCGACGAGGGGTATTTGAACGACGGTCGCGACGACGGGGACTACAACCCCAAGACCGATCCCGAGCTGCCGGAGAAGCGCCGGAGCTAACGCGCGGTCTTTCCCGTGAGGATCCCTTCCCGGATGCGGGCCGCTTTGGGCGACGCGTTCGGGTCTTCGGTGAGCGATGGCTGCTCGCGCGGCATGAGCACGACCCTGGCCGCGAGCGTGTCGGTCTGCGCGCCACGGCGTACCACGATCGGAAGGTCCTGCCCGTTGCGCGAGCGGTAGGCGGAACGGAAGCGCTGGCCCCAGTCACCCGCGCCGCCGCTGGTCTGCACGTCGCCCACCGACACCAGCACGTCGCCCACCTTCACTCCCGCCGCATCGGCCGCGCTGCCCGGGGTCACCTGCGTAATGGTCTCGCCGGTGCTGTCGGTCCGGGTCCCGATGCCGAGCCGCGGATCGCGGATCGTGTCCACCGCGTAGCGCAACCCGGCCAGCGCGAAGACGCCGGCGTACGGATACGGCTCGCGCCCGTCGACGTACTTCCTGTAGAACTCGTCGAAGGAGCGTCCGCCGGCCGCGCGGCTCACCGCGCCCCACCAGTCGTCGCCGGTGAAGCCGCGGCCATGCTTGTAGTCGCTCGCGTACAGCTCGCGCATCACGGTGTCGAGCGAGCGTGCGTTGTCGCTGCCGTCGCGGATCATGATGTCGATCAGCAACCCGGCCAGCGAGCCTTTCGGGTAGTAGATGTACGCCGTGCCGTCCTTCGGATGGATCCAGGTCGAGAGCGATGCGTCCTGCAGCGCCACCGGCGGCACCTGCGCCACGTTGGTGATCTTCCCGATCGTGGTCTGGAGGAAGGCGTCGGCGTCGGAGATGCCGGAGCGGGCCAGCGTGAGATCGGCGTAATAGTCGGTGATGCCCTCGCTCACCCAGAGCCACGGCGTGGGCTCGGCGCGGTCGTAGCGGTACGGCATCATGTCGGCGGGACGCAGCCGCTTCACGTTCCAGGCGTGGAAGATCTCGTGCGCGGTGATCGAAGCGAGCACGGGGTTGCCGATGAGCTGCGACGCGTAGATCCCGACGTGCGTCGCCTGATGCTCGAGCGCGCTGCCGCCGCCGTACGCCGAGTCGAAGATGTCCATCACCGAATAGCTGTCCCACGGCGTCTCGCCGAAGACCGACGATTCGGTTGGAATCGCCTTCTGGATGTAGCCCCAGAACTGCTGCCGCTGTGCCCCGGCGAGTGCGCCCGCGGGATAGGTCGCGAGCCGGGTCCACTTGCCGCTGACCTGCATGCTGTCCACGTCCACCTTGCCGATGAAGAACGGCATGTCCACCAGGTCGTGGTAGTTCTTCTCGCCGTAGGTGAGCGCCGCGCCGGCCGGGTGCATGCTGGTCACCACGCGCCAGTCGGGCTGCGTATGGATCGTGACGGTGGCCGGGAAGTCCAGGCCCTGGCCCTCGGGATAGAGGAACAGATTGGTGCCGTTGAAGAGGAGGAAGTCGGGCCGGGCCCACGCCATCGCGTTGTCGAGCGTGTCGGCGACGTAGTCGAAGCTGACCGTCACCGTGCGCGCGCCGCCGGGCTGCACCCGCCAGGTATCGTAGTCGGCCTTGTCCCAGGTGAGCGGGCGGGCGCCGTCCGTCGCGCCGAAGGCGGAGACGTTCTGGGCGAAGTTGCTCACCTCGTACGCGCCGGGCGTCCACACCGGCAGCGACAGCAGCACCGGCGCGGACCCGCCGACGTTCATCCGCATCTGCACCCGCACCGTGCGCTGCGCGGCGGTGCTGTCGGTGTAGGTGACGTCGTAGCGGATGCCGGTGACGGGAGCTGGTGGGGCGGTGCGCGCGGGACGCTGGGCGGCGGCCGCAGCCGGGCAGAGCAGCAGCAGCGTGATGGCGGAGCGGACGTGCATGACGGTCCTCGGTAGCGGGAAGCGGGCGATCACCGCGCCGTTACGACACCGCCTCGGAAAAAGTTGCGGGGCTCGGCGCCGCGACCGGCCGGAACTCCCCCTCCCAGCGCGCCATGACCACCGCCGCGAGGCAGTTGCCCACGAGATTGATGGAGGTGCGCGCCATGTCCATGAACGCGTCGACGCCGAGTATCACCGCAACTCCGGTGAGCGGAAGCTGGAAGCTGGCGAGGGTGCCGGCGAGGATTACCAGCGACGCGCGCGGCACCGCGGCGACGCCTTTGCTCGTGAGCATCAGCGTAAGCATCATGACGAGCTGCTCGCCCAGACTCATGTGGACGCCCGCGGCCTGCGCGACGAACAGCGAGGCGACGGCCAGGTAGAGGGTCGAGCCGTCGAGATTGAACGAGTAGCCGGTGGGGAGGACGAAGGCGACGATCCGTCGCGGCACGCCGAACTTCTCCAGGTTCTCCATCGCGAGCGGGAGCGCCGCCTCGCTCGAGGCCGTGGTGAAGGCGAGCAGCCATGGCGCCTTGATCCAGCGCCAGAATTCGCGGATCGGCACCCGCGCCACGATGGCCACCGGCAGCAGCGCCAGCAGCACGAACGCGATGAGCGCGGCATAGAGCGTGAGCACCAGGACGGCGAGGTTTCGCAGTACGCCGATGCCGCTGTCGCCCACGGTGGCAACCACCGCCGCGAAGATGCCGATCGGCGCGAACTTCATCACCAACTCGGTGAACTTGAACATCACGTCCACCAGGGACTCGCAGAAGGAGACCATCACGTCCCGCGAGCGACCCCGCACTCGAGCCAGCGCCACCCCGAAGAGCACCGAGAAGAACACGATCTGGAGCACCTCGTTCCTGGTCGCCGCCTCGAAGAAACTCTGCGGGACCGCGTGCTCCAGCACGCCGCCGATGGTCGGGTGCGTCGTCGCCATCTGCTCGGCCGTCTGCTCCGCCGCCGAGGCCGCGCCGAGCTGTACCCCGTCGCCGGGGCGGACGAGGTTGGCGGCGAGCAGACCCACCGCGAGCGCGACGGTGGTCACCACCTCGAAGTAGAGTATGCTCTTGAGTGCCAGCCGGCCGACCCGCTTCATGTCGTCGCCGTGACCCGCGATGCCGATCACCAGGCTGCCGAAGATCAGCGGCACCACGATCGACTTGATCATCCGGAGGAAGATCGTGGAGAGCGGCTTGAGCGCGTCGCCCACCGCGGCGCCGGTCCACACCTCGTTGTCCAGCCAGCCGACGATCACGCCCGCGACGAGCGCGATCATGATCCACTGGGTCAGCGAACGGCGGAAGAGAAATCGGAGCATGGGCGCGCCGGGTGAGAGGGAGCGGGATCGCTCAAGCCGTCTGGAGCGCCTCGACCTTCGCGGCGATGCCGGCGAGAAGGGCGGCGTACGACGCCGCGAACTTGCGGACGCCCTCCTCCTCGAGATCGCGGGTGACGCCGGCGAGGTCCACACCGGCTCCGGCCAGGGCGCCGAGCCGCTCGGGGGCCGCGGCGCCGGCCTCCTCGATCCGCACCTCCGGTGCGCCGTGATCGCGGTAGGCGGCGAACGTCTCCGGCGGCAGCGTGTTCACCGTCATCGGCGCCACCAACGCCTCGACGTAATACGTGTCGGGATACGCCGGGTCCTTCGTGCTGGTCGATGCCCACAGCGGCCGCTGGGCATGCGCCCCCAGGTCGGCCAGCCGCTGCCAGCGCGGTGTCGCCGTCGCCCACTCGAAGAGGCGGTACGCCGCCGCGGCGTTCGCGATCGCCGCCGTGCCCCGAAGCGGCGAGCGCACCGGGAGCCGCGGGTCGATCGCCGTATCCACCCGGCTCACGAAGAAGCTCGCCACCGAGTGCACGCCGCCCAGCGGCGCCTCGGTCGCGGCGCGCTGCTCGAGGCCGGTCATCCATGCGTCGATGACGTGCGCGTAGCGCTCGACCGAGAAGAGCAGCGTCACGTTCACGCTGATCCCGTCGGCGATGCAGCGCGTGATGGCGCGCAAGCCGGCCTGCGTGCCCGGGATCTTGATCATGAGATTGGGCCGGTCCACGCTGCGCCAGAGCCGCTCCGCCTCGTGCACGGTCGCGTCCGCATCGCTCGCGAGCGTGGGCGAGACCTCGAGGGAGACGGTGCCGTCGCCGTTCCGCTCGCGCTCGAAGAGCGGGCGGAAGAGGTCGCAGGCGGCGCGCACGTCCGCGATCGCGAGCGCCTCGAAGATCTCGGCCGCATCGTGGCCCTCGGCCGCAAGCCGCGCGATGTCGGCGTCGTACAGCCGGCTCCCCGCGATCGCCTTCTCGAAGATCGTCGGGTTCGACGTCATCCCGCGGAGGCCGTCCTCGCGGATGAGCCGCGGCAGCTCGCCGGAGGCGACGAGATCGCGGGTGATGTAGTCGTACCACGGGCTCTGCCCCAGCGCGCCGAGCCGCACCAGCGGGTTGGTCTGCGACGTCACGAATGGCTCCGGTCGGTCGAGAGCACGCGCCGCACCGCCGCGGCCACGGCCGCCGGCGTAAGCTTGAATTCCTGGAAGAGTCGCTCGGCCGGCGCCGATGCGCCGAAGCCGTCGATGGAAAGCATGGCGCCGCGGTCGCCGATCCAGCGCCGCCAGCCGAAACTCGACGCCGCCTCGACCGCCACGCGCGCGGTGAGCGCCGGCGGCAGCACCTGGTCGCGATACGCCTGCGGCTGCTGCTCGAAAAGCTCCCATGACGGCATCGAGACGACCCGCGCGCTGATGCCGTCGGACGCGAGCAGCTTCGCCGCCTCGAGCGCGACGTACAGCTCGGAGCCCGTTGCCATCACGATCGCCTCGGCGCCGCCGTCCGGCTCGTAGAGCACGTATGCGCCGCGCCGCACGCCGCGCGCGGGCGCAAGCGACCCGCGGTCGAGCACCGGGAGCTTCTGCCGGGTGAGCACCAGGATCGCCGGCCCGTCGCGCCGCGCCATGACGGCGCGCCACGCCTCGACGGTCTCGTTCGCGTCGCCCGGCCGCAGGACCACCAGACCGGGAATGGCCCGCAGCATCGCGAGGTGCTCGATCGGCTGATGGGTCGGCCCGTCCTCGCCGACGCCGATCGAGTCGTGCGTCCCGATGTAGATCACCGGCAGACGCATCAGCGCCGCGAGGCGGATCGCCGGCTTCATGTAATCGGAGAAGACCAGGAACGTGCTGCCGAACGGCCGGAGTCCGCCGTGCGCGGCGATGCCGTTCATGATCGCCGCCATCCCGTGCTCGCGCACGCCCCAGTGGAACACCCGGCCCGTTGTCGTCGGACCGAAGTTGCCGCCCAGCTTGAGGGTCACGCCGGTGCTCTCGCCCAGATCGGCGGAGCCGCCGACGAGGTTCGGCACCGCGGCGGCGATGGCCTGGAGCGCCGCGCCCGACGCCTGGCGGGTCGCGATCGGCCCCTTGTCCGGCGGGTAGCTCGGCAAGGCCGCATCCCAGCCGGCCGGCAGCTCGCCGGCGAGCCACGCGCGGAAGCGCGCGGCGAGCCCGGGGTGCAGCTCGGCGTAGCGGTCGAACCGCGCCAGCCATTCGTGCTCCGCCGCCTCGCCCCGCGGAACCGCCATGCGCCAGTCGGCGTACGCCGCGTCGGGAACGTAGAACGCGGGCTCGGTCGGCCAGCCCATGATTTCCTTCGTCCGCCGCACCTCCTCGGCACCGAGCGGCGCACCGTGCGCGGCCGCGGTGTTGCGCTTGGTCGGCGCCGGATCCGCGATGATCGTCCGCAGCACCACGAGCGACGGCCGCGACGTCTCGCGCCGGGCGGCGTCGAGCGCCGCCTCGATCGCGTCGAGATCGTTGCCGTCGGCCACCCGCACCACGTGCCAGCCGTACGCCTCGAATCGCTTCGGCACGTCCTCGCTGAACGAAAGCGCGGTGTCGCCGTCGATCGTGATGTGATTGTCGTCGTAGATCAGGTTGAGCTTGCCCAGCCGCAGGTGACCGGCGAGCGACGCGGCTTCCGACGCGACGCCTTCCATCAGATCGCCGTCGCTCACGAAGCCCCAGACGTGATGATCCACGATCGTCAGGTCGGGCCGGTTGAACTCCGCGCCCAACACCCGCTCGGCGATTGCCATTCCGACCGCGTTGCCGAATCCCTGGCCCAGCGGGCCGGTGGTGGTTTCGACGCCGGGCGTGTGGCCCCGCTCGGGATGGCCCGGCGTCTTCGACGCCCACTGCCGGAAGCCCTTCAGGTCGTCCAGCGAGAGGTCGTACCCGGTCAGGTGCAGCAGCGCGTATTGGAGCATCGACGCGTGACCGCAGGAGAGCACGAACCGGTCGCGATCGGCCCAGTCGGGATTGCGGGGGTTGTAGCGAAGGAAGCGGGTCCAGAGGACGTAGGCCGCGGGCGCCAGCGCCATCGGCGTGCCGGGGTGGCCGGACTTCGCGGCCTCGACGGCGTCCATCGCCAGCGCGCGGATCGCATCGATGCTGATCCACGGATCGGCGAGCGTAGCGGGATCATCCAGCCGCACCGCGCGGGTGCGAGGGGATTCGACCGTCAGGACCGGCTCCTTGCAGGGGTGATGCGGACGGCGGCAGGGCGGAAAGCTACACGACGGGGCGGGGTCGCGGAATGCGGGCTCGCGGTGTCGGCATCGCCGTCCGCGGCTAGGTGACCGGCGTGAGCGGCGCCGAGTCGTCGGTCGAGTCGTCGGCGGCGCCGGTGTCGTTGTTCCAGATGTCGGCAGTGAGCTTCCAGCTGCCGTCACGCTGCCGGGCAAAGCTCATCGCGCACTTTCCGCTGTCGGCGCTCTCGTCGGCGGTCGCGGCCAGGCTGTAGCGCGCCACCAGCAGCGCCGCCTCGCCGTGCACTTCGAGCCGCACCGTCTCCATGCTGAGGCCGCCCTCGAGACCGCGGCTCCAGAACTCGCGGATGCCGCTGCGTCCGCGCACCAGGCTGTCGTCGGGCGGCAGCAGGATGGCGTCGTCGGTGTAGAGCTCGGCCAGAGCCCGGGCGTCGCCCCGGTTGGTGGCGTTCACGTAGTCGGCCACGGTGTGCTCGATCGCGCGGCGGGCGCCGCTCTCCCGGGCCACCGACGCGGGCGCGGCGCCGCAGCCGGCAAGCGCCAGAATGGCGAGGCAGGGGAGGAACGGACGGGGCATGCCGGATTATACCGCGGCCGGCCGGGGCGGGGACACTGCCATTCCGGCCTCCCGGTGATTATCGTTCAGGCGCTCGAATGGCCGCCGGCCTTGCCGGCTCATGTTCAACCAGTCAAGTGGTAATTTGTGGCACGCAGACCAAGACGTCGTACCTCCGCAGGAACCGCAGTCGCTCCAGCTTCCTTCCGTCGCTCGTCCGGCCGCAGCATGCAGGGCCACCGCGAATGGCTGCTTTCGCAGCATGGCTCGGTGTGCGCCTACTGCGGCACCGAAACCCCGTCCGAGGCCATCACCCTCGACCACGTGCGTCCCCGCCGTGGCCAGACCGCGTACGATCGCCCGGATAACCTCGTGCTCGCCTGCCGCGAATGCAACGCGGCCAAGGCCGACACGCCGCTCCTCGCCTTTTTGCTGGCGAAGCGGGCGCGCGGGGTGTTTCTCCTGCATTACGGCGAGCACCTCTCGGATCCGCTGAAGGACCTGGCCCGCCAGGCCTCCGAGCGGCCGATCCTGGCGAAGGACGCCTGAGGTAGCCGAAGGACGCGAAGCAAACAGGGCCTGCGCCGAAGCGCAGGCCCTGAGTTTTTTCCGGCAGCGGCCGACTCCTAGCCTTTGGCCTGTCCCGCCGCCGCCATCGTCTCGAGCGGCGTCCGCTGCGCGCCGACGCCAAGCGCGTCGGTCACGATCCGGCTCTGCTCCGCCGCGTGCGCCGCCGGGTACCCTTCCGCCGGGCTGGCGCGCTCCGGCCGGCCGGCATACACCAGCGCGGCGCCGTTAGGCAGCATCTCCCGCAGCTTCGGCTCGATGTAGCGCCACGCGCCCATGTTCTGCGGCTCTTCCTGGGTCCACACCACCTCGCGCACGCTCTCGTAGCGCGCCAGCATCGCCCGCATCTCGCTCCACGGGAAGGAATAGAGCTGTTCCACCCGCACGATCGCGGGCCGGCGGTCGTCCGGCAGCTTCTCCGCCTCGGCCAGCAGGTCGTAGTAGACCTTGCCGCTGCAGAGCACCAGCCGCGAGATGGCACCGCGCCGTGCCGCCGCCGACTCGTCGTCCAGCACCGGCTGCCAGCGGCCTTCCGAGAGGTCGGTCAGCTTCGACGTCGCGTGGGGCAGGCGGAGCAGGCTCTTCGGCGTCATCACGATCAGCGGCCGCTGCCGGTTGCGCCTGGCCTGGCGGCGGAGCACGTGGAAGTATTGCGCCGGCGTCGTCGGGTAGGCGACCCGCAGATTGCCCTCGGCGCAGAGCTGGAGGAACCGCTCCAGCCGCGCGCTCGAGTGCTCCGGCCCCTGGCCCTCGTAGCCGTGCGGCAGGAGCAGCGTCAGCCGCGTCGTGAGCCCCCACTTGGACAGGCCTGAGGAGAGGAACTGGTCGATGATGACCTGCGCACCGTTGGCGAAGTCGCCGAACTGCGCCTCCCACAGCACCAGCGCCTCGGGCGCCGCCGCGCTGTAGCCGTACTCGAATCCGATCGCCGCCAGCTCCGAAAGCGGGCTGTTGTGCAGCTCCAGCGGCGCGAGCGCGCCGGCCAGCCGCTTGAGCGGCGTGTACGTCGCCCCGGTGTTCACGTCGTGCAGCACCGCCTGGCGCTGGCTGAACGTGCCGCGCTCGGTATCCTGGCCGGTGAGGCGGACCGGTACGCCCTCGGTCACCAGGGACGCGAGCGCCAGTGCTTCCGCGTGAGCCCAATCGATGCCGCCATCGGGCCCAAGCACGGCGCGCCGCCGCTCGAGCTGGCGGCGAAGCTTCGGGTGGACCGCAAACCCGTCCGGCGTGGTGAGGAGTTGCTCGTTGAGCGACGTCAGCAGCTCCGCCGGCACGGCGGTGTTCACCTCCTGCCCCGCGACGACCTCCTTCGCCGGCTCCTTCGCGACCGCGCCGCCCATGCTTCCCTTGAACCGCGTCTGCAGGTCGAGCAGACGCTGGTACGCCGCCGCCGCATCCTTTGCCGCGTCGTCCGCGGTGAGCACGCCGGCCGCGACGAGCTGATCGGCGTAGCGCTGTCGCACGGTGGGGAGCTGCTTGATCCGCGCGTACATGAGCGGTTGGGTGTAGGCCGGCTCGTCGCCCTCGTTATGACCGTGGCGGCGGTAGCCGACGAGATCGATCACGACGTCGCGCCCGAACGTGGTCCGGTACGCCATCGCCAGCCGCACCGCCGAGAGGCACGCCTCCGCGTCGTCGGCGTTGACGTGGATGATGGGGACGTCGAAGCCCTTCGAGAGGTCGGAGGCGTACTGGGTGGACCGCGCGTCGGCCATGTCGGTGGTGAAGCCGACCTGGTTGTTGGTGATGATGTGCACCGTTCCGCCGGTCCGGTACGCGGCGAGCGCGCTGAGATTGAGCGTCTCCGCCACGACCCCCTGTCCGGCGAACGCCGCGTCGCCGTGGATCAGCACCGGCAGCGCGTTGCTCACGTCGAGGTGCGCGTCCTGGCCCCGGCGGGTGGTCTGCTTGGCGCGAGCGCGGCCCTCGACCACCGCGTTCACGAACTCGAGGTGGCTGGGGTTCGGGACCAGCGCGACGGTGATCGCCTTGCCGCTTCGCGTCGGGTACGCGCCCTCGGCGCCGTGGTGGTACTTCACGTCGCCGGTGCCCCCTTCGGGGGTGAGCTGCCCGCCCTCGACATGCCGTCCGCCCTCGAACTCGGCGAAGATGGTCTCGTACGGGCGCCCCACCGTATGCGCGAGCACGTTGAGCCGCCCGCGATGCGCCATGCCCAGCACCACTTCCCGGGTGTTGAGCTCGGCGGCGTGCTCGATGAGCTGGTCGAGCATCGGCACCAGCATGTCCACACCCTCGATCGAGAACCGCTTCTGCCCCAGATACGCCTTGTGGAGGAAGCTCTCGAGCGACTCGACCTCGGTGAGGCGGGCCAGCAGCCGGCGCCGCTCCTCCGGCGCGAGCGGGGTGCGGAACGCGCCGGACTCGATCTTCTCGCGCAGCCACACGCGCTGCTCGTGGCTGGCGATGTGCTCGATCTGATAGGCGATGGTCCCGCAGTACGTCGCCTGGAGGTTGGGGTACGCGTCGAGCAGCGTCTCGCCCGGGACGTACACCCGCAGCACGCGCGACGGGATCGTCGCCATCACCTCCGGCGTGAGGCCGAGCGGCCCCTGCGGATTCAACGCCGGGTCGCCGATCGGCTCACTGCCGAGCGGATCGAGTCGCGCCGCGAGGTGGCCGTGGGTGCGGAACGCCTTCACCAGCGCCATGGCCGCGCCGACGTGCATCAGGTCGGCCATCGAGGCCGAGCCTTCCTCGAGCGGCTTCGCCGCGACCCGCGGCGCCACGATGGCCCGCGCGCTCGGCGCCCCGAGGCCGAGACTCTCGAAGATCGTCTGGTAGAAGCGCTCGTCGCCCTGGAGCAGGTGATCCAGCGTGGCGAGGAACGCCCCCGACTCGGCGCCCTGGATGACGCGGTGGTCGTAGGTGCTCGTCACCGTCATCACCTTGCTGAGCCCCAGCTCCTTCCGCCGCTCGTCGCTCACCGCGGCGAACTCCGCCGGATAGCCGATCGAGCCGACCGCGATGATGCTCCCCTGGCCGCTCATGAGCCGCGGCACCGACGCCACCGTGCCGAGCCCGCCGGGGTTGGTGAGCGTCATCGTGGCGCCCTGGAAATCGTCGGGCATGAGGCGATTGGCCCGCGCCTTGTCCACCAGCGCTTCGTAGGCCGCGTGGAAGGCGCGGAAGTCCATCGCCTCCGCCTGCTTGATGACCGGGACGACCAGGCCGCGGCTCCCGTCCTTCCGGGTGACGTCCACCGCGAGGCCGAGCGAGATGCCGGCGGGCTCGACTCGATAGAACGTCCCGTCATGCGTGGCGAGCGTGTGGCCCATGACCCGATGCTGCCGCGTCGCCTGCACGATGCCCCAGGCGATCAGGTGCGTGAACGAGATCTTCTCGGCCCGGCCGGCGGCCTGGAGGGCGGCGTTGAGGTCGCGGCGGCGCGCTTCGAGTGCCGCGACCGACAGCTCGCGAAAGCTCGTCGCGGTCGGAACCGACAGACTGTCGTTCATGTTCTGCACGAGGCGCGCGGCCGGACCCTTCAACGGCGTACCGCCGGAAGGCGCATCAGCAGGCGGCAGGGCGACGGCGGGCGCCGAGGTCGGCGGCGGCGGCGCTGCTGCGATCGGCGCCGGCGTCGCCGTGGAGGTCTGGATCGACGGGTGTCCATTGCCGCCGTAATCCGGCGTCTCCCCCCGGATGCCGCTCTCGAAGAGGCGGCGCCACTCCGGTCCGACGGCCGCCGGGTCCCGGAGGTACTCCTCGTACATCGCCTGCGCGAAGCCCGCGTTGGCCGTCTCGAAGACGTTGAAGTCCACTTGCTGCTCCGGTCGTTGATCAGTCGCGGCGGCCCGCGGGCGCCGCATCCGCAGGGAAGATAACGGGTCGCTCCGGACGCTTCACCCCGGCGCGGCGCGGCCGCAGCGTGGAGGCGGACGGCAGTCGGCGTCGTGCGTTGGAAGCGGTCATCCTTCGAGAGATCGGGAGGTTATCATGCTTCGCCTAACGAAGGGCCGGTGGTTCGTCGGCGTCCAGCTCGGGGTTCTGAGCGCGATGCTGGCGTGCGGCGGGGACAACGCTGGCCCGGGAGGTGGGAGCGCCGCGATCGCGAAGACGGCGACGGCGAGCGGCGATGCTCAAACCGGTGGGGTTGGTGTCGCGCTGTTCGCTCCCCTCCGCGTGGCAGTGACGCAGGGCGGCGCCGCGCTCGCCGGGGCGATGGTGGCCTGGAGCACGTCCAGCGGTGGCTCCCTGGCGCCGCCGAGCAGCATCACCGACGCGAATGGAATCGCGACGACGGTGTGGACGCTCGGGGCCACGGCGGGCGATCAGACGGCGCAGGCGGCGCTCCCCGGCGCGACCGGATCGCCGGTGGTGTTCCATGCGACGGCTAGCTCCGGACAAGTCCTTGTCCCGACCCTCGCCAAGGCGGGCGGTGCCGACGGCGACGGGCAGACCGGCGCCGCCGGCTCGGCGCTGCCCGTCCCGCTCGCCGTCCTCCTGGCCGACGCCAACGATGTGCGGCCCGGCGTCACCGTGTCGTGGGCAACCACCGGCGGCGGCACGTTGAGCCCGACGTCGTCGGTGACCGATGCCACCGGCCGGGCGACGTCGACGTGGACGCTCGGTCCCGCGGGCGGCGCCCAGACGGCGACGGCATCGGTCAGCGGCGCGACGGGGTCGCCCGTGACGTTCACCGCCACCGCGACCGTTCCGGCGAACACGATTCAGCTGATCGACGACGTCAACGGCCCGCGGTTCGAGCCGTCGACGCTCACCGTGCCGGCCGGCACGACGGTCTCGTTCGTCTGGGTGAGCAGCACGCATGACGTCACATCCGATGGGCCGCCCAGCTTCGCGAGCAGCGGCGCGCCGAACGGGCCGCCGCGGACCTACCAGGTGACGTTCAACACGGCGGGCACGTACGCATTCCACTGCTCGGTGCATGGCGCGCCGGGTACCGGCATGCACGGCACGATTACGGTGCAGTAACTCCGCCGCAGGCCGCCTTCACCATCGCCGCGTAGCGCTCCCGCTCCGCGGCGATGCGTGTGTCATCCCACCCGAGCTCGCCTCCCATCAGCGTCGCCACGTTCGCCGCCGCGCGGCGGCCGCGGTCGGGTACCTCATAGAACAGATGGATTCGCCGCACCAGCACGTCCTCGACTCGCAGCGCCAGCTCCCGGCGCACGGCGTGAATCACCTCGGCCGCGATCGCGGGATGGTCGGGATCGAGCGGTCGTGCGAGCATGCGGTCGCTGACCGCGAGGTTGCAGATACCCGCCGCCTCGGTGCCGTAGTGCCGGAGCAGATGCGCGATCGTCGCCGGCGGGAGCCCGGCATCGTTGCCCATCGCCGCGAACGCGGTGAGATCGGCGGTCTCGCCGCCGGGGAGGGGTTCCGTATCCGTCGCCGCCCACGCGGGCCAGGCGCCGCCGCCGCGGGGGCCGAGCCGGCGCACCACCCGGTCTACGGTCTCCGCCGCCATCGCGCGATAGGTCGTGAGCTTGCCGCCGGCGACGGCGATCATCCCGCCGGCGCCCTCGACGATCGCGTGCTCGCGCGAGAGCGACGACGCGCGCGCGTCCGCGGTGTCGCTGCGGAGCAGCGGCCGGAGTCCGGCCCACGTCGCCCGTACGTCCTCCACGGTGAGCCGGGCGCCGGGGAAGAGCGCGTTGGCCGAGCGAAGGAGATACAGCACGTCGACATCGGCGGCGCGGACCTGCTCGGGCGACTCGGCCGTGTCGGTGTCGGTGGTGCCGATGTACGACAGCTCGCCCCACGGCAGCACGAACATCACCCGGCCGTCGATCGGACTGGTAAAGGTGATCGCCTCGTGATTTCCCACCCGGGTCCGCGGCACCACGACGTGTACGCCCTTGGTGAGCCGCAGAAGCGCCTGGGCGGCGGGGTCCTCCATCCGCCGCACGCCGTCGGTCCACGGTCCGGTGGCGCTTACCACCACCTGCGCCCGGAGCTCCAGCCGCTCACCGGTGAGCCGGTCTTCCACCTCCGCGCCGGCAATGCGGCCGTCCTCGCGCCGGAACCCGCGCACCGCCGCGTAGTGGAGGATCGCCGCGCCATGTGCCGCCGCGGAGCGGGCCGTCGCGATCACCAGCCGCGCGTCGTCGCACTGGGCATCGTAGTAGAGCGCGCCGCCCCGAAGGCCGCGGTCACGCAGCAGCGGCTCCCGCGCGAGGAGCTGGCGCTTGCTGAGCATCCGGTGTCGGCCCACATTGCGAAGCAGCGCGAGCAGGTCGTACAGCAGCAGGCCCGCGCCGAGCTTCATGCGGCCGATCCGGTCGCCGGCGTGGACCGGGAAGACGAACGGCAGCGGATGCACCAGATGGGGCGCGATCCGCCGGAGCACGGCCCGCTCGCGGAGCGCCTCGGCCACGAGTCCGATGGCGCCCTGCTCGAGGTAGCGGAGCCCGCCGTGGATCAGCCGGCTGGAGCGCGAGCTGGTGCCCCATGCCAGGTCGTGCTGCTCGACCAGCACCGTCCGGAGCCCGCGCATGGCGGCGTCGCGCGCCACTCCGGCGCCGACGATCCCGCCGCCGATCACCAGCACGTCCGCCGGCGTCGCGGCCACCTGCCGCAGCTCGGCGCGGCGCAGTCCGGGAGCACCGTGTCTCACCCGTCCCCCGCGGTTCTCGATCGCCCGAGCCCCTGGTTCACCTGGCACGCTCACCTCATCCGGTCCGGCTCGCGGGTGCTCGACCTCGCGTGCGGCACCGGGCGGCACGCACTGGCGGCGGCGGCGCGCGGCGCCCGCGTCACCGCGGTGGATCGCGATGCGGCCAGGCTGGAGACGGCGCGGCGCCTCGCCGCCGACGCGAACGTCTCGGTGGAGTGGCTCGCCGCCGATCTCGAGGCCGCCTGGCCCGACCTCGGCCGGTACGACGCGGTGCTGGTATTCAATTATCTGGACCGCGAGCGCATGAGTGAGATGCTGGACCACGTCGCGACCGGCGGGATCTTCATGATGGAAACGTACCTCTCGGCGCAGCGGGTGCTCGGTTGGGGGCCATCGAATGAAGCGCATCTGCTGCGCGACGGCGAGCTCGGCCGGCTGGTGGCGCCGCTCGAGGTCCTGCATGGCCGCGAAGCGACCGAGCCGGTGGAGGACGATCGCTGGCGCGCGGTGGCGAGCGTGGTCGCGCTCAAGTACTGACCCGCGGTGGTAGCGCCTGAACGGTAATCGGCGATACCCTTCATGCCATGACCGCCCCCGTCACCCCGCCGGGCCGCCGCGTCGCGGTGGTCGCCGGCGTTCGGACGCCCTTCGCCAAGGCGGGGACGGTCTATCGTGACGTGCCGGCGGTGACCTTGGCGCGCTACGCCGCCCGCGAGCTGCTCCATCGCACCGAGCTGCGCGGCGTCGAGGTGGACGAGGTCGTCTTCGGGCAGGTCGTCGCTTCGGTGCTCACGCCTAACGTCGGGCGCGAGGTCAGTCTCCTTCCGCAGCTCCCGCCCTCGGTGCCCGGCTACTCGCTCAATCGCGCCTGCGCCTCCGGCGCCCAGGCCATCACCAACGCCGCCGACCAGATCGGGCTGGGCCACGCCGACGTGATCCTCGCCGGCGGCGCCGAATCGCTCTCCGACATCCCCGTCCTGCACTCGAAACGGATGAGCCGCGTGCTGGTGGACGCCGGCCGGGCGAGGAGCCTCGGCGGCCGGGTCGCCGCGTTCGGTCGGGTGCGTCCGCGCGACCTGATTCCGCTCACGCCCGCCATCGCCGAGCCGTCCACCGGCGAGACGATGGGCCAGAGCGCCGAGAAAATGGCGAAGGAGAACGGGATCTCGCGCGAGGCGCAGGACCGCGTCGCCCTCATGAGCCATCAGCGCGCCGCGGCGGCCACCGCCGACGGCCGGCTCACGTCCGAGATCGTGCCCTGGTTCGGCGGGCGGAACATGGATGAAGTCGCCACCAGCGACAACGGTATCCGCGCCGACGCCTCGCTCGAGGCGCTCGCCAAGCTCCGGCCGGTGTTCGACCGGACGTACGGCACCGTGACGGCGGGCAACTCGTCGCCGCTCACCGACGGTGCCGCCGCGGTGCTGCTCATGGCGGAGGAGAAGGCCAAGGCCATGGGATACGAGCCGCTCGCCTACATCCGGAGCTACGCCGTCGCCGCGGTGGATCCGTCGTGGCAGCTGCTCATGGGCCCCGCGTTCGCGGTGCCGCGCGCGCTCGAGCGAGCGGGCGTCGGCTGGCGCGAACTCGGGGTGATCGAGATCCACGAGGCCTTCGCCGCACAGGTGCTCTCCAACATCCAGGCATGGGGCTCGGCCGAGTGGGCCGACCGGCTCGGGCTCGCCGGTCCGGTGGGCGAGGTGGACTGGAATCGCACCAACGTCATGGGCGGGTCGATCGCGATCGGGCATCCCTTCGCCGCGACCGGTGCGCGCCTGGTCACCAGTCTCGCCAACGAAATGCGCCGCCGGGACGAGCAGTTCGGCCTGGTCTCGATCTGCGCCCAGGGCGGGATGGGATTCGCCATGGTCCTGGAGCGCGACTGATGAGCGCGGCGGCGCCCGGCACCGAATCCGCGTTCGACGTCGTCAACGACAACGGCATCGCCGTCGTCACGCTCGACCTGCCCGGCTCACCGGTCAACACGCTCGGTACCGCAGTGTCGGACGAGTTCGCCGGCGTGCTCGACCGCCTGCGCGACGACGGCACCGTGCGCGCCGTCGTGCTCATCTCGGGCAAGCCCGATGGCTTCATCGCCGGCGCCGACATCGAGGAGTTCGGGGCGCTCCGTACCTACGAGGAGGCGGAGGCGCTGAGCCGCGGCGGCCAGGCGATGATGGAGCGAGTCGAGCGCTTCACCAAGCCGATCGTCGCCGCGATCCACGGCGCCTGCCTCGGCGGCGGCTACGAGCTGGCGCTCGCCTGCCGCTGGCGGATCGCCACTGATCATCCCCGGACCCAGCTCGGCCTGCCGGAAGTGCAGCTTGGCGTCATTCCCGGCGCCGGCGGGTGCGTTCGGCTGCCCCGGCTGATCGGCGCTCGCGCGGCTCTCGACATCATCCTGACCGGCAAGAGCGAGCGCGCGTCGAAGGCGCTGCGCCTCGGCATGGTGGACGAGGCGGTGCCGCCGAGCATCCTGCGCGCGGTGGCGATGGCGGCGGCGGAGCGCTTCGCCGCCGGCGAGTCGCCGCGCCGTACCCGGAAGCGCGGCACGTCCGGCGCGCTGCTCGACGGCAATCCGCTCGGCCGGCGGCTGGTGTATCGCGCCGCCGAGAGGGCGGTGCTCAAGCGCACCCACGGCAACTATCCCGCGCCCCTCGCCGCGCTGGACGTCGTCCGCATCGGCCTGGAGCAGGGCGAGCGCGCCGGCTTCGATGCCGAGCGGCGCCGCTTCGGTGCGCTCGCGGTGAGCGACGTCTCCCGGCGGCTGGTGCAGATCTTCTTCGCGACCACCGCGCTCAAGAAGGACGACGGCGTCGGAGGCCCGGCCCGGCCGCGGCCGGTCGCGCGGCTCGGCGTGGTCGGCTCGGGGCTCATGGGCTCGGGGATCGCGGGCACCGCGGCGCTCAATGCCGAGGCGGACGTGCGGCTGCGCGACAGCGACCTCGTCCGGGTCGGCAAAGGCCTCAAGGCGGCGACCGCGATCCTCGACCAGCGCCTCGCGCGCCGCCGCCTGACGCGCCCGCAGCACGCGCGGCTCGCGGCACTCCTCTCCGGCACCGGCGACTACAGCGGTTTCGGCCGCACCGAGCTGGTGATCGAGGCGGTGTTCGAGGAATTGGGCGTGAAGCGGCAGGTGGTGGCGGAGCTGGAGCGCGTGCTCCGGCCCGACGCGGTGATCGCGAGCAACACCTCGTCCATTCCCATCGCGCGGATCGCCGACGGCGCCGAGCATCCCGAGCGCATCCTCGGCATGCACTTCTTCTCGCCGGTGGAGAAGATGCCGCTGCTGGAGGTGATTCCCCACGCCGGCACCTCCGCCGATGCCGCGGCCACCGCGGTGCGCTTCGGGCGGCGGATGGGGAAGACGGTGATCGTCGTGGCGGATCAGCCCGGCTTCTGGGTCAATCGCATCCTGGCGCCGTACCTGAACGAAGCCGGCACGCTGATCGAGGAGGGCGTGCCGATCGAGCTGATCGACCGGACCATGACCCGGTTCGGCTTCCCGGTGGGGCCGATCGCGCTGCTGGACGAAGTCGGGCTCGACGTGGCGCAGAAGGCCAGCCGGGTGATGCACGCGGCGTTAGGCGAGCGGCTGGAGCCGCCCGGCGCGGTCGGCACGCTGGTGGAGAAGGGCCGCCTCGGCCGCAAGGCGGGGCGCGGCTTCTATCTGTATCACGAGGGCCACAAGACCGGGCCCGACGAGCGGATCTACGACATCCTGGGCGTGAAGGCGCGGGAGGACGTGTCGCCCACGACGGTGGAGCAGCGGCTGGTGTACGCCATGCTGAACGAGGCGGCGCTCGCCGCGAGCGAAGGCGTCGTGCGGAGCGCGCGCGACGGCGACATCGGCGCGATCTACGGCATCGGCTTCCCGCCGTTCCGCGGGGGCCCGCTCCGCATGATGGATGACCTCGGCCCGGCGCGCGTGGTCGAGATCCTCAACCTGCTCAAGCTGGAGTTCGGCGACCGCTTCACCCCGGCGCCGGTTCTGCTCGACATGCTGGAGCGCGGCGGCACCTTTCACGGCCCGCTGTCGCGGCTCTAGCCGTCTAGCTCCGCGACGTTTGCGCGCGCCGGAGCGCGCCGTAGCTTGGTGCGCATGGCCGTCCCCAGCCGGATGTCGCTGCGCGAGTTTCGCCCCGCCGACCGGCCCCAGGTGCAGATCGCGTACGCGCGGGCGTGGGAGGCGCTGGTCGCCACCCACGCCGAGCAGCTCGCCGCGTTCGTCGGCGAATTCGCCAGCCGACTGCCGGTGCTCGACGCGGTCGATCTCTACTTCCAGGTCGTCGCCATCCCCGAGCCGATGATCGAGCCGGCGCGCACCCGCGCGCTTCGCGAGCTCGATCTCGACGCGCTGCCGCCCCGCGCGCTGCCGCCGGCGATCACCGGCTGGCAGCGCCTCCGACTCGACCTCGTGCTCGACGCGCTTCAGTTCCGCCGCGAGTATCACCGGCGCACGCTCGGCCTGGCGCGCATGGTCGGCGCCCGCGCGGCGGAGGCGGTGCTCGACACCCACGTGCGAAACGCCCTCGGCTTCGCGCGGCTCCTGCGGCGCATCATGACGGTGGATCGCGCCGTCGCTCACTACGTGCGCGAGTTCTCGTTGCCGCTCACCGCCGCACAGGCCGCCACGCAGCGCGCCCGCGCGACCCTCGCCGCCGAGGCGCTGGCCGCGCAGCACGCCGCGCTCCCGCACGAGCGCGCGGCCGCCGGCGAGCACGGGTGGAACGACTCGTCCTTTCCCGCCTGGGACGTCGGCAACTCCTGAGCGCTCGCCGGCGGCGACGTGCGCCAGCTCCGGGAGCGCTCGGCCGACGGCGGGGCGACGTGGAGCGTCGTCTTCGACGGGCGCTACGGCCGGTCGAGCGGCTCGCGTTGAGTGCCGTCGCGAGGTTGCCCCGCCCGCGCCGCTCGCCTTAGTTGCAGCGGTCGGGGCAAGCGCGGGAGGGCGGATGCGGTTCGCGGGGAAGGTGGCGCTGGTGACCGGAGCGGGCTCCGGGATCGGGCGGGCGACGACGCTGCGGCTCGCGAGCGAGGGCGCGCGGGTGCTGGTGGTCGACGTGAACGACGCGCACGGCAACGAGACCGTCGCGCTGGTCGAGAAGGCCGGCGGCTCGGCCCGGATGCAGAAGGCCGACGTCGGCGACCCGGCGCAGATCGAGGCGGCGGTGGGCGCGCTGGTGGCGTGGTGCGGCCGAGTGGACGTGCTGGTGAACGACGCGGCGATGATGGTGTTCAAGCCGGTCGTGGAGCTGGCGGTGGCGGACTGGGACCGCGTGCAGGCGGTGAACCTGCGTGCGGTCTTTCTCTTCTGCAAGCACGCGCTGCCGCACATGCACGGCGGCGCCATCGTCAACGTGAGCTCGGTGCACGCCCACGAGACGACCGCGAACGTCAGCTCCTACGCGGCGAGCAAGGGCGGCATCGAAGCGTTCACCCGCGCGCTGAGCCGCGAAGTGAAGCCGCCGCAGGCGCGGGTCAACTGCGTCGCGCCCGGCGCGGTGGACACGCCGCTGCTCTGGTCCAATCCCAACCTCAAGAGCGGCGTCGAGCATCTGGAGGGCGCCATCGCCAAACCGGAGATGATCGCGTCGGCGATCACCTTCCTCGCGTCGGACGACGCGCGCTTCATCCACGGTACCACGCTCATCGCCGACGGCGGGCGGCTCGACGCGCTGTAGCTCCGCCCGGCAACGACTCAGGCGGCGCGAGCCAGCCCGCTTCGGAGCAGTGCCGCCACCGCCTTTTCCAGCGGCTCCAGCCCCGCGCTCCTGCCGTTCCGGCCGTTGCGTCCGTTGGCGGATGGCAGCGGCAGGTGGCCGGCCTCGTACGCATCGAAGATCAGCGGATGGATGTAGTACTTGCGGCAGACGGCGCGGGTGTTGTTGAGCTGCGCCGCGACGCGGTCGACGGCCTCGAGGACGTTGCTCTTCATCGCCTTCGCATCCGCGCCCGCGCCCAGCTCCGCCAGCGCCTCGACGGCGAGCACGGTGCCGGCCCAGGTCCGGAAGTCCTTCGCGGTGAATTCATCGCCGGTGATGTCGCGGAGATAGTCGTTCACGTCGCCCGAGCCGATGGACTGCCGGTTGCCCTCCTCGTCGAGATACTGGAACAGTTCCTCGCCCGGGATCGCCTGGCAGCGGCGGACGATCCGCGCGAGCCGCGCGTCGGTCACGTCGCAGCTGTGGGTCTTGCCGCTCTTGCCGCGGAACTCGAAGCGGATGGTGGCGCCGTCGATTTCGACGTGCCGGTCGCGCAACGTCGTCAGGCCGAACGAATGATTGTTCCTGGCGTACTCGTCGTTGCCGACGCGGATGCAGGTGGCTTCGAGCAGGCTCACCACCGTCGAGAGCACCTTGTCGCGCGGCAGGCCCGACAGCGCGAGGTCGCGCTCCAGCCGCGCGCGGATCTTCGGCAGCACGTCGCTGAACGCCACCATGCGCTCGAACTTGGTCTCGTCGCGCACCGTGCGCCATCGCGGGTGATACCGGTACTGCTTCCGCCCGCGGGCGTCGCGGCCGGTCGCCTGGATGTGCCCGCGCGGATCGGGGCAGATCCACACGTCGATGTAGGCCGGCGGTATCGCGAGCGAGCGGATGCGCGCCAGCGTTGCGGCGTCACGAACGCCGCGGCCGTTGGCGTCCACGTAGCCGAATCGGCGTCCCCGCGCGACGCGCCGGATCCCCGGGGCCGCGTCGCTCACGTAGCGGAGACCCGCCGCCACCGCCGATTCCTCCGGGTCGGGGGCGACCTCCGCGCCCTTCTTCTTCCGCGTCATGCGTTACTCCAGTCTCGCCGTGCCGACGATACGCGGCGCGCACCGCGCCGTGGGTGAGGAATGTCACAGGACGCTTGCGGCGCCGAGTCGCTTGTTGGGCGGCGGCCCGCCGCGTAGCTTCCCCGCGCCGCATCCGGCGTCCCGCCGCGCGGCCGTCCCCAGCCCGGATCCGCCTCGCATGATGCGTCAGAGTCTGCTCTGGCTGTCGCAGCAACGGAACGTCTTCAACTTCGTGCGCCGCAACCGGCTGGCCCGGAAGTTCGCGGCGCGGTTCGTAGCCGGCGAAACCATCGAGCAGGGCGTCGCCGCCGCGGCCGAGCTGGCCCGCCGGGGCATCACGGCATCGCTCGATCTCCTCGGCGAGAGCGTCACCCAGCCCGCGGAAGCGGAGGCCGCGCGGGACCAGTATCTCACGATGCTCGACCGGATGGCCGCGAGCGCCGCCGAGGTGAACGTCTCGGTCAAGCTGACGCAGATGGGACTCGACATCGACGAGCAACTCTGCCAGCGGAACATGCGCTGCATCCTCGACCGGGCGAAGGCGCTCGGCGGCTTCGTGCGGCTGGACATGGAAGGGTCGGCCTACACCCGGCGCACGCTCGACTTCTTCAGCCAGCGGCTCTTTCCCGAGTACGGCGCACACTGCGGCGTGGTGATCCAGTCGTCCCTCCGACGCTCGGCCGGGGACATCGGCGACCTGATCGCCATGCGCGCGCGGGTGCGCCTCTGCAAGGGCGCGTACCTCGAACCGCCGGCTGTGGCCTTTCCCGACAAGAGCGACGTGGATCGCAGCTACATCGAGCTGATGGAGCGGCTGCTGGAGGAGGGCAACTACCCGGGCATCGCCACGCACGACGAGGCGATCGTCGACCACGCGCGCAAGTTCGTCCAGCGCCGCGGCATCGCCGCCGAGCGCTACGAGTTCCAGATGCTCTATGGCGTGCGGCGCGATCTGCAGGAGCGGCTCCGCGCCGCCGGGCACCGGCTCCGGGTGTACATCCCGTTCGGCACCCAGTGGTACCCCTATCTCATGCGGCGGCTGGCGGAGCGGCCGGCCAACATCGCCTTCATCATGGGGAACGTGCTGAAGGAGTCGGTGGCGAGGCGTTAGGCATGAGCGAGCTCACCCTGGGCGGCTACATGCGCAAGCATGAGCGCCCCGCCGCCTTCGGCGGCAGCGACGGCCAGCCCTACTCCGTGGCGATCTACGTCGAGCCGGAGCCCGACGTGCGCGGACTCTATGGCGCGTCGCTGCTGTTCGTGCGCTGGTCCGCGTCGGGCGAGCGGCCGGTGGGGCACGTGGAGTCCGGGACGCTGGCCTGGGGCCGGAGCAGCGACGAGGCCGAGGAGCGGGTGATGGCGCTGTCGCTCTTCGACGTGAAGGCGGCGCTGGACGAGGCGATCGCCGCCGCGCCCGGGGAATGGTGAGCGGGTGAGCCTGCTCGGCACCGTGCTCGAGCGCGACGGCGCGGTGTACCGGGTGGCGACGGCTGCGGGCGAAGTTCGCGCCGTGCTCCGCGGCCGTACCAAGCGCGAGACGCCGAAGGTGGTGGTCGGTGACGTCGTCCGGCTCGAGCCCGAGCCCGGCGGCGCGCTCTGCGGCATCGACGCCGTCGAGCCGCGGCGCTCGCTGCTGGAGCGCCGGGTGCCGGAAGGCCGCGGCGCGCGACCGGTCGTCGCCAACGTGGATCAGGTGCTCGTGGTGACGGCGACGCGCGACCCGGCGCCGATCGCGCAGCTCCTCGACCGCCTGCTCGTCGTCGCCGAGGCGAACGAGATCCCGGCACAGCTGGTGATCAACAAGGTGGACCTCGATCCCGGCGACGCGCTGGCGCGCCGCTTCGGGCGCGCCGGCTACCCGATCCACCTCACCAGCGCGCGCACCGGCACCGGACTCGACGAGCTGCGTGACATTCTCACCGGCCGCACGTCGGTGGTGACCGGTCCGTCCGGGGCGGGCAAATCCAGTCTGCTGAACGCGCTCCAGCGCGGACTCCAGCTTCGCACCGGCGAGATCAGCCGCAAGGTGCGCCGCGGCACCAACACGACGGTCGGCTCCGTCATGCTCCCGCTCGACGCCGGCGGCTTCATCGTGGACACGCCGGGCTTCAGTGAGGTGGGATTGTGGGGCGTGAACCCGCGCGCACTGGCCGAGTGCTTCCCCGAGATGCGGCCGCTGCTGGACCGGTGCCGCTTTGCCGACTGCCGGCACGTCTCGGAGCCGGGCTGCGCCATCCGCGCGGCGACCGAGCGCGGCGAGATCGACGCCGATCGGCTGGCCAGCTATCGTGCGCTGCTCGCCGAGCTGGAGGCGGAGCCGCGCGACTGGGAGTAGTCAGCTCCGCTTGCGGGTCCACCGCTCCGCGTCGCGCCGCTCCACCTTTTCCATCATCCGGTCGAACGCGGCGTCGAGGTCGATCCCCTCGCGGTTGGCCATGCAGATCAGCACGAAGAGGATGTCAGCCATCTCCATCGCGACGTCGCCCTCGGGCTCGTCCTGCTTCTTCGTCTTCTGCCCGTACCGGTGGTTGATCTCACGCGCCAGCTCGCCCACTTCCTCGGCCAGGCGCGCGAGATTGGTGAGCGGATCGAAGTAACCTTCCTCGTACTGGCTGATCCAGCGGTCGACCCGGCGCTGATCGTCGGCGAGCGACGCCGATTTGCCCTGGAGTGTCATCCGAGTAATCTACTTGCCATGCGCCCCCGCGACCGCATCCTCGCCAACCTCGACGCCGTGTACCGCGAATCGTACCAGCGGGCACAGACCGAGGGCATGACCGCCCGCATGACCGAGCTCGACAGCGCCTATGTGCGCGACCAGCTGGTGCTGGAGATCCTGCTCGACATCCGCGATCTCTTCTCCGTGGCCCCGGCCGCGAGCGGCGGGGCCAGCGCTCTGGAGAAGCTCGAAATGCTCCGCCGGCTGACCCGCCCCTGAGTAGAATCCGCGGTGTGGCGCAGTTTGAAGAAACGAGGCGGAATGAGGTAAAAACGGGAACACCCCCCCCCCCCCAAGGAGCAGGAGGGACAGCAGGAACGCCCCCAAAAAAAAACACCACCGAAAACACCACCGC
>JAICWE010000087.1 GCA_025934955.1 Gemmatimonadales bacterium | reverse complement strand
GCTCCAGGTAGCGGAAGCCCGGTGCGTCGCGGAACTGGATTCGGCTCATCGGTGATGTCGTCGGTGACCGGTGGCGGCCCGACCCTAATGTACGCTTCGGCGGCGCGGCGGCCACTGGCCGGGCCATCCCGCCCCGCCGGCGTGCAACTCGCGCCGATGCGGCCGTCTCTTGTACGTTTCGCCCGACCATTTCAACCAGCCGACGCACTCACACCGAGACCGGAGCGACCCTCATGGGCCCCGCCCGACCCGCTCTGTGTACCGCGAAGCGGGGAGCCGGTCACCGGCTCATCCTCGCCGTTGCCGCGGCACTCGCTGCATGCAGCCACAGCGATGCGTTCACCCAGCCAAACCCCGGAGTCACCGGCCCCTTTGCCGCGGGTGAGCCGGCGCGGCTCACCTACAGCGACGCGGACGATCTCACGCCGGCGTGGCTGGCCGACGGCTCCGGCGTGGCGTACTCGTTCGCGCCGGGCGGAGCCGGCGAATCGGACCGCTGCATCGGCGTGCTCCCGCCGGACGGCGGCCAGCGGACGGCCGAGCGGTGCAGCCGCTCGGCCGGGGAAGCCGACTCGGTGGACGTCTTCGGCGAGCCCGCGCCACTGCCGGACGGACGCATGGCGTGGGTCCACGGCGCCAAGCCGCGCACGGCGATTGGGGGCTCGATCTACCAGCGGATCGAGCTCGGCGGCACCGACGCGCACACGCCGACCTCGGTGCTCGTCACCCTGCCCGTTGCGCTCTCCGACGGACACACCCGCGCCTGGGCGTCACAGCTCCGCTGGCTCGATGCGACCCACGGAATCTTCGTCGCCGGCGACAGCGGCAACCTCGGTCTCGATGCGACCTACACGTCGGGCCGGCAGCTGGTGCGCATCACCGTGTCCGACGGCGGCGCGACGCTCGACCCGGTGCCTGACACCGACGAGGCATCATCGGTCGCACTCGGCGAAAGTCCCGACGTAGTCTACTTCACCCGTAACGGCGATTCGCGGGTGTATCGGCTCCAGCTCTCGAGCGCGACCGTAGGGGTCGCCCACGACTTCGGAGCGGAAGGCATCGCGCGCGACGTGCAGGTGGCGAACGGCACGCTGTGGGCGGTGGTCGGCGGACTGGTGCAGCTCGTTCCGCTGCCCCAGGGCGGTCTGGCGCAGGTGGACCGCGGCGGCGGGATCATCGCCGTGAATCTCGCCAGCGGCGCGGAACAGCCGCACGACGTGGACCCGCCGATCTTCTTTCGCCGCCTGGCGATTGCGCCGTCGGGCGCGGCGCTGGTCGCAAGCGGGGTCACCGTCTCGATCACCTTCCCGGACGCCGAGCGCCAGCCGGCGCTCAAGGACACCACCATCACTTCGGGCGTCGATCTGTGGCGCATTGCGCAGCCATGAGCGCGCGGTCGGCGTGTGCCGATGCGCACCGTGCCGGATTCCGCGGCGTCCTGGCGGCCGCCGCGCTCGCACTCGGGGTGACCGTACCGCAGGCACTGCTCGCCCAGACCACCGGTGCCCTCGCCGGCACGGTGCGCGACGCGAGCACCCACCAGCCGGTCGCCGGCGCGGTTGTGACGCTGGGCGACGGGCGCCGTGGTGCCGTGACCGACAGCGGCGGACTCTATCGCGTCCGCGAAGTGCGGAGCGGGACCTACTCGATCACCTTCCGCGCGATCGGCTACACCGCCGCGCACCGGGCCGACGTCGAGGTGCGAGCCGGCGAGACCACGACGCTCGACGGCGTGCTCCAGCCACGCACGACGGAGCTCGCGCCGGTCACCGTCGAGGCGCCGGACCCGGTGCTCGATCCCCTCGACGTCCGCACCGAAACCGTGGTTGGCGCGGAGGATCTGCACCAGCTGCCGGTCAGTTCGCTCGACGAGGCGATCGCGCTCTCGCCCGGCGCGGTGGGCGGGAGTTATCGCGGCGGGCGGCTGGGGGAGGAGGCGTTCGTCATCGACGGCCTGGCGGTCAAGAACCAGCTCGACGCCTCGACCGGCGGCCTCGGCGTGAGCATCCCGCCTGACATGCTGACCGAGGCGTCGCTGGTCACCAACGGCTTCTCCGCGCGCTACGGTCAGGCGATCTCGGGTGTGGTGAACGCGATCACGAAGGACGGCGGCGAGCGCTGGACCGGCCGGCTGGCGTATGAAACCGACCGGCCGATGAGCGGCACCGCCGATCTCGGACTCGACCGCGCGGTGCTGAGCGCCGACGGGCCCGTCATCGGCCGGATCACCGCCGTCGCCGCGATCGACGTGACCGGCCGCCTCGATGCGGACCCGGTGAGCGCGCCCGCGCCCACTGATCCGCTCGACCCGCGCAGCGCCGTCCCGTCGCCGTTGCCGCACAACGGCGGACAGGACCTCAGCGGCGCGGCCAAGCTCACCATCCCGTTCGGCCACGAGACGGTGCGCGTCTTCGGGCTGCGCACGGTGCAGGACCGGCTGCTCTATGATCCGGCCTACAAGTACGACCTGAGCCTCGCGCCGGGCCAACACGTCGGCGGCACGCTTGCGAGTCTCTACTGGCAGCATGCGTCCGCGCCGACGTCTCGGCATCCGCTGATAAGCGATCTGCGCCTCGGCTACTACAGCCGCGACTTCGTCCGCGGCGACGTCGCCGCGGAGCCCGACCGCTTTTTCGGCGCGTTCAGCAGCCGGCCGATCCACGTGCTGGACGAGGATCTCGCGCGGGCGCAGGACACCGCCGCCGCCCGGTCGGCGCTGCCGGGCTACATGCCGCCGGCGCTCAGCAGCAACACCCCGTACGGCGTGCCCGCGTTCTTCCTCGGCGATGGCTCCCGCGGCGACCTGGCGTGGAATCATTTCCGCGAACTGCGCGCGCAGCTCGACCTCACGTTCGCCGCCGGCTCGCGGAGCGACGTCTACGCCGGCATCGCGGCGACCGAACAGCAGGTGCGCACCTTTCAGCGCGCCTTCGCCTACGCCGACGTCGGTCTCAACGCGCCGCCGACGTCCGCCGGCAGCTTCAATCCGCTCTCCGCCGCGGCGTACCTCGAGGCGCAGACGCGGCTGGGCGATGTCGCGCTCACCGCGGGTGTGCGTTACGACCGCTTCGATGCGCGCACCGACCTGCCGGGGCAGACCGCCGGCGCGCAGCAGAAGCTCAATCCGCGGGTCGGCATCTCGACGACGCTCCGCGGCGCGACGGTCACGATGAGCGGCGGCAGCTTCAGCCAGGCACCGGACTATCAGTATCTGGTGGACGCGGCGTTCGACGACACGACCCGCACCGGCCGCTTCCGCGAGGGGAACCCGAACCTCGGCTACGAGCGCGCGTGGCAGTACGAGCTGAGCGTGCGCGGGCGCCTGCGGCCGGGACTCTCGGCGCGGGCGGGTACGTACATCAAGCGGCTGGACGGACTGGTCGCATCGGTGCCGCTCGGCCTCGATCCGGACTCCACCGTCTTCGGCAACGCCGACTTCGGCACGGTGCGCGGCGCCGAGCTGCGGCTGGAGCGCGAGATGCGTGGCGGATGGGGCTTCCGGATCTTCTACACGCTGCAGCAGGCGAAGGCGACGTCCACCAGCGCGTTCCTGCTGCGCCGGCTCATCACGGTCGACCCGGCCACGCACGACACCATCATCCCGGACCGCGCCGAGATCCCGCTGGACTACGACCGGCGTCACACGCTCACGATGATCTTCCAGGGTCAGGTGGCGGAGCGGGCGGGTCCCGCGATCGCGGGCATCCGGCCGCTGGCCGGTCTGGAGGCCGCGGTGATCGGACGCGTGGGAAGCGGGCTGCCCTACACCAAGCTGCCGGAAACCGGCGACACCAGCACCGCCATTCCCAATGGCGCGCGGCTCCCCGCGACGGCGACGGTGGATGCGCTGGTGCGCCGGCCGCTGCGCATCGGCGGCGCGCGACTCGGTCTCTATCTCGACGTGCGCAACCTGCTCAACCGGAGCAACGTCGTCGCGGTGCGCCGCGACACCGGCCTGCCGACCCCCACCGACGCGGAGGTGCAGCAGCTCGCCGAGGGCGCCTACGCCGCGCATCCCGAGGCGATCCCGTACGAGTCGCCGCGCTACCGCCGCGCGGCGGACCGGAACGGCGATGGATTCGTCTCCGGGCCCGACGAGCTGATGCCGCTCTATCTTGCGGCGGCGCGCGACTACACCCAGCCGATCTTTGCCTACGGCGCGCCGCGGCAGTGGCGCTTCGGCGTGGAGATTCTCTTTTAGACGCGCTCGGCTTCGAGATCGCGCCGCGTCAGCTCGGTATTGATCGCCACCGCGGCCTCTGCACCTTCCGCCGCGGCGACGACCACCATCTGGGCATCCTTGGACGCGTCGCCGGCGACCCACACGCCGGGGACGTTGGTGCCTTCCGCGGCGCGGGTCAGCACCGTGCCTCGATCGTTGAAGCGACAGCCGAGCCGCTCGGCGAGATCGGC
>JAICWE010000089.1 GCA_025934955.1 Gemmatimonadales bacterium | reverse complement strand
GCATAACATGCAGCAGGCCGCGCGCGTCTCCGATGTCACCGCCTTCCTCGATCGCGGCGCGCTGATCGAGTTCGGCGAGACCAGCCGGATCTTCACCGCGCCGCAGCACGAGCGCACCGAGGCCTACATCACCGGGAGATTCGGATGACCGCCGTCGAGCCGCACCGCCACTTTCACGACCAGCTGAGCCACGTGAAGGTTCGCCTCCTCACCATGTCCGGTGAGGCGGAAGCGGCGCTCGGGCTCGCCGTGGATGCGCTGCTCGAGCGCGACGCCGCCGCGGCCGAGCAGGTGATCGCCAGCGATCGCGTCATCGACGACATGGAAATGGAAATCGAGGAGATGAGCGTGAACCTGCTCGCGCTCCAGCAGCCGATGGCGCGCGATCTCCGCATGCTCACCTCGGCGCTCAAGATCGCCAACGATCTCGAGCGCGTCGGCGATCACGCGGTGAACATCGCGCAATCCGCCGAGCGGCTGGCTCAGGCGCCGGCGATCGCGCCGGAGCCGGAGATCGTCGAGATGGCGCGGCGCTCCCGCGAGATGCTCTCCGACGCCCTCGAGGCGTTCATCCGCGGCGATGCCGCCGCCGCCCGCGCCGTCTGCCGCCGCGACGACAAGGTGGACGCGCTGCACCGCTCGGTCTTCCGCATCCTGCTCACCCACATGATGGAAGACCCGCACACCATCGGCGCCGGGATGGAGCTCTTCCTGGTGAGCCGGAACCTCGAGCGGGTGGCGGACCTCGCAACCAACATCGCCGAGGACGTCGTCTTCCTGGTCGAGGGGAAGTCCATCAAGCACCACGCCGAGGACCGCGGCGAAGCGCTCGCCGGCGGCGGCCGGGGCGCGTGACCGCACCCCACTCCGCCGACGGGCGCGAGCGACTGGCCGCGCTCGACGTCGGCTCCAACTCCATCCGGCTGCTCGTCGCCGAGTACGATCCCGCGGCGGGCCTCTCCGTCATCGACGAGGTGAAGGACCAGCCGCGCCTCGCGCGCGGACTCGCCGCCACCGGCCGGCTCGATGACGCCGCCATGGAACGCGCCCTGGAGACGCTGGGCCGCATGCGTGCGGTCTGCCAGCGGCGCGGCGTGCGGCGCGTCGCCGCCGTCGCCACCGCCGCCGTGCGTGAGGCGGAGAACGGCCCCGACTTCGTCCGTCGCGTCCAGGCCGAGCTCGCCATACCGCTGCGGATCATTGACGCCGAGACCGAAGCATCGCTCTCCTGGCGATCGGTGGCGCACCACTTCCCGCTCGCCGGCGAGCGGGCGCTCGTCGCCGATATCGGCGGCGGCAGCCTCGAGCTGATCGGCGCGGTGGACGGATTGGTCGAGCTGGTGCTTTCGCTACCGCTCGGTGCGGTGCGCCTCACCGAGACCCATCTCGCCGGAGCCAAGGACCCCCGCCGCGCGTTGGCCCGGCTCCGGGCATACGTCCGCCGCCACCTCAAGCGCGCACTCGACCGGCGGGAGTGGACCGCGGCGACGGTCATCGGCTCCGGCGGCACCTTCACCAGCCTCGCACGCATCGCCGCCGGCCGCCGCGGTCTGCCGATCCCGCAGACGGTTCACGGCGCTTCGGTCAGCGCGGCCGAGGTCGAGCAGCTGGTGGAATGGCTGGCGATACGCTCGCCGCACCAGCGGCGCGAGGTCGCCGGCCTCAACCCCGAGCGGGCCGACATCATCGTCGCCGGACTCGCCGTCGCCGCCGAGCTGCTGGACCTGGTCGAAAGCCGCGGGCTGACCGTGAGCGCCTTCGGCCTGCGCGAGGGGCTGCTGCTGGAAATGGCCGGCGCCGAGGCGCCATCCGAGGCGGACCCGCTCCGGCGCTTCCGCGAGTTCGCCGAGCGCTGCCAGTCGGATCGGCGCCATATCGAGCAGGTCCGCCATCTCGCGCTTGCCCTCTTCGAGCAGCTCGGCCCCTCGCTTGGCTGCCCGCCATCCGATCGCCCGCTGCTCGAAGCGGCAGCCATCCTTCACGATGTCGGCCAGCTCGTCAGCTACCGCAAGCACCACCGCCACAGCTATCAGCTCATCATGCACGCCGACCGGCTCAGTCTCTCCGCGCGCGACCGCGCCATCGTGGCGCTGGTCAGTCGCTATCACCGGCGGAAGGGCCCGAGCCGGAAGCACGAGGAGTTCGCCGCGCTGGGTGATGACGATCGCGCCGCGGTGCGGCGGCTCAGCGCGCTGCTCCGCGTCGCCGACGGACTGGACCGCGGACACACCGCCGTGGTCGAGCGCGTCCACGCCGAGCTGCACGACGACCGCGTCGAGCTGCAGGTGGCGCCGCGGCTGGCGGAGTCGGACCTGTCGCTGGAGATCTGGGGAGCCGAGCGGAAGGCCGGCGTGCTTGCGAAGGAGCTGGGCCGCGAGGTCGTGATCGCCGAGGTGAGCCGCTAGCGCGAGTCGGCGATGATGGCCGCGGTGCTCGAGCTGCCGATCCGGTCCGCGCCGGCCCGGAGCATCCGCCACGCCGCGTCGGCTGTCCGCACGCCACCCGACGCCTTCACCCCCGGCCCGGAGCCGACGGCGCGGCGCATCAGCTCCACCGCTTCCGGCGTGGCGCCGCCGGCGGGATGAAAGCCCGTCGACGTCTTCACGAACGAGGCACCGCCGTCCAGCGCGACGAGCGCGGCCTTTACGACTGCCGCCGGTTCGAGCGCAGCGGTCTCCAGAATCGCCTTCACCTTGCGCCCGCCGGCCGCGTGCACCACCGCGCGCACGTCGTCCAGCACCAGCGCCCAGTCGCCGACCAGCGCCGGACCCAGCTGAATCACCATGTCGATCTCGGCGGCGCCATCGGCGACCGCGCCGGCTGTCTCGGCGGCTTTGGCCCGCGGGCTCATCGCGCCGAGCGGAAATCCCACCACCGCGCACGCCAGCACCTCACTGCCAGCCAATCGCTCGGCGACGAGGCCGGCCCATATCCCGTTGACGCAAACCGCCGCGACGCCCAGGCGGCGGCCTTCGTCGGCGAGGCGGACGATGTCGTCCCGCGCCGCTTCCGGCTTGAGCAGCGTGTGATCTATCAGGTGCGCGATGCCATCGCGGCCGTGGCGGCTCACCCACGACGGCACGGCGCGATCGGCGACCGCGACTGAGGGCGCGGCGAGCACCGCGCGCGCCCGCGCCTCGAGATCACTCAGGAGCGCGTCAGACGACACGGGCAAGGGCCCGATGCTGCGCGACCAGCGCCGGATCGCGGAAGAACCAGATGAGGATGACGCCGGCAAGGAAGCCGCCGACGTGGGCCCAGAACGCCACGCCGCCCATCGCTCCGGCGCCGAGTGCCGCGGTGCCGCTCACCAGCTGGAGCACGAACCAGTATCCGAGCATGAGGAACGCGGGGACCACGATGCGAAAGAAGAACGGCAGCACCAGGAGATGCACCCGCACGCGGGGATACAGCACCACGTAAGCGCCCATCACCCCGCCGATTGCCCCCGACGCGCCGACCATCGGCACGGCGCTGTCGGCGTTGAACAGGGTCTGCGTTGAGGCCGCCGCGAGGCCGCAGAGCAGATAGAAGGCGACATACCGCCCGCGTCCCATCGAATCCTCGACGTTGTTTCCGAACAGCCAGAGGAACCACATGTTGCCGATGAGGTGCAGCCAGCTTCCGTGCAGGAACATCGCGCTGATCGGCGTGAACCAGTGGGAATGGCTGAGCACGCAGCTCATGCCCTGTCCCATCGGCAGGGTCGTTCCCTCCGCGATCCGGTGCAGGTACTCCCCCGGAATCAGCCCCAACTCGCAGACCGAGCGCGACAGCAGCGGCTCGGCGCCGGCTCCCTGCACCACCACCCAGACCAGCACGTTGGCAGCGATGAGCACCACCGTCGCGATCGGCGTCGCGAGAGTCGGATTGTCGTCGCGGTAGGGGAGCATGCGGCTTCAATATACGAAGCGACGCGGGACCCGTGCTCTGACTGGAGCACGGGTCCCGCGGCCACTACGGGGACGAGACGCCGCTACACGGCGCGTCTTCCCTGGATGAGCTGCATGACCGCGAGTATCACCGCGATCACCAGCAGAACATGGATGAACCCACCCAACGTGTAGGACGTGACCACTCCAAGCAGCCAAAGCACCAGGAGTATCACGAAGATCGTCCACAGCATCTGGCCCTCCTCGATCCGATGAACGCGCTCGGCCCCGTGCCGCGCATCCACGCTAACTGAGCCGATGCCGCTTCGTCGTGATACGGCTCACCCGGGTCATCCCATTGCACG
>JAICWE010000038.1 GCA_025934955.1 Gemmatimonadales bacterium | reverse complement strand
TCACGTCCGAGGCGCGCAGGATCCCGTCGGTGAGCGAGTGCCGGCAGCCGTAGAGATTGTCGAACTTCGACTTGGTCACCGAATCGTTGACGTTGATCGCCGGGAAGAGCAGCGTGCCGGCCTTCATCATCTCGTAGAGCCGGTGCACGCCGGTGGTCGTCTCCTCCGAGACGCCGCGGATCGCCGCGGCGACGCGGCTCCAGCGCGCCGGATCCTCCGCGATGGTGCGGCGGAGCAGGTCGAGGATGACGCCCCATTCCTCGGGATCGGCGGCGGGATCGAACGCCGGCACCTGACCCGCACGCTCGAACTCGACGCCCTTGTGCACCAGCAGCGTCGCGTCGCCGCCGTCGTCGAGCAGCAGATTGGGGCCGCCGCCGTCGGGCCACACGAGCGCCTGCTCGGTGCACCACCAGTAGTCCTCCAGCGTCTCGCCCTTCCACGCGAAGACCGCGATGCCGCGCGGGTTCTCGACCGTCCCCGCCGGCCCGACCGCGACGGCCGCAGCGGCGTGATCCTGGGTCGAGAAGATGTTGCAGGACACCCAGCGCACGTCGGCCCCCAGGGCGACGAGTGTCTCGATCAGCACGGCCGTCTGCACCGTCATGTGCAGCGAGCCCATGATGCGGGCGCCGGCCAGCGGCCGCCGGCCCCGGTACCGCTCGCGCAGCGCCATGAGTCCGGGCATCTCGTACTCGGCGAGGCGGATCTCGTTGCGGCCGAACTCCGCCAGCGTCAGGTCGCGCACCTTGAATGGCGGGCGCACCGCGTCGCTCTTCCGCCGCTCGGTCATGACTGCCGTCATACGTGCATCCTCGGGTGAGTGTCGTGGGTCTCAGTTCCGCCGCGCCGTCGCCGCGAAGAGCAGCGGGCCGCGGGCCTCGGGATCGGCGCCCAGCTGAAGGTAGCGGAACGCCGTGAGCCCGGCCGATTCGATCCAGCTGCCGAGCTGCTCGGCGCCGAAGCCCTGCCACAGGTGGCCGAGCTGCTGCCGGTACTCGGTGCGCTCGTGCGGCGCCATGTCCACGACGAGGAGCCGCCCGCCGGGCCGGAGCACCCGCGCCGCTTCGGCGATCACGGCGGCGGGCTCCGCGACGTAGTGCAGCACCAGGAACAGCACCGCCGCATCGAGCGCGCGCCGTTCGACCGGCAGCGCCTCCAGCTCGCCGTGCCGGAGCTCCACGTTGCCCGCGTCCTTCAGTCGCCGCCGCGCGGCCGCGAGCATTGCCTTGGAGCCGTCCACCGCGATCACCCGCCGCACGAACGGCGCGAGGGTGAGGGCCAGCTGGCCGGTGCCGCAGCCGAGATCGCCGACGGTCCAGCGCTCGTCGAGCAGGGCGGGGAGCGCCGCGAGTTCCGCCCGCCGGCCGAAGAGCTCGGCTCGGAGCCCGTCCCACTGCGCGGCGGCGCCACGAAAGAACGCCTGCGAGGTCTGCCGTCGCGCCGCCAGCACGCCGCGGAGCCGTTCGGCGTCGTGACGCGCGGCGCCGGTCTCGGCGACCTCGTCCCGCACCGTCTGCCAGAGCTTCTGCGCCGCGCCGCCGAGCGACGCGGCCATGGCGTACTGCCGCGTCGTCCCCTCCGAGCGCGCCTCGACCCAGCCGTCGTCCGCCAGCAGCTTGAGGTGGCGGCTCACGGTGCTCTGCGGGAGCTGGAGCACGGCGCAGAGCTCGGAGACCGCGAGCTCCCGCCGCTCGAGCAGCAGCAGCAGGCGGCTCCGCGTCGGATCGGCGAGGCCGTTCAGCCGGTCGAAGATGGTCATGGCGCGATCAATCCGTGCATCCGGATGGAATGGTACAACCGTGGCGCTCCGGTCGCCAGCCCCGGGGGCCGATGGGCGTGCCCCGCGATCTGTCCCGCCGCCGCGCCGCCCGCTATACTACGCCGTCCCCCACACGGCGCCGCCCTGACCGCAACGATGGATCGCCTGTCGCAGGCGCTCGCCGGCCGCTACACGCTTCTCCGGGAACTGGGGAGCGGCGGCATGGCCACGGTCTATCTCGCCGACGACGTCAAGCACCGCCGGAAGGTGGCGGTGAAGGTGCTCCGCCCCGACCTCGCGGCGACGCTCGGCCCCGAGCGCTTCCTCCGCGAAATCGAGATCGCCGCCGGGCTCTCCCATCCGCACATTCTGCCGCTGCTCGATTCCGGCGATGCCGACGGCTTCCTCTACTACGTCATGCCGTACGTGGACGGCGAGTCGCTCCGCGCCCGGATCGCGCGCGAGGGCGAGCTGCCGGCCCCCGAGGCCGCGCGGCTCCTCGCGGAGGTCACCGACGCGCTGGCCTACGCCCACGCGCGCGGTGTGGTCCACCGGGACATCAAGCCCGACAACGTGATGCTCTCCGGCCGCCACGCGCTGGTGATGGACTTCGGCGTGGCCAAGGCGGTGAGCGAGGCGACCGGAAGGCAGACGCTCACCACCGCCGGCGTCGCCCTCGGCACGCCGTCGTACATGAGCCCCGAGCAGTGCGCCGCCGATCCGCACATCGATCACCGCGCCGACATCTACGCCGTCGGTGCCATGGGTTACGAGCTGCTCGCCGGGCGGCCACCGTTCGTCGGTGCCACACCGCAGGCGGTGCTCGCGGCGCACGTCACCCAGCCGGCCGAGCCGGTGGGACGGCTCCGCGCCGGGCTGCCGGCGGTGCTCGAAGCGACGATCATGCGCTGTCTCGCCAAGCGCCCGGCCGATCGTTTTCAGAGCGCGGACGAGCTACGCGCCCAACTCGAGCCGCTGGCGACGCCGAGCGGCGGGCTCACGCCCACCGGGCTGCTGCCGGTCGTGGCGCCGCCGGGCCGGCGCGCGCGGGTCGCGCTTGTGGGGCTCGGCGTCGTGGTGCTCGCCGGGCTCGCGGCGGCGGCCTCGCTGTTGCTGCGCCGTCCGCCCGCGGTGCTCTCGTTAGGCAGGGCGACGCAGGTGACGTTCGACCCCGGGCTCGAGATCGACCCGGCGCTCTCGCCGGACGGCAAGTTCGTCGCCTACGTCGCCGGCCCGGAGCAGGCGCTGCAGCTCTACGTGCGTCAGGTCGGTGGCGGCTCCCCCGTCCGCGTGGTGGACGAGCCGGGCGCCAACCATCACCTCCCGCGCTGGTCGCCCGATGGCTCCGAGCTCCTCTACAACACCGACGACGGCATCTTCGTCGTGCCGGCGCTCGGCGGGACGCCGCGACAGGCCGTCGCGGGCGGACTGGTGGGGCCGAGCGGGTTCTCGGCGCCGATGGCCCACTCCGCCGTGTGGTCGGGCGACGGACGGCGGATCTACTACGTCGGGCGCGACACGATCTACGAACGGACGCTCGGCCGGGCGGCGCCGCGCGCCGTCGCCGCGGCCAAGGCCGCCTATGACCTGGCGCTCTCGCCGGACGGCAAGCTGCTCGCCTACGCGGCCGGCAATCCGTTCTTCGTCATCTCCGGAAGCGCCTTCGGCAACATCGCGCCGAGCGATGTGTGGGTGGTGCCGGTCGGCGGCGGCGAGGCGACCCGCGTGAGCGGCGGTTCCGGAATGAACCTGAGCCCCGCGTGGCTCGCGGGGGGCGGGCTCCTCTACATCTCGAACCGCGACGGTACCCGCGACCTCTACCTCCAGCGACTCGGCCGCGGCGGGCGGCCCGATGGAGCGGCGGCGCGGCTCAGCAGCGGGCTCAACGCCGGCGCTGTGTCGGTCTCGGCCGACGGGCATCGGATCGCCTACTCGGTCTACACCTCGACCTCGAACATCTGGTCGCTGCCCATCGAAGCGCACGCCTTGTCGGTGAGCCAGGCGCAGCCGGTCACCAAGGGCAATCAGTCGATCGAGTCGCTGGCCACGTCGCTCGACGGCGCGTGGCTCGCCTTCGACGCGAACCGCACCGGCAACTCCGACATCTATCGCATGCGGCTTCCCGACGGCGAGCCCGAGCGCCTCACCGACGACCCGGCCGACGACTTCGCGCCGGCGTACTCACCCGACGGGCGATGGATCGCGTTTCACTCCTTCCGCAACGGCACGCGCGACATCTTCGTGATGCCGGCGGCTGGCGGGCCGGCCACCGCGGTGACGAATTCGCCGCGGCAGGAGCAGAACGCGTTCTGGACGCCCGACGGCGCATCCCTCGTATACTTCGTCTCGTCGGAAGGCGGGATCGAGGTCGTGACTCGCGGCACTGCCGGGTGGGGCACACCGCGGCCGCTCGCGCGCGTGGACGGCGCTCTGTGCGGCGTGGATCGGAGCGGATCGTTGGTGGCTCCGACGGCGGACAGCGTCTGGGCGGTGCCACTCGACGGCGGCCCGGCCCGAACGCTTCCGATCACCGCGGGCCGCGGTGAGCCCCACAGTTGCGCGCTCTCGCCCGACGGCCGTACGCTGTACGTGAGACGGGCGGAGCCGCACGGCGGCGGCGCGATCTGGGCGGCCCCGGTCGTCGGCGGACAGGGTCACATGATCGTGAGCTTCGACGATCCGTCGCGGCAGTCCGCCCGCGGCGTCTTCGCTGTGTCCGCCAGCCGCGTCTATTTCACTCTCGACGACCGCCAGAGCGACGTCTGGGTCGCGGAGCTCGGCGCGACCCGCTGAGGCCCGCACCGCACCAGCAGCCGACGTGCGCCGCGATCCTCACCGGTTCATATTCCCCGTCGCATTCAACGGGGAGGACGGGATGGAACAGCGCACGCTCGGCCGGGAGGGGCTTCGGGTCTCCGCCCTCGGCCTCGGCTGCATGGGGATGAGCGAGTTCTACACCGGGCGCGACGACGCGGAGTCGGTCGCCACGATTCACCGGGCGCTGGCGCTCGGGATCGACTTTCTCGACACCGCCGATGTGTACGGTCCATACACCAATGAGCAGCTCGTCGGCCGCGCCATCCGGGACCGCCGCGACGACGTGGTGCTCGCCACCAAGTTCGGCAACGTCCGGGGCGCCGACGCGAGCTGGGCCGGCGTGAACGGCCGCCCCGAGTACGTGCGCCAGGCATGCGACGCATCGCTCCAGCGGCTCGGCGTGGACGAGATCGACCTCTACTACCAGCACCGCGTGGATCCCGCCGTCCCCATCGAGGAAACGGTCGGCGCGATGGCCGAGCTGATCGGCGCGGGGAAGGTGCACTATCTGGGGTTGAGCGAGGCGGGGCCGGCGACGATTCGCCGCGCCCACGCGACCCATCCCATCAGCGCGCTCCAGACCGAGTACTCCCTCTGGAGTCGCGACCCCGAGGACGAAATCCTGCCGCTCTGCCGCGAGCTCGGTATCGGCTTCGTGGCGTACAGCCCGCTCGGCCGCGGCTTCCTCACCGGGCGGTTCCGCACGCTGGATGATCTGCCGGCCGACGACTACCGCCGGCACAGCCCGCGGTTCCAGAGCGACAACTTCGCCCGCAACCTCGACCTCGTCGAGCGCATCGAGGACATGGCGAGGGCGAAGAAGGTGACCCCCTCGCAGCTCGCGCTCGCGTGGCTGCTGCGCCAGGGCGATGACATCGTCCCGATTCCGGGGACGAAACGGCGGAAGTATCTGGAGGAGAACGCGGCGGCGGCGACGATCGAGCTGACCGCGGACGATCTCGCGCGCATCGATGAAGTCGCGCCGCACGGTGCCGCGGCGGGCGAGCGCTACGCCCCGGGCGCGATGGCGCGGGTCAATCTGTGAGCGACGGAGGACGAACGCTGATGCCGCACCGGCTCAAGCAGGTGGCAGTGGTCGCGCTGGTCGCGGGCTTCGCCGCCTGCTCGGACTCCTCGGGGCTCGGGTTGTCCGACCTGCAGTTCAACGTCTCGGAGCAGATCGGCGCGGCGCCCGCCGCGCCCACCGCGCTCGCCAAGGCGGGCTCGGGAAAGATCGACCTGAGCGGCAGCCTGGCCGGGACGCTGTGCCAGTACCTGCCGGCACCGGAGGCGCGCTTCGGCGACCTGGGGCAGATCACCTTTCTCATCAACCTTGAGCCCACCGGCCGCGCCTGCCCGGCCGTGGCCGGCACGCTCAGCTACACCGGGACGATTCCCAACATCGAGGCCGGCAGCTATGAGCTGTTCGTCCAGTACGACTACCCCAACGCCCAACCCACGCTGGTGCTCGACACGACGGTGACGGTGCGTTGATCCGGCCGCTCAGGGCGCCGGCGCCTCCGGGCGCCGGCGCCTGGTCGCGCAGGCGCCCGGCCACCAGGGTGATGTTGTCGCTGCCGCCGCGCTCCAGCGCCAGCGCCAGCAGCGCGCCGCAGATCGCCTCCGACGACTTGCGCGTCGCGAGCTGCTCCTTGATCTCCTCGTCGCTCACGTGCTTGGTCAGTCCGTCGGTGCAGAGCAGCACGACGTCGCTCCAGCGGCAGTCGATCGGCGTCGTCACCGGCGTCGTCTCCCGCCCGCCGATGGCACCGGTGAGCACGTGGCGCCAGCGGGAGCCCTCCGCCGCGCCCGCCGGCAGCACGCCGGCATCCACCAGCGCCTGCGCCATCGTCTGATCCTTGGTGAGCTGCTCCAGCCGCCCGTCGCGCAGCCGGTAGCAGCGGCTGTCGCCCACCTGGATGAGATAGGCGCGTGGCCACCGGACCGCGACCATCGTCAGCGTCGTCGCGGTGCCCTCCGCCTCCGCGCGGACCGCTTCGTCGCTCTTGAGCACCGCGTTCTGGAGGTCTCGGAGGAACGTCGCTTCGGTGTGCTGCGGATCGTTGCGATAGTAGAAACGCATCGTGTGGGTGACGTACTCGGCGATGGCGCGGAGCGCGGTCGCGCTTGCCTTCTCGCCTTCGGGCCGCCCGCCGACGCCGTCGGCTACCATGAACAGCCAGCCGCGCGAGTCGCTGGTGAGGTCGGGCATCGCCTCGGCCGGCAGGCTGGAGCTGTACACCTGCAGCGTCTTGTGCACCGTCGCGATGAAGAACTGGTCTTCGTTGATCGGGCGGCGCAGACCCGGGTGGGTCACGCCGAAGACGTCGATGTCGGACATCTGGGGACGAGCGGCCTCTACGTTAGGCTCGGTGACCGTCATGGGGACCTCCTGACCGGAACGGCCGGCGCTATTCCTCCGTCGGCTTGAACCCGCGCGCGCCGGGATCCGGTGTCCACGGCTGGCGCGGTTCGAAATGGTGCCACAGGATCGCCGACAGCTTGCGGATGAGGACCAAGCCCTCGTCGTCCTCGGCCCAGCTCGAGTCGGCCTGCCGGTTCGTGATGACGCTGAAGACGCCGCACCGCTCCTCGAGCTCGCGCCGGCGCCGGGACGGCCAGGGCGAGCGCGAGCGGGCCGGGGCGCACCATGATATCGTCCGGGGAGTGTTTCACCCAAGATAGCGTAAACAGGAGATCCAGCCATGCGGGTCCGCCGCACCCTTGTGCTTACCGGCCTTCTGGCCCTTCCGCTGCTCGCCGCCGGCGCCGCGCGCCTCCGCGGCCAGGGGAGCACGGACGGCGCCGTCCTGTTCGAGGACGTCCGGCGCCGGGTGCTCGGTGCCGCCATTGATTCGTCGCTCACCACCGATGCCATGTGGGAGAAGGCCGCCCGCGGGCTCGTCGCCAACCTGAACGACCCGTACGCCGGGCTCTACTCGCCGGCCGAGCTGGCGAGCTTCAACCGCAACACGCTGCGCAACGACTACGGCGGCGTCGGCATGCAGATCCAGGATCAGCTCGGCCGTTTCGTGGTCGCGACGGTTTTTGCGGGGAGCCCCGCGGCCCTCGGCGGCGTCGAGGCGGGCGACCGGATCGTGGCGGTGGACGGCAGCCCGACCCACGGCCTCAAGATCGACGAGGTGTCCGCGCGGCTGGTCGGGAAGCCCGGCTCGCCGGTCCAGGTCACCTACGAGCGCCCCGGTGTCGCCGCGCCCATTCAGCTCAAGTTCCTCCGCGCCCGGGTACACGTGCCGGCGGTGCCGTACGCTCTGATGCTCGACGGCGCCACCGGCTACATCCCGCTCCAGCGGGTGAACGACTCCTCCGCCGCCGACGTGCACGCCGCCATCGCGCGGCTCCGCCGGGCGGGCGCGCGGTCGTTCGTCCTCGACCTGCGCGGCAATCCGGGCGGGAGCGTCGAGGAGTCGGTCGCCATCAGCAGTCTGTTCCTGCCGAGCGACGAGCCGGTCGTCACGCTGCGCTACCGCGGTCAGCCGCCGGACGTCTCCCGCTCCGCCGGCGTGCCGGTGCTGGCGGATGCGCCGCTGGTCGTGCTGATCGACGGCAACACCGCCTCGGCGGCGGAGATCGTCGCCGGGGCGCTGCAGGACCACGACCGCGCGCTGGTGGTCGGCACCACGTCGTACGGCAAGGGCGTGGCGCAGTCGGTCTTTCCGCTGCGGCAGGGTTGGGCGCTCAAGCTCACGACGGCCGCGTGGTTCACGCCGAGCGGCCGGAGCATCCAGCGGCCGCACAAGGCCGACGGCACGCCGGCTGACAGCATCCCGCCGCCCGATTCGCTGGAAACCGACGCCGCGCGGCACGGCCGCCCCGCCTACCGCAGCGATGCCGGCCGGGCGGTGTATGGCGGGGGCGGCATCACGCCCGACCTCATCGTCCCGGCGGACACGCTGAGCGGCGTCGAGGTGCGGTTCCTCCGCGCACTCGCGCCGCAGTCGCAGGCCGGCTACGCCGCATTGAACGACTACGCGCTGGAGCTGAAGCACGGTGTGCGATCCGATTTCCGGGTGCGGCCGGAGTGGCGGAGCGGCTGGGAATCACGACTGGTTGCGGCGGGGGTCACCATCCCGCCCGCGCAGTACGACTCGGCGCAGCGGCTGGTGGATCGGCTGCTGGAGCAGCGGGTGGCGACGCTCGCCTTCGGCGACTCGAGCGCGTTCCGCCGATCCGCGCGCGACGACAGCCAACTTCAGCGCGCGCTCGCGCTCCTCAAGGACGGCAAGACCCAGGCTGCGCTCTTTGCGCAGCTCGTCGACCGCAGTCGAGGCTGATGCGAGGGGGCCGGCTCAGTCCGGCAGCACGTCCGGGATGACCACCACATCGAAGCGCTGCGCGCGACCGTCGAGGTCGCGCGCCACGGTCGCGCGGAGCCGCACGGTGATGGTGCCGCCGTCCTTCCGCCGGAGTCGCGCGGCGGCCTCGCCGGTGTCGTCCAGCTCGCGGAGCGCGTGGCGCTCGCCGTCCCGCGTCGCGAAGACGCCGAGGATCCCGGCCAACTCCAGCATCTCCCCCTTGGAGCGATAGCCGAGCAGCGTCGCGAGCGCCGGGTTGACGACCTGGAGCTCGCCACCGCCGCCGATCCGGCCCACCGGCGCGGCGAGTCCCTCGATCAACGACCGGTACTGCTCCTCCGATGCGCGCAGCGCATCCTCCACGCGACGGCGCGCGCTCCCCGATTCCTTGAGGTCGTCGATCTGCTTACGCAGCGCGACGACCTCGTTGATCAGTTGCTGCTTGGGCTTGTGCTGGTCACGCATGCCCACAAAGACGCGCAACCGTCCGGCGTGATGCACGCGCGGACGGTTGCGTCGCGCCCTGCAACGGGGCGCGGGGGGGGGTGGACGGAGCTAGTCGTCCGAGGGAATCGGCACCGGATGGCCGAGCTTCTTGAGCGACTTCCTCGCCATGAAGCCGACTTCGTCGTTCGGATCGTCCACCAACTTCAGCAGCACGGGAATGGCGCTCTGGGCCGCGGGACCGATCTCGCCGAGCGCGAAGGCCGCCGGGTAGCGCACCGAGCTCGCGTCGTCGCTGAGCGCGGCGATGAGCGCCGGCACCGCATCCTTCGCCGCCGGCCCCATGCGGGCGATTGAGTACGCCGCGTTGTTGCGGGTGGCGGGTGCCGGCGCCTTGAGGTCGGCGATCCACGCGCTGAGCGGCCGGCCGTCGAGTACGGTATCGCCCGTGGCGACCGCCACGGTGGCTGAGTGCTGAGCCGCCGGCTTGCCCTGGGCGGCCAGCGGAGCCGCGGCGGCGGCGGAAAGTAGCAGGGTGACGATCGTGCGGCGCATCGTTATTCTCCAGCGGGGCTCGCGCCCCATTCGGTTTTCCCTCGTGTCATCGAACTGTGCCCCCGTCGCCACGCCCACGCAAGGGCGCGTGCGACGGCGCGGCAGCGTCCTTCTCGCCCGGAGGGAACGCATGGCCAGGTTGCTCGACCGCCTGCTCGGCGCCTTTCGCGTGCTGCCGGCCCGCCGGGTCTTCACGCTGCCGGTGGGACCGGCGCTGGAGCGCCGCGCGCCTCAGATCGCGGCGGAGGACTACGCGGCGCGACACCTCATCGAGCACACCCTCGACCGGAAAGCCAACCTGCGCCGCTTGGTCCCTGAGTCGGCCGACGCCGCGCGCCGCTACCGCGAGCTGCTGGGCTTCGAGCTGGATGCGTTGCGGGAGCTGACGCGCGCGCTGCGCTCCGCGAGCGGCGGGCCCGAGCTGTCCGGGTTCCTGGCCGAGACGGCCCAGGAAGTCGAGCGCCTCACGATCGAGATCCGCTGGTGCGAGGCGCTGCTCGACCGGCGCGACTGACGCCGGCTCCGCGGCGCTGAAACCGCATCGTCATCCTCCCGTAGGTTCTGGCGGGTCCTCTCGCATCGCGGTTTTCGCCATCACTCGCGCCACCACTCGTCGTCCGATCTCCGCCGGAACCCGCTCATGCTTCCTGCGCTGTCGCTGGTGCTCGCGCTCGCCGGCCAGTCCCGCCCCGGTCCCGGCGGCCCGGCGGTGTACAGCGGGCGCGCGCACGCGGTTCAGGTGCAGGTCCCGCGGCTCGACGCCGAGCCGGTCATCAACGGCCGGCTGGACGAGCCGGCGTGGACGTCGGCGGCGCGGCTCACCGACTTCACCCAGTACGCACCGCTCGACGGCGTGCCGGCGGACGACTCCACCGAGGTGCTGGTGTGGTACTCACCGAGCGCGATCTACTTCGGGATCCGCGCCTTCGAGCGCCACGGCGCGGTCCACGCGACGCTCGCCGATCGCGACAAGATCTTCAGCGACGACAACGTCCAGATCTTCCTCGGCACCTTCAACGACGGGCGTCAGGCGACGTTCTTCGCGGTCAACCCGCTCGGCGTGCAGGCCGACGGCGTGCTGGTCGAGTCCGGGCGCAGCAACAGCGTGGCCCAGACGCGCGAGTCGCCGGACCTGAGTCCCGACTACGTCTTCCAGTCGAAGGGGCACCTCACCGGCGACGGCTACGAGGTCGAGGTGCGGATTCCCTTCAAGAGTCTGCGCTACGGAGCCGGCCACCAGCACGTCTGGAGCCTCAACGTGCTGCGGGCGGTGCAGCACTCGGGCTACGAGGACACCTGGGCGCCGGCGCGCCGCGCGAGCGCGTCGTTCCTGGGCCAGTCGGGGACGCTGGCAGGACTGAACGACCTGCATCGCGGCCTGGTGATGGATCTGACGCCGGAGCTCACCTCGAAGGTGACCGGCGCGCCGGGTACGCCGGGATGGAATTATGACGTGGGCAATCCGCAGCTCGGCGGCACGGTCCGCTGGGGCATCAGCAACAACCTGACGCTCAACGGGACCGCCCGGCCGGATTTCTCCCAGGTGGAGAGCGACGCCGGCCAGCTGGCGTTCGATCCCCGCCAGTCGCTCTTCTTCGACGAGAAGCGGCCGTTCTTCCTCGACGGCACCGAGCAGTTCACCACGCCGAACAACCTGGTGTACACCCGCCGCATCGTGCAGCCGGTGGCGGCGGTGAAGCTGACCGGCAAGACGTTAGGCGCCAACATCGGCCTGCTCAGCGCCGTGGACGACCCGAGCGCATCGGCGACCGGCACCGACCATCCGGTGTACAACATCCTCCGGGTGCAGCGGGACGTGGGCGCCCGGTCGCGCCTCGGCGGGCTGTATACCGACAAGGTGGACGGCTCGGCGTCCAACCGGCTGGCGGAGGTGGATGGGCGCATCCTCTTCGGCGGCGCGTACAGCACCCAGTTCCAGCTCGCCGGCAGCCGCACCCACGACGCGGGTGGCACCGCGACGGCGCCGCTGTGGCAGGCGCGGTTCGACAACAACGCGCGCACCTTCGGCTGGCGCTCGTCGTTCTCCGGCGTGGGCGACGAATTTCAGGCGGGAGCCGGCTTCATCGGGCGCGCCGGGGTGGTGAACGTCGATCTCGATCCGCGGGTGACGCTGTACGGAAGGCGCGGCAGCCTGGTCGAGCGCTTCACCGGCGACATTGACGTACTCGGCGTCTGGCAGTACCGGCACTTCGTGCACGGCCGCGGGGTCCAGGACCGGAAGCTCCACTTCAACGCCGGCGCGCAGCTGCACGGCGGCTGGAACGTTTCGACCGGGCTCTTTGTCGAGTCGTTCGGCTACGACTCGACGTTGTACGCCGGGTACGCCATCGCCCTGCCCAACGGGTTCGGCGGGGTGGACACCGTCCCGTTCACCGGCCAGCCTCGGATCCCCAACTTCGAGGGGATCGTGCAGGTGAGCACACCGCAGTTCTCCCAGTTCGACGCCAGCTTCTTCGCCCTCTACGGGCATGACGAGAACTTCTTCGAATGGGCGTCATCGAAGCTCGTGCTGCTCAACGCCAACGTGGATTGGCGTCCGACCGACAAGCTCCGGCTGGCGCTGAGCTACAACTGGCAGCTGGTGCTGCGCCGGACCGACGGCAGCACGGTGGGGCAGGGGCGGATACCGCGGCTCAAGGTGGAGTACCAGCTGGCGCGGCCACTGTTCCTGCGGGTGGTGGAGCAGTACGTGGCGACGGAGCAGGATTCGCTCCGCGACGCGAGCCGCACCGAGGCGCCGATCCTGCTGCGCGATCCGACGACCGGCATCTACTCCCGCGCGGTGGCCCAGCGCAGCAACAGCTTCCGCAGCGACGTGCTGGTGGCCTACCAGCCGACGCCGGGCACCGTGCTCTTCGCCGGATACGGCGCCAGCCTCGACGAGCCGCGCGCGTTCCGTTTCAGCGACCTCACGCGCACGGCGGACAACTTCTTCCTGAAGCTGAGCTACCTCTTCCGGCTGTAGCCGTTCAGCGGAGGTGGTAGCGCGTCACCACGCGGCCGGCGCCCTGCTTCTCGGCGCCGTAGATCACGTCGCCCGCGCCGAAGCCCGCGACGATCACGCCCGCCGGTGCGGCCACCTCGCGCACCGGGCGTCCTCCCTTGCCGTACACATCGTAGACCGCCGTCGCGCTGTCCGATACCCGCGGGCGGAGCAGCCACACCTCGCCGTTGGGCCGGGTGAGCGCCGCTTCGAACGGCGGCTTGGTCGCCGCGAAGGGGAAGCTGGTGCTGACGCCGGTCGGCAGCCCGCTCTGCTTGAGCTGCTGCATCACGCGGTCCTTGTCGGCCTGGGTCACCGGCACCGGCGTGAACTGCTTGCTGGCCCCGCGGGACCAGCGACCCTTTGCGTCACGCCAGTCCACCGCGTTGAGGTGCCCGCGCGCGACCCAGATCGAGCCGTCCTGCAGCACGCCGAACAGATCGTTAGGCCCGAAGATCTTGGCCACGGTCTGGGTTTGCTCGCCGATGCGCGCGTCGCCGTACTCCGGCGCCGAGAGCTGCGCGATGGTGTCGGCCTTGCCGGTCCTGAGGTTGAGACGGAGCACCGGCACGCTGTCGGTGCGCACCGGATGGCCCGGTTCGGCGCCGCCGAGGATGGCCTGGTAGTCCACCTTGTAGCCGTAGCCGAGCGTGTCGTAGGCCAGCACGGGCGCCGTGCCCGCGACCACGGGCACGTGGAGGACGCGGAGCGCCTTGCCGCTTCGGTCCCACACGGTGGTGCGGAGCGCGGCGAAGTCCACCACGCCAATGGTGCCGTTGCCGAGCGGCGCGAGCCAGCCGGGGAACTTGTAGGTGTCCGGCGGTGAGGCGGCGGTGACGGTGTCCGCCTTCCGGCCGAGCACGCTCACCTTGCCGCTGCCGAAGTCCCCCGCGATGAGCTTCCGCTCGTGCGTGTCGACAAAGAGGACCCGGCCGGGCCCGGTCTCCAGCACGTCGCTCAGCTGGGCATAACTGCCGGCCAGCCGGCCGTCGGCGGTGAGGGCGGCCTGCGCGGACGCGGGCGCGGGACGAATGGCGGCGAGTGCCAGCAGCGCCGCCGCGAGGATGGAAAGAGAGCGACCATGCGCGAGCGTCACGGAATCGTGTACCTCAGAAGATGGGTGCCGTCGGCGGCGGGCGCCGCGGCGAGTGCGGTATTGCCATGGACGGCGAGGATGCGGCCGGCGCCGGGCAGGAGCACCTCGCGTGCCAGTGCGCCGGTACCGCTCACCACGAGATAGCTCCGGGCCGAGTCGCGCGGCGCGCGGCTCCGCTCGAGCCAGACCCCGACGCCGTCGTCGAAGCCGTTCTCGAACGCGGGCTTCACCGCCGCGAACGGGAGCTGCTCCGCGGTGGACCGCAGCTCCCTGGGAAAGTGGCGAAGGAACATCTCGCGATCGTACCGGGTGACTTCCAGTACCCGATCCGGCAGCGCGTCGCCGCGGCGCCACTTTCCCTCGGGGCCGCGCAGATCGACCTGGTTCTGGTAGACCCGCGCCACCCAGAAGCGCCCATCGGCGAGCACGCCCCAGTGATCCTCGCCACTGAAGATGCGGCGCTCGAAGCGATGGCCGTTGTCGCCGGTCACTTCCGCGACATCGAGCGGCGCGAGCCGCGCGATCGTGTCGGCCCGGGAGAGATCGGGCGACGCGCGCACCACCGCCGCGCTGTCGCGATTGCCGCTCCCATCGGGTCCCGGGCTCGGGTTGAGCTGCAGGTAGAACCGTCCCGCGGCGTCGCGATCGCGCGGAAGCGCGCCGCGCAGCGCATCGGTCGTCGGCACCGCGCCGAGGTAGTGCCCGTCCGAGCGCCAGAGCGAGACCCGCCGCTTGCCCCAGTCGGAGACGTAGAGCGTGTCGCCCGACGCGAACACCGCGTACGGGTTGGCCAGCTCGGCCGCGGCCGCAAGCTTGAGCGGCGTCGCGCGGCCGGTGCCGAAGTCCACCAGGTCCACCGCGTTGTCGGCCGGCGCGAGGATGGCCCAGCGGTTCCCGCCGAGCCAGGCGGCGCCGGTCACGTCGGTGTGCACCACGGCGACGCTGTCGGTGGCGGCGCCGAGATGAACGACCGGCGCGGGGGGCCGCGCGGGACCGCACGCGGCGGCGAGCAGCAGGGGGAGTGGCCGAAGCGACCGGACCATGGGGGGTGGAATGTAAACGGCGCACGCGCCGGGGGCACGTGCGCCGACGCGAAGCCGACGGCTCGACTCTCCGGGATCAGTTCCCGGCCGTCAGGATCTCCTCGAAGAGCTGGAGCGCGCGCGGGTCGTTCGACTGGCCGAGCCAGAAGATGGCGTCCCGGCGCACGCCGGGGTCGGCATTCACCTTCACGGCGTGGATCAGCGCGGGCACGCCCTCGCCCTGCGGCAGCTGCGACAGCGCGAAGACCGCGGACTTCCGCACCTCGCGATCGCCCGAACTGTCCTCGACGACCGAGTCGAGTTGCGGCGCGACCTTCGCCCCGGCCGCCTGCCCGAGCCAGAAGACGGCGCCCTTGCGGGTCTCGCGCGGCACCGCGGCGTTGCGGGCGAGGCGGAGCAGGTCGGGCCAGACCACGACGCTGTCGGCCAGCGTGGCGGGGAGAATCGCGTCCTGGCCGCGGCTCGGCATCCGCTCGGCGAGCCGGAGCAGCAGGCGCGCCGCGTCGGCGCTCGGTACCGATCCCAGGTCGTGGACCGGATCGCCCTCCGCACGCCAGCGGCCGCCGACGTAGGTGCGGACCCGCGTCACCTGCCCCTGTGACAGCGTGAGCGAGACGCGCACCGGTCCGCCCTCGCAGTCGCCGACCCACTCGTCGCTGCGCGAGTGCATCGAGATGTTCTCACCGTTGCCGCAGACGCCGGCGCGCGCGGCGTAGCTCAGGTGCACCACGCCGTCCGGCGCATGGGCCACCCGCTCGGCGAGGCTCTGCGCCGCCGCAGGCAGCGCCTGGCAGAGCGCGGCGGCAAGCGCCGTGGTCAGGAGCGTCGTGCGCATCGGTCGCCTCACTTTCCCTCAAGCAGCTCGCCGAGAAACGCAGCCGCGCGCGGATCGCGCGACTGGCCCAGCCAGAAGATCGCCTTCTTGCGCAGCTCGGTGTCCTTTTCCGTGCGCGCGATCCCGATCAACCGGTCCACGGCGGCGGAGTCGTTCCGCTGCGACAGGGCGAAGATCACCTGCTCCTTCATCTCCGGATTGCGCAGCGAGCCGTAGAGCGCGTCCAGCTCGCCGAGCGACGCGCCCGACTGACCGGCCCAGAACAGCGCCCGCTTCCGCATCTCGAGCTTCTCGCTCTCGTTGCGGGCCACATCGAGCAGGAAGCGCTGGTTCTCCGGCTCGTTCCGCTGGGACAGGGCAAAGAGCGCCTTCTCCTTGAGCGGCTCGGCGGTGAGCCTGGCGTAGAGCGCGCGAAGGTACGCGCCGTTCTCGGCGCCACGCCGCTGGCCGATCCAGAAGATCGCCTTCTCCCGATTCTCCTCGGGCACGTCGGTCCGCTCCGCGTAGCTGCGGAGCGCGTCGAGCGCCTTGGGACTCTCCTGCTGCGAGAGCGCGAAGATCGCCTTCTCCTGGAGCTCGGTGTCGGGCGACTGACGCACGATGGAGTCGAGGGCCGTCACCGCGCTCTCGCCGCCGGCCTGCGAGAGCCAGAACACCGCCTGGCCGCGCACCTCGCGGTCGGGATCGTTGCGGGCGGCGTCGAGCAGGATGGATTCGGTTTCGGGCGACTGGTGCTGCGATACGAGGAAGACGGCGCGGCGGCGGAGGCACTCGGAGCCGGCATCGCGGCGCGCGAGCACTTTCCGCAGCAGCGGAATCGCACGGTCGGCGTCCATCTGGAGCACCGCGTTCAGCGCCACGGCGCGCACGTCGTCGTCATTGTCGCGGCACCCGCTGCCGCCGCGACCTTCACGTCCCTCGCGCCCGTCGCCCCCCGCGGCGGCGCCCGACGCGGTCTGTGCCACCGACGCGGCGGCGCCGGCGTCTCCCAGCCGCGCGAGCGCCGCGCTTATCTGGGTGGCGAGCGCCTGGGCGTCCCCCCGGGTCGCGGCCCGCGGGTACTTCCGTTCCTGCTGTCGGAGCGACTCGCGCGCGGCGCTCAGATCGCCGCTGCCGCCGAGCCGATAGAGCGCGAAGGCGCGCCAGTAGAGCGCGTCGGCGGCGTAGCCCGAGCTCGGGTAGCGCCGGCCGATCTGGCCGAACAGCGTCGCCGCGTCGCGCCAGCGGCTCGCGCTCAACGCCTCCCGCGCGGCCCGGTAGAGCGAGTCCGCCGGATCGTCCCGCAGCCACGCGCGCCGCGGCCCGGTGGTGTCCCGCGCGGCGGTGGTCGCGACGGCGGCAGGCGCCGAGGCGATCAGCAGCGCGGCGGCGAGCACGAGAAAGCGGCTGGGGGCGAACATCAGAGAGCTCCTTGGCTGAGCGTGGCGGGGCCGGCGGGCACCGCGGTCCGGATCCGCGTGAGCACGGCGCCTCGTGCCATGTCGTCGGTGATGTAGTGCAGCTCGTCGCTGCCATGCGACGGCGAGAGCTGCGCGATCTGCGCGAGCACCAGCTCGAGGTCCTCCAGCAGTGCGTGCATTCGCGGGTCGTCGCCCGCCGGCGAGTCGAGCAGCAGCCGGTTGGTCGCGAGGAGCTGCCGCGCGGTCGCCGAGGCGAGCGCATCCGACTGCCCGCGCTCCACCGACGCGCGGAACAGCGTGAGGAATGCCTCCGACTGCCCGAGGTACTGCGTCGCGGCGACGCGGTACGCGATGTTGCTCGGTCCGCTGCTCGCTCCGGTGCCGCCCGGTGACTTCGGACCGGTTGCGATCCGCGGGCCGGCCGGCAGCGGAGGCGGTACGTGCGGCGCGCTCCACCGGCCGATCCCCACACCCAGCGCGATCAGCGCCGCGATCCCGATCGGCGCCGAGTAGCGGCGCCACGGGCTCGGCGTCCGCCGGGAGCGGCGGGCCAGTTCGATCCGCTGCCACATCGGCTCCCGCGGCGTTTCCGGTGGCTCGCGGTAATCGCTCGCCAAGCGGGCCAGCTCGGGGTCCAGTTGCTCGTCCTCGTGCTCGATCACGGTGACTCCTTCGCGAAATCCGCCAGCCGCTCGCGCAGCCGGGCCCGGGCCCGGAAGAGTTGCGCCTTCGAGGTGCCGGTCTGGACGCCCAGGGCGCGCCCGATCTCCTCGTGGGTATAGCCCTCGACGTCGTGCATCACGAACACCGTGCGGTAGCCGTCCGGCAGGTCGTCGATCGCCTGGTGCAGCCGGGTCCGGAGGTCCGGCTCGGCGATCGCCGGCATGTGGCCCAGCGGCGCCGCCTCCTCGATCGGCAGCTCCCGCAGGCGGAGCCGCCTGGTCTTCCGCGCCCCGTTCAGCGCCACACTCATCGCGATCGCGCCGAGCCAGGTGGAGAACGCCGACTCTCCGCGGAAGCTGCCGAGCCGGTCGAACGCGCGGATGAACGTCTCCTGGGTGTAGTCCTCAGCCCGATCGCTGTCGCCCGCGATCCGATACGTCAGGCGGTACACCCGATCCACGTGCGCGTCGTACAGGGCGCGCTCGGCTGATGGGTCGCCGGTCAGGGCTCGGGCGATCAGGGCCTGGTCGGTCACGTCACTCCGTCTGCTGTTCGTCCACCGCGCGGTGTCGGACCTCTGACACGGCCGGGCGGGAAATGGTTTCGCGCGCCCCCGGTCGCGCGCGGATCGGCGAAACCCGGACCGGGCGCAACCATCCGCCGGCCGCCGGCATCTGATGCCTGTAAGAGGGCAAGGCCACTACGATGGAAGACGATCGCAGGAAAAACGGCAGACAACAGGAGGCGGGGATGTTGTGTGGTGCCACGGGCGCGACCGATCGCGCGTGCGAGCTGCGCGATCCCTCCGGTCGCACGCTGGGTCAGGTGCTCGCGCCCGAGACGCCGCGCCTCACCGGCCGCGGGGCGGAGACGGTGCTCCTCATCCGGCGCCGCGGCTGAGCCCATCGCGGGCGGACCGCTTCAGCTCACATATATAAGGAACGGCTTCAGGGCCGCGGCTCTCCGGCCAGGGCGGCCATCCGCTGCTTCACGTCGGCCACGCGGGGTTGCAGGTCGGGGTCGGCGTCCTTCCACAGCGTGACGAACCTGCCGTAGTACTCCAGCGCCTTCTCGCGCTCGCCCTTCGCTTCGTACAGCTCGCCGAGCCGCCGGAGCGCGGGGGCGACGGTCAGGTCCTGCCCGCTCATGTCCATCTCCAGCATGGGCGTCGCGACGAGCTGCTCGTAGACGGCGAGCGCCGAGTCCGGCTGTCCCATCGCCTCGAACAGCTGGCCGCTCGCGTAGAGCGGACACACGACGCAGGGGCCCTGGGCCCGGACCCTCCGGAACTGCGCCGCCGCCTCACCCGTCTTACCCTCCGCGACAAGGAGCAGGCCTTCGGAGAAGGGTCGGTGGAAGTCGCCTTTCCGGATGTCGGGCGCCACCAGCCGATCGAAATCCGCTACCATCGCCGCCGCGCGCGCGGGCCGGCCGGCTTGGGCGTAGAAGTCGGCCAGGGAGAGGAACGGGCGATCGGCGGGCGGCAGAGAATCCATCGGGGTCGCCGCGAGCACCGAGTCGATTCGGCGGAGCGCCGCGTCGGGCCGGCCGCGGAAGGCCCAGTCGGCGTCGGCCCAGCGGATCGCCGCCGTGATGCCGCCGCCGACGTCGCCCGCCTTGAGGGATTGCGCCATCACCGTCTGCTCCTCGCGCGCGGCGTCGGCGAGGCGCCCCTGCCGCCGGTAGACGATCGCCTTGAAGCGGTGACCCGCGCGCGTCGCCCCCGGCTGGCCCATTCCGATGAGCGAGTCGGCGTACTGGAGCGCGAGCGGGTACTTCCCCTCCGCGTAGGCGAGCTCGATGCCGTCGCCGAGCCGGACACCGGAGTGGGGCTGCGTGGCGCCGTTACGGGCGAACACGCTGTCGGCCAGGGCGAACTTGCGCTGGGCGAGGACCGCGGCGAGCGCGTTGTCGTAGAACGTGCCGGCGTTGGGCATCGCGGCGATCCCCCGCAACGCGACCGCCTCCGCCTCGGGATAGCGCCGCTGCACATAAAGCAGAAACGCCAGGTTGTTGAGGGCCGTCTTGTCCGTCGGCCAGGTCTCGAGCAGTTGGCGATAGGTGGCGATCGCGCTGTCGGGTCCGTCGCGGAGGATCATGCGGTAGCCGGCGATCGCCTGGAGCCGCTCGCGCTCGGGCAGCCGCGCCCGCAGGTCGTAGGCCCGTCGCACCGCCGCAACCTGAAGGGTGCGCTCCGCGTCCATGTTGCTGAGCACGACGCCCAGCTTCCGGTACGCCATCGCGAAGTTCGAGTCGAGCGCGATCGCCGACTCGATCTCCTTGCGCGCGTGCGCCAACTCGCCCATGTCGAGGGCGCGGTCGCCCTGCGTGTAGTGCCGGAGCGCGTCGAGCGAGGACGTCGTGACCTGCTCGAGCGGCTCGCCCGCGCGGATGGTGCGGAGCGATTCGCCGATCCCCCCACGAAGCTTGCGGGAGAGCCGGTCCACCGCCGCGATGAGCCCTGCGGCGCCGTCGGCGGTCTCCCGCTCGGCGAGCAGCGTGATCCCGTCCGGGCTCACGAGGCGAACCGACAGCGAATAGCCGGGCCCGATCGGCGCGATGTCGCCCGCCACCACCGCCTGCGCGCCCTCGCGCTGCGCCACCTCCCGCGCAATGCCCGCGGTCAGCACCGCGTCCGGGTTCCGTTCCATGCGCCGGAGCGCCGCGGCGACGTCCGCCGTCTCCAGCAGGCGAACGGCGTGAGAACGCGAAAGGTCGATCCGCAGCGCCTCCGTGATGGACTGGCTCAGCGTCGAGTCGCGCGTGCGGTTCTCGAAGTCGGCGACGACGAGCGGCTTCCGCGCCTCCAGCGTGCCGGCGGACAGCAGCGTGGCGAACGGCCCGATGCCTAACGCCCTCAGCCCCATGAACACGGCGGTGACGGCACCGAGTCCGGCGAACGCCGCGACGCCGCCGCCGAGCGCTCGGCGCCAGGTGAGCAGGCGCTGGAGCCGCGACTCGCCGGAGATCCGCGATATGCCCGAGGCCCGCCGCCGCTCATGGTGGCCGGTGGCGAGGATGACGGGAACGCCGATGACGGCGAGCACCGCCGCGGTCTCGATCACCCAGTCCGGCAGGCCGAGCAGGTGCACCGCGAGGTACGCGACCGCGACCGCCACGAGACTCGCGAGCACCAGCAGCACGCCGGTCGGAATCCGGGCTCGTGGCCGGGCGCGCGGAAGCGCGACCGTGCCGCCGCTCGCCGCTCCCTCCCCGCTTCCGGGATCGAGCCGGTCGAGCTGCGCCACCAGGTCCGCGGCCGAGCCGATGCGGTCGGCCGGGAGCTTCTCCATGCAGCGCGCCAGGATCGCCGCCAGCCCGGGAGGTACGTTGGGCCGCACCTGCGCCAGCGGCGTCGGGGTGCGGGTGAGGTGCGCGGCGATGACCGCCTGGATGTTGGGGCCGCGGAACGGCGGCTCGCCGGCGAGCATCTCGTAGCCCAGGACGCCGAGCGCGTAGATGTCCGCCCGGTGGTCGAGATGCGCGTCGCCGGTCGCCTGCTCCGGCGCCATGTACGCCGGCGTGCCGACCGCGATCCCGGTCTCGGTGCGAAGCTCGCCGCCGCCGGCCGCGGTCACCGCCCGGGCGATCCCGAAGTCGGTGATGACGGCGTGGTTGTGGGTGAGCAGGACGTTGTCGGGCTTGATGTCGCGATGGACGATGCCCTGCGCGTGGGCTCCGACCAGCGCGTCGGCGACGTCGCGCAGATAGCGGATGACGTCGGCCACCGGCAGCGGACCCTCGCGGTCGACCCGGGCGCGCAGTGATTCGCCGGCGACGAAGGGCATCGTGTAGTAGAGAATGCCGTCGGCCGAGCCGGCCGCGAGGAGCGGCACGATGTGGGGATGCTGGAGCCCGGCGGCGAGGCGGACCTCCCGCTCGAAGCGCTCGGGGCTCAGCGCCGCGCCGAACTCGGGCGGGAGCACCTTGATCACGACCGTCCGCCCGAGCGCGAGCTCTTCCGCGAGGAAGACGCGGCTCATCCCGCCGCCGCCGAGCTCGCGCTCGAGCCGGTAGCGGGAGCCGAAGCTGGCGCCGAGTCGGTCCTGGAGTTCGGACAAGGGGTCCCTGCTGGTGAACGCGCTACAAAGTAGGTCTGAATGGCGGCTGCTGACCAGAGGGAAGCCGCGCCACGGTGACGATGGAAATGCACACCGACGACGGCCAGGTCCGACGCGCACCATCGGCATGATCATCGATCCGGTCGCCCGGACGATCACCATGCTCATGCGGCAGGCCGGGGAATCGTCCCTGACCGGCCACTAAGATTTTGTGGATCAAGGATTTACGGGCGCGCCTTCCGGTTGCTTGCGGGCGCCGGCGCGGTTAGTTTTCTCGCTTCGCCGGCGCCGCCGTTCGGCTCCCCAGTTTCCCATCAGCACGATCGCCCATGACCGCACCCAACGCGCGCGAACGCATTCTGCCCCGGCTCATCGAAGAAGAGATGCAGCAGTCGTTCATCAACTACTCGATGAGCGTCATCGTCTCCCGCGCGCTGCCCGACGTGCGCGACGGCCTCAAGCCGGTGCACCGCCGGATCCTCTACGCCATGAACGAGCTGGGCCTGGTGCCGGGCCGCCCGTACAAGAAGTCGGCGACGGTGGTGGGCGACGTGCTCGGCAAGTACCACCCCCACGGCGACACCTCGGTCTACGACGCGATGGTGCGGATGGTCCAGGAGTTCTCGCTGCACTACCCGCTGGTGGACGGGCAGGGGAACTTCGGCTCGGTGGACGGCGACCCGCCGGCGGCCTACCGCTACACCGAGGCGCGGCTCACCCGCGTCGCCATCACGATGCTGGACGACATCGACAAGAACACCGTCGACTTCCAGTCCAACTTCGACGACCGGCTGCAGGAGCCGACGGTGCTTCCGTCGCGGCTCCCCAACCTGCTGGTGAACGGCTCGAGCGGTATCGCGGTCGGCATGGCGACCAACATCCCGCCGCACAACCTGCGCGAGGTGGCGAAGGCGGTCGAGCTGCTGGTGGACAATCCCGACGCCACCATCGCCGACCTGCGGAAGGCGATCAAGGGCCCCGACTTCCCGACCGGCGGCTACATCTACGGCCGCGAAGGGATCAAGGACGCCTACGAGAACGGCCGCGGCCGCGTGCTCATGCGGGCGCGGGCGCAGATCGAGGAGAAGGAGTCGAGCGGGAAGTCGCAGATCGTCATCACCGAGATTCCCTACCAGGTCAACAAGGAGAACCTGGTCCGCTCCATCGCCGAGCTGGCGAGCGAGAAGAAGATCGAGGGCATCTCCAACGTCAACGACGAGAGCGACCGCGAGGGGATGCGGGTCGTCGTCGAGCTCAAGCGCGACGCGATTCCCAACGTGGTGCTGAACCAGCTCTACAAGCACACCCAGATGCAGACCACCTTCGGCGTCATCATGCTGGCGCTGGTGCACGGCGCGCCGAAGGTGATGAACCTGAAGGAGCTCCTGCAGCACTACGTCGAGCACCGGCACGACATCATCGTCCGCCGGACCCAGTTCGACCTCGACGCCGCGCAGGCCCGCGAGCACATCCTCGAGGGCCTCAAGATCGCCGTCGACAACATCGACGAGGTCATCAAGATCATCCGCTCCTCGGAGGACACCCCCGAGGCGGACCGGCGGCTGCGCCAGCGCTTCAAGCTGTCCGAGAAGCAGACCGACGCGATCCTCAACATGCGGCTCGCCAAGCTCACCGGCCTCGAGATCGAGAAGCTGGAGGCGGAGCTGAAGGAGGTGCGCGCGGTGATCAAGGACCTCAAGGGAATCCTCGCCAGCAAGCCGCGCCGGATGACCATCCTCAAGGACGAGATGAAGGAGGTCGCCGACGCCTTCGGCGACGACCGCCGCACCGAGATCATCTCCGACCAGGGTGACTTCACGGTCGAGGATCTGATCGCCGAGGAGGACATGGTCATCACCATCTCCCACTCGGGCTACATCAAGCGGATTCCCGTCAGCACCTACCGCAAGCAGCGCCGCGGCGGGCGCGGGCTCACCGGCGCGGACCTCAAGGAAAACGACTGGGTCGAGCACCTCTTCATCGCCAGCACCCACGACTACCTGATGTTCTTCACCAATCAGGGGCACGTGTACTGGCTCAAGGTGCACGAGATCCCGCAGGCCGGCCGCGCGGCGCGGGGCAAGCCGGTGGTGAGCTGCATCGCGATGAAGCAGGACGAGCAGATCGCGGCGCTGGTGCCGGTGCGCGAGTTCACCGACGACAAGTGCCTCATCTTCGCCACCCGGAACGGGACGGTGAAGAAGACGGTGCTCTCCGCCTACGGCAACGTGCGCGCGGCCGGCATCTGCGCCATCAACGTCGAGAAGGGCGACGAGCTGATCGACGTGCAGGTGTGCGACGCCAACAGCGACATCATCCTGGCGACCCGCCAAGGCATGAGCATCCGCTTCCACCAGGGCGACGTGCGCGACATGGGCCGCGCCACGACCGGCGTGAAGGGCATCGAACTGGACGACGGCGATCAGATGATCGGCATGGTGGTGCTGCGCCGCGAAGCGACGCTGCTGGTGGTCTCGGAGAAGGGCTACGGCAAGCGCTCCGAGCTGGCCGACTATCGCGTGCAGCGGCGCGGCGGCAAGGGGATCATCACCTTCAAGGTGACCGACAAGACCGGCCCCATCGTCGCGCTCAAGGAAGTGATCCCCGACGACGAGCTGATGATGATCACCAAGCACGGCGTCATCATCCGCGTGCCGGTGGACGGCATCCGCGTCATCGGGCGGAACACCCAGGGCGTGCGCGTCATGAACCTGGACGACGGCGATACGCTGGTGGACGTCGCCCGCGTGGTGAAGGAGGACGAGGGCACCGAGCCGGTCACGGCCGACGAAGCCGCGCCCGCGGGTGACTGACCCCACCCCGTCGCTGGGCGATCTCCGCGCCGCCGCCGCCGCCCTGGCCGCGGTCGCGCCGCGCACGCCGCTCCTCGACGCGCCGGATCTCACCGAGCGCCTCGGCGCGCCGGTGGCGCTCAAGCTGGAGCAGCTCCATCCCATCGGCGCGTTCAAGGTGCGCGGTGCCTTCACCGCGCTCGCCCGTCTTCCCGATGCCGAACGTATCCACGGCGTCGTCACCCACTCCAGCGGAAATCACGGACAGGCGGTCGCCTGGGCGGCGCGGCACTTCGGCGTCGCCGCGGTGATCGTCATGCCGGCCGACGCATCGCCGGTCAAGGTGGACGGCGTGCGGCGCCACGGTGGCGAAGTCGTCTTGGTGGAGCATCGGAGCGAGCGGCAGCCGCGCGCGGAGCAGCTCGCGCGCGAACGGGGACTGACCCTGGTGCCGCCCTACGAGCACGTCGACGTCATCACGGGCCAGGGCACCTGCGGACTGGAGATCCTGGAGCAGTGCCCGGAGGTCGGGACCATCCTGGTGCCGGTGGGCGGCGGCGGACTGATCGCGGGGATCGCGTCCGCCGTGCGGCGGCTCAAACCGGCGGTGCGGGTGATCGGCGTCGAGCCGGCCGGTGCGCCGAAGCTCGCGCGCGCGCTGGCGGCGGGACACCCGGTGTCGCTCGACTCGACGGCGAGCATCGCCGACGGGCTGCTGCCCGCGCGCATCGGAACGCTGCCGTTCGAGGTGATGCGGCCGGTGGTGCGGGAGGCGGTCACGGTGGACGAGGATGCGATCCGGGCCGCCGTGCGCTATATCTTTGAGCGACTGCGGCTCACCGTCGAGCCATCCGGCGCCGTCACCACCGCCGCGCTGCTTGGCGGACGCATTCCCGGGGCGACGCGCGGCTCCGGTCCCATCGTGGCCGTGGTCTCGGGCGGCAACGTCGAATCCTCGCTCTTCGAACGGCTGGTGCACGCGAGTCCCTCATGACGATCGCTCCCAAGATCCTCGTCGCCGACGACGACCCGGTTCTCTCCCGCACGCTCTCCTGGATCCTCCAGGAGAACGGGTACGAGGTGACCGCGCTCGCCGGCGGCGAGCGGCTCTTCGAGCACCTCGTCACCGATCAGTACGACCTGCTCCTGCTCGACATCATGATGCCGAAGGTGGACGGGCTCCAGCTGCTCCAGCGGGTGCGCACCGACCCGCGCTGGAAAGACCTGCCGGTGCTGATGGTCTCGTCCATGCCGCCGGAGGAGGCGACGGTCCGCTCCCTCGGTCTCGGCGCCAACGACTTCATCCCCAAGCCGTTCCGCGTGCGCGAGCTGCTCGCCCGCGTCAAGGCGCATCTGCGCGTCGGCCGCGAGCTCAACCAGGCGCGGGCCGAGGCCCGCTCGCGCACCGAGATGGTGGAGATCCTGCAGGAAGTCACGTCCACGCTCAAGCCGGACGAGATCTATCAGATCCTGGTGCGCCGCGTCGCTACGGCGCTCCGGATCCCGCGCTGCTCCATCCTGCTGGCGCAGCCGGAGGACGAGCGCGCCACCGTCGTCGCCGCCTACGAGAACCCGACGCTGCACGATCTCACGGTGGACCTGGCCCGCTACCCCGAGATCCGTCACGCGCTGACCAGCGGTGCCGTTCTCCTGGTGCAGGACGTCGCGTCCGATCCCCTGTACGACGAGGTGCGCACCGACTGGCAGTCGCGCGGGCACTCGGTGCCGACCCGCTCGGCGCTCGCCATCCCGTTCACGCTCCGGGAGCAACAGGCCGGCGTCTTCTTCCTCCGCACCACCACCGACGAGCTGCCGCTCGGGCAGCAGGACGTGGCGTTCGCGGAGCAGGTGATCCGCGCCGCGGTAGCGTCGCTGGAGCGGGCCTACGAGCTGGAGACCGCGGTGCTCGGCCAGGAGCAGATGCGCCACCTCGCCGAGACCGACCCGCTCACCGGCTGCTACAACCGCCGCGCGCTGATGGAGCGGCTGGAGCAGGAGATGGATCGGGCGGCGCGCTACGCGACGATGCTCACCGGCATGATGATAGACATTGACAACTTCAAGCAGATCAACGACACCCACGGCCATCTGGTGGGCGATCGAGTGCTCAAGCAGCTGGCGCAGCTCCTGAGGCGGGAACAGCGCTCGGTGGACATCGTCGCGCGCTACGGCGGCGAGGAGTTCGTGGCGCTCCTGCCGGAGACGACCAGCGGCGAGAGCCGCGGCTTCGCCGAGCGCATCCTCAAACGCGTCGCGGATTACGACTTCGGCGACGGCGGCGCGGCGGTGCGCGTCACCATCAGCATCGGCGTCGCGTCCTACCCGGACGAGCGGGTGAGCGACGGCCAGTCGCTCCTCAAGCTCGCCGACGGGCATCTCTACCGGGCAAAGAGCGAAGGCCGCAACCGGTTCCGCGATTGAGCGACACCGCTCGCAACCGCCGGTGCCCCCGCTGCCAGCGCGCCTACTCGGCGCCGGCGCGCTTCTGCGTCAACGACGGCAGTCCGCTGGTGGAAGTGGACGTCCCGGCGGCGCCGTCGCCCCGCCCGGTCGCCGGCATCCCGCCTAACGTCGTCCGGCCCGTGGCGCCGGCCGTCGAAGCGGTCGCGCATGCGGCCGCGGCGGCCCCGACTCCCGCCACCCTCACGGACCACGTCCTCGACAACCGCTATCACGTGAGCCGCCGGCTGGGCGAGGGCGGGATGTCGTACGTCTATCAGGCCGAGGAGCTGGACAGCAAGCGGACGGTGGCGATCAAGGTTCTGATCCCGCGGCTGGCGCGGGATCCGGCGTCGGTCGAGCGGCTCCGGCGCGAGGCGACGATCGCCATGCGGCTGTCGCACGCCAACGTCTGCCCCATCCTCAATTTCGGGCAGACCGGCGACGGGCTGGTGTACCTGGTCATGCCGTATCTCGCCGGCGAGCCGCTCAATGAGCACGAGAACCGGCGGGGGCCGTACCCGGTGGAGGAGGGCATCAACCTCCTGGTGCAGATGTGCCGCGGCCTTCAGCACGCGCACGAGCTCGGCGTGGTGCACCGCGACCTCAAGCCGGAGAACGTGATGCTGGTGCCCGACGGAGCGGTGCCCGGCGGCTTCCGCGCCGTCGTGATGGACTTCGGGCTGGCCAAGGCGCGCGAGGCGGGCGCCGAGCTGCGGAAGCTGACCCAGACCGGGATCGTGCTCGGCACGCCGGAGTTCATGAGCCCGGAGCAGATCCGCGGCAAGCCGCTCGACGGACGGAGCGACGTGTACGGGCTCGCGGTGCTCGCGTTCGAGCTGTTCACCGCGCAGCTCCCCTTCACCGGCAAGAACGCGCAGGAGACGATGCTCGCCCGGCTCCGCAGCGAGGCCAAGCCGATCCGCGCGGTGCGCCCCGATCTGCCGGCCAGGCTCGAGACCGTCATCACCCGGGCGCTCGCGGTGCAGCCGGCGGACCGCTACGCTTCGATGAGCGAGTTCGCCGATGCGCTCCGCGCGGCCGCGGGCATCGGGATGCTGGGGAGGTTGTTCGGCCGGAGCTGAGCGGGTCACCGCCGTATGATGCCTCGAGGAGGATGAGATGCCGACGCTGCTCCGCCACACCGGCCGGTTGCTCGCCGTCGCCGCGGCCGCACTCGCCTGCCATCCCGGCGGCTCGTCACCCGGCGCCGCGGTGGACACGGCCGGTGCCGCCGTCGCCACGACGCACGGCGAGTGGGTCCGCATCCCGCGGCCTGGCGCCGACTCGATCCGTGCGTACGTCGCGTACCCCGAGCGGAGCAGCAAGGCGCCCGCGATCATCATCATCCACGAGATCTTCGGACTCACCGACTGGGAGCCGACCGTCGCCGACCGGCTGGCCAAGGCCGGTTACGTCGCCATCGTGCCGGATCTGCTCTCGTCGAAGTACGGCACCTCGCCGGCCAGTCCCGACTCGGGGCGGAAGCTGGTAGCCACGCTCGAGCCGGAGCGCATCACCGCCGACCTCGACGCGACCTATGCCTACGTGGACACGCTGCCCGCCGTGCGGAAGGGCGACGTCGCGACCATCGGCTTCTGCTGGGGCGGCGGCCAGAGCTTCCGCTACGCCACCAACAATCCGCAGCTCCGCGCCGCAGTGGTGTGCTACGGCCCGCCGCCCGACTCCGCCGCGATCGCGCGGATCAAGGCGCCGGTGCTCGGCGTCTACGGCGAGAAGGACGAGCGGATCGACGCCACGTTGCCGGAGGTGACCGCCCGGATGCGCGCGTCGGGCAAGCGCTACGAGTACGACGTCTATCCCGGTACCGGCCACGGCTTCCTCAAGCCCGGCCGCCAGGGATCGGACGGCCCCCAGGTCGAGCGGGCGTGGGCCCGCATCCTCTCGTTCTACGGGACCACGCTCCGGTGATCCATCACCTTGTGCTGTTCCGCTACCGCGCCGATGCGACGGCGGCCCAGCTCGCGGCCGCCGAGCGCGGACTGCTCGCGCTGCAGCACCAGATCCCCGAGATCCGCGCCATCTCCTACGGCCCCAACCTCGCGCCGAGCGCCGCCGACTGGCCCTACGTCCTGGTGGTGCAGCTCGACGACATGGCCGCCGTGCGGGGCTACGCCGACCATCCGGCGCACGTCGCCTGCGTCCGCGACTTCATCGCGCCCATCCGCGATGCCCGCCTCGCGGCGGACGTCGCCCTCTGACCGAGCTCCCATGCTGCTGACCGCACTGATCCTCGCCCAGCTCCAGGCGCCGCTCGCCGCCCGCCCCGACACGCTGCACCCGGGACACGACGCGCTCCACTACGACATCACCGTCGCGGTGGAGGACACCACCAAGCACATCGTCGGCGAGGTGCAGACGACGTGGCGCCTCACCTCCACCGCGCCGGTGGTGATGGAGCTCGACAGCGTGTTCCGGGTGGTGCGGGTCGCGGCCGACGCGAAGCCGGGCGACAAGGTGGGCCGGACTCTCTGGGGCCGGCCCAACGGCCTCATCGTCATTCCGCACCAGAAGCAGGCCGGCGACACGATCACCACGCGGGTGCGCTACCACGGCACGCCGCGCGACGGCCTCATCATCCGGCCTAACGCCTACGGCGACCGCGGCTTCTTCGCCGACAACTGGCCCGACCGCGCCCACGACTGGTTCCCCTCGCAGGACATTCCGAGCGACAAGGCGACGGTGGAGTTCCATGTGCAGGCGCCGATCGCGTATCAGGTGATCGCCAACGGCACGCTGAAGCAGGTGGACACGCTGGCGTACGGCAACGTGGTGTGGGACTACGTGCTGGACACGCCGATCCCGGTATACACCATGGTGGTCGGCATCGCGCGGATGGCGCGGACGCCGATGGGCAAGGCCGACTGCGCCGCGCGATGCGTGCCGGTCGCGGTGTGGACCTACCCGCAGGATTCGGCGTGGGCCGTGAACGGTCCGTTCCGCCGCGCCGCCGCGATCGTGGACTACTTCGGCGGGCTGATCGGACCGTTCCCCTATCCGTCGCTCACCCACGTCGAGTCGAACACCATCTTCGGCGGGATGGAGAACGCGACCGCGATCTTCTACGACGAGAAGGCGTACGCCATGCGCCGGCTGGACGAGGGCACCGTGGCGCACGAGACGGCGCACCAGTGGTTCGGCGACGCGGTCACCGAAGCCGACTGGCACCACCTCTGGCTCTCGGAGGGCTTCGCGACCTACTTCTCCGCGCTCTGGCTCGGCCACGCTGACGGCGACAGCGCGTTCCGCGCGGCGATGCGCGGCGGCGCCACCCAGATCTTCCACTCGCCCGCGACCGAGCGGCCGATCATCGACACCGCCGCCCGCGACCTCATGAAGCTGCTCAACACCAACAACTACCCCAAGGGCGCCTGGACCCTGCACGAGCTGCGCGGGCTGGTCGGCGACTCGGCGTTCTTCCGCGGCGTCCGCGAGTACTACCACACCTATCGCGACAGCACCGCGCTCTCCGCCGACTTCGCCGCCATCATGGGCCGCGCCGCCGGCGCCGACCTCGGCTGGTTCTTCCGTCAGGCGCTGCTGCAACCGGGCTACCCGGTGCTCGACGTGCGCGCCCGCCGCAAGGGCCACGACCTCGTGGTCACCATCCGGCAGACCCAGAAGCCGCTCTATGGGACGTATCGCATCCCGAACCTCCAGCTCCAGGCCGGCACGGAGCGGGTAACGGCGGATGTCGAGGGACCCGAGACAACCGTGCGGGTGCGCGACGCGGCGAAGGACGCCGCGGTAGTGGTAGACCCCGACGGCTGGTGGCTGCTCCAGAGCACGGTGAGCGCGGAGAAGTGATCGGGCGCTTGCCTGCACTCGCGGCCGCGGCCGCCCTCGGCGTCACACTCACCGCCTGCGGCAGCCCGACGCTCTCGCCCTTCCGCCATCACATGGAAGTCGGCGTTGACCGCTACCTCATCTTCGTCGCGGACGCGCCCGGCGGCAGCGATCTCTTCGCCGCGCGCGACAACGGCAGCGACCTCCTCGAGATCACCTTCACGCCGGTGCTGGAGCGCTCGCCGGTGCTTTCACCCGACGGCGCGGTCGTCGCCTTTATCCGCGCCACGGCGCCGGCCGACACCGCGCCGCACCTCTGGCTGGAGAATCTGGTGAACGGCGCCGAGCGCGAGTTCCGGATTCCGGGCAAGCGGCCGCCGCGGATCGAGGCCGCGGCATGGTCGCGCGACGGGCGCACGCTCTACGTGCGGACCAGCGCGGGCGTATGGCGCAGCGACGCGCCGCCCGCGCGGATGTCACCGGCGCCGGTCGGGCCGGCCGAGCGCGCCGTCGCGGACTCCGCGTTCGACGTGCTGTTGGG